>PMUM01000351.1 GCA_003166855.1 Acidobacteriaceae bacterium | reverse complement strand
TCTGCCCGGCATTTCAAAGGACTGCTGTCGCCTTCGCGGTGAAGCGGAACCGGATAAACGCGGGGTCTCGCACGGTGGAACGGGGAATAGAGCTTGATGATAGCTTTGGCTATCCGAATGTGATCAGATTCTTAAGGCGTCTCCTCGGATTCAAGGAAGAGAGCGGGCCGCGGAAGTAAGTGAAAGGAGTTGGAATGAACATTGTCGTCCGGCGCATTCGCGGGTTGGTCAACCACTTGGTAAAGGTGACTGATACCGCGTTTGACCGCAACCCCGCAGGCCGCAATTTGACGGTCCTTCCAGGAGATGTCTTCATCGTTTCATATCCGAAATCTGGAAACACCTGGACCCGGTTTTTAGTCGGAAATCTCATCTACGAAGACGAACCGATCACATTCGCTAATGTCGAGAACCGTTTGCCGTCCCTGTATGTTCATTCCGATCGGAAACTGCGGAAACTTCCTCGCATTCTGAAGAGCCACGACTGCTTCGACCCGCGATATAGGACGGTTATTTACATCGTTCGAGATCCACGAGACGTACTTGTTTCTGCTTACCACTATGGTGTCAAACTGGGCGTCGTTCCGGAGAACTGGGGAATCGAGAAGTTCATCCCTTCTCTGGTCGACGGAAGCTTTGACTCCGGGATGTTGGTCAATCCGCGCTTCGGATCATGGTATGAAAACGTTGCTAGCTGGCTTGCCATGAAGGACAACCGCAAGTTTCTGCTTCTTCGCTATGAGGACATGCTGGAAGATCCGGAACGCGAACTGGTAAAGGTGGCTGATTTCCTCGGCCTGGCGACGACGCCGGAGCGGTTGGCACGCGCCGTTAAGCTAAGTTCTGCGGACCATATGCGCGGCCTGGAAAAACAGCAAGCTGCGGAATGGGCGCTCACGAAGAACACCCGGTCCGATATGACATTTGTGCGCAAAGCGCGTGCCGGGAATTGGAGGTCAGAACTGCCCCCTCAGGCGGTGGCCGATATAGAAAAGGCGTGGGGACCGCTGATGCGCACTCTGGGATACGAACTATCTAGTGCTTCACAAACCGCAGAACTTTCGGTCAAACTTCGATGACTGTTCACCTCCCTCGCCGATATGCAATCACGAGATAATTTCTTCTCGAGGTTTACTGGCGCCCTGGCGCAAGCCGGGCGTGTCCTCACGGGGCGCCAAATCGCCGGACGAGGACTCACTGTTTTCCCCGACGATGTCTTCCTCGTGTCCTATCCCCGGTCCGGCAACACCTGGACCCGCTTTCTGCTGGGAAATTTGATCCACGAGAATGATCCCGTCACATTCTCCAATGTCGAGTCAAGGATTCCGGAGATCTATTTCAACCGCGACCGGTTTCTGCGGCAGCTTCCGCGTCCGCGCATGCTTAAGAGCCACGAGTGCTTTCAGCCGCATTATCCGCGGGTGATCTACATTGTGCGCGACCCACGGGACGTGGCAGTCTCCTTCTATCACCACAATGTAAAGGCGCGAAATATTCCCGACGACTATCCCATAGCCAGCTTTGTGCCCCGTTTCATCGCGGCTGAATTCGATCGCAAGTTCGGCTCCTGGCGCGACAACGTGCTGAGTTGGACGGTTCTGCGCAAAGATGATCCGCGGTTTCTGATGCTCCGCTACGAGGATATGAAGAGCGACACGGCCAGCGCCCTTGCCGAGATTGTCGCTTTTCTTGGTCGCTGTTCGTTTCGCAAAATCGATTCCAATCCCGAGGCCGTGCAGCGGGCCATCGATCTGAGTTCACCGGAAAGGATGCGCCTGCTTGAGAAGCAGGAAGCCGGCAGCTGGGTGCTGACGAAAGACACGCGCAATGACAAGCCATTCGTCCGCTCGGCTACCTCCGGCGGATGGAAATCACAGCTTTCTCCGGAGTCGGTACGGGCGATCGAATCGGCTTGGGGCGACCTGATGCAGAGTTTGGGATACGAACTGGTTTCGGAACAGACAGCCCCGCCGACCGAAAGGGTCTCCGATGGAGGCGTTCGTGAGTGAAGAGAAGCCACGAACGCTGAAGACAGCGCTAAAAGACTCCCTGCGGGAGATGCTTCCGAACTCCTGGTTGCGGGCGCTGCAGCAACGCGGCATCATCTTTCGCCTTGGGCTTCGAGCTGGCTGGATTTATAGCGGTTTGCGTCGGAGCGACGCGCGCGGAGTACACACAGCGAACCAGCGCCAAGTGCCTCCCTCGGCGCGGTCGTTTGTTTTCGTCTGCTTTGGCAACATCATGCGCAGCGCCATGGCGGAATTTCTCATGCGGAAGGCGTTGAGGGAGAAGGGCATGGAGCAAAACGTACAGATCGTTTCGGCCGGCCTGCATGCCACCGCCGGCAAAGAAGCACATCCCTGGGCACAGGAGGCAGCCGCAGACCTAGGAATTTCACTGTCGGGACACCGAGCGAAGCCCCTGACTCGCGAAATGGTGGAGCAGGCTGATTGTGTGCTCGCCATGGACTTCCAGAACAAGGCAGAGTTGCTCACACTCTACCCGGAAGCAAGAGAGAAGATTTTCATGCTCAGCGCGTATGCCGAAGGTCCGTGGCAATATCGCGAGATTCCAGATCCTTATCTGGGGGATCTTGAGGCGACTCGATATTGCGGCCAGCAGTTACGAACCTGCGTTCAGAACCTCATCGCATCAACAATCCTGTCGCCCTCTTCCGCCGCTTCAACGGAGCAACCCGTCGCCCGCGAATGATCAGGCGTCGAAGTTCTGGGCCTACGGCTTGCTTTTCAAGCGGGCCTGAAACCAGTTGCGAATACCGGCGATTCCGGGCCGCAAGTCCGACAGCCAAACATCGTCATAACACATGCCCGGCAGCCAGGGCACTGCCATCGTGAAAAGGCTACTCCAGAAATTCGGATACGCGCCCGGCCAGTTGGCGGGACGCCCCGCACGAATATTGCTGAGGTGAGTCAACTCGCCGACAACTCGGCGGCAGGTTACATTCGTCCGATAGGAGATCTCCTGCGGAGGGAGATTCCCTTGCAGCGACCATTCGATGAGATGCCGCGGGTAGTCAATGCCACTCGCCACCGGCAGGCCGATCGATCCCCAGGGCCGGCCATTGATCTCCATCAAGATGAGACGGCCGTCGGCGGTTTTCTTGTACTCCACCATCGCAATTCCCTCAAAGCCGATTTCACGAATCAACTTCACACTCAGGGAAACGAGAGACGAATCCAGGGGAACGGATTTTCTGGCACTGCTGGCGGATCCGCGCGGGTCTACTTCCCTGATTCTCTGCCACTGAAAGGGCAGAAACGCTTGACCGCCAATCATGAAACAGGAGAACCCGAGTCCAATCCCCGAAGTGAATTCCTGGATCAGAACGTCGCCCGCGGCCCGCACGCGGTCGGCCACTTTGTCTTCCAGTTCCGGAGGTGCATACGCGTAAGCCACAGATCCGAACACGGCTCTGCCTGCGGTCCATCGCACCGAAAATCGATCCTTCACAACGACCGGGAAGGGGCCTCGTTGGAACTGAGACAGATCGCCGGTTGATTCAACGAGGAGAGTTCCGGGTACGCCGATCCCGAGCGATTCGGCGAGTTTGATGGTGCGATATTTGTCGGACGCAAACTCGAGTGCTTCCTGGGAGGGCATGGTCACTCGGGATAATTCGACAAAGCGTTCCCGGTGTGCCGAGAGTGGTCCCAGCGTCCAATCCGTGATCGGAATGACGAGGTCAATTGCCTGGGCGCGAACGAACTCCAGGACCGATTCCACAAAGGCTTCCGGTTCGCTGGTGGAAACGGGATATTCGAGTCTCGTACTACAGTAGCGGGAGAGCGCAGTCGCCGCAAAAAGTCCGCGGTTTGCACCGACACTTACCCAATGCCCGGCCCGACCGGCCGACCGCGTTACCGCGAGAGCCGCCGCGCTGTGCCCGTCCAAAACCAGGATTCTGGCCAATCCGTGATTGCCCCGTTTCGAGTCTAATTAAACTGTCCGTCCGGCAAAAGCGCTTTCCAGGTTCCATCGCAGGCCCTCCACCGTCTTGGTGGGATGGAGGCGCTTTAAGCACAAGGGATTGTCTCCGCGACGGGTCAAACCGCTGTTCGTGGTGACCCCGCTTTCGTAGCCAAGGGCGCGACTCTGCTCGACGGTCCGTTCACTCCAGTGAGGCGAGAGAGCCGGACAGGGATAGGAGAAGTGTTTGATCGGCGCACCCAGCTGTGCTTCAAGCCGCTGCTTCGAGTCGGCGAGTTCGCGCTGCGCATCGTCTTCCTTCAGGTACGCCATGTTTGGGTGCGTCATGGTATGGGAACCGACGATGTGTCCATGACGCGTCAAATCCCGCAACTGGTCGTAACTCATCATGGGCGAGCCCGGCTGGTCGGGCAAGCATGTCTGCAGTTCCTGCTCGACGCGCCGGATGAATTCTTCCTGCGCTGCACAGCTGAGCTGACAGCAAGCGTCGCTAGCCGCCAGAAATGCCTCCTCGCGATTGTCCGGAGCACTGAGAGTCCACGACTTGGCTTGAGGATCCGTCCATGAAACTGCCTTCGTGCTGCGAAAGGCGAAGCGCAAGCGACTCGGCCAGGGCAGCCGCTTGTTTTCGACGCAGTCCACGGTCACGTAAAATGCCGCGGGCACAGCGAACTGATTCAGGATCGGCATCGCGACTTCGTGGTTATCGGCGTAGCCATCGTCGAACGTAACCACCACCGATCGTTTTGGCAGATCTTCGCCGTCGCTTAGATGTTTGACAGCTCGATCCAGAGAGATCGGATGATAATCCCGTGCCAGCATCTCCATCTGCGCCCGAAACACACGTTCGGAGTGGACGATGCCACCCATAGAGTCGGATTCCCGCGTCGGATCAAAAAGGACGGAGTGGTACATCAGAATTGCCGCGCTGGGACCGTGAAAACCTCCCGCAAACCGCAGCGCTCCGCTGGCAAGAATCGCCCTCTTGGTCCAATCTCTGATCAACGCCATAAGAAATTCGCGCCTGAAGCTGTTTGCAGTGTAACCGAGCCGGTGTTTCGCCGAGCCTTCGCCGTGGTTAGAGACGGGCTCCACTACGCAGGAACTTGCACAGGCTTCTGACGTGGGGGCTAAAATCATTCCCTATTCTGCGCAACTCTTTGCACACGAGAATGAGTGGGGACAAAGCACAGAGTGCAAAAATCAAACTTTAGCTCTTATCCTTATCAATTTACAGTACAATTGCCAAAACCTCTCCGGCATGGCACTTGCGTGGGGTAAGGGGTGCAATCTTTTTGGTGTACACTGGGGCTAATCAACGTCATTGGCCGCAACAATTTGTGGTCTAGTTTGCAAATCCCCCCATTAAACATGTCCGGAAGTCAGCACTGATTCCTTCTGCGAGACGCTGAATTTTACATGCTGTAAATCCAAAATCAACGAACCTTGGAGGTTCACGAGCTTGTCTGCTTCCTCTAGTCATTTGATTGCTCCGCACGGCGGCGAACTTGTCAATCTGCTTGCATCATCGGAAAAAGCCGCAGAACTGAAAGCCCACTCTCGCGAGTGGCCATCCTGGGACCTTACGGCCCGCCAAGTTTGCGATCTCGAACTGCTCATGAGCGGCGGCTTTTCTCCGCTGCGCGGCTTTATGACGAAAGCCGATTACGAAGGCGTGTGCCATAACATGCGTCTGGCCAGCGGAGTCCTCTGGCCCATGCCGATCACGCTCGATGTCACCGAAGATTTTGCCAAGAAGCTCACGCCCGGCAGCAGCAAAGTCGCTCTGCGAGACGCCGAAGGCGTGATGCTGGCTGTTTTGCACGTCGAAGAAGTCTGGCAAGCCGACCGGGCCGCGGAAGCCAAAGCGGTTTTTAACAGCACCAGCAAGGCTCATCCCGGCGCCGACTACACGATGAATAAGGCGAACCCGTGGTACGTAGGCGGGCGCGTCGAAGGTCTGCAACATCCTTCTCATTACGATTTCCGCACGCTGCGCTTCACCCCGGCAGAGTTGCGCGCGGAGTTCGCGCGTCTTGGATGGCGCCGAATCGTTGCCTTCCAGACTCGCAACCCCATGCACCGCGCCCACGTGGAACTCACTTTCCGCGCGGCCAAGCAAGTGGAAGCCAACCTTTTGATCCATCCCGTCGTCGGAATGACGAAGCCCGGAGACGTGGACTACTACACCCGCGTGCGCTGCTACCAGTTGCTGAGCTCGAAGTATCCACAGGGAACGCAGAAGCTCTCGCTCCTGCCTCTTGCCATGCGCATGGGTGGACCGCGCGAAGCGATCTGGCACGCCCTGATTCGCAAGAACCACGGCTGCACCCACCTCATCGTGGGCCGCGATCACGCCGGCCCTGGCAAAGACACCGACGGCAAGCCCTTCTATGGTCCCTACGAGGCCCAGGAAACTTTTAAGAAGCACGAGGCCGACATCGGCGTCGCCATGGTGCCTTTCAGCATGATGGTGTACCTCGAAGACGAGGACCGCTACGTACCCGACGACGAGGTCAAGAAGGGCGACAAGGTTCTGAATATCTCCGGCACCGAACTGCGCGACCGGCTGAATGAAGGCCGCGACATTCCGGCGTGGTTCACCTATCCCGAGGTAGTTCAAGAACTGCGGCGCAGCTTCCCGCCACGCGCGAAGCAGGGTGTGACCATCTTCTTCACCGGACTTTCTGGCTCGGGCAAGTCGACCATCGCCAACGTCCTGATGACAAAGTTCCTGGAAGTTGGCGGTCGCCCAGTGACCTTGCTCGATGGCGATCTGGTGCGCAAACATCTTTCGTCGGAGTTGGGATTCTCGAAAGAGCATCGCGACATCAACATCCGTCGCATTGGATACGTCGCTTCGGAAATTACGAAGAACGGCGGCATCGCGATTTGTGCTCCGATCGCTCCGTACGATGCGACCCGTAAACACGTGCGCCAGATGATCGAGCCCTATGGAGGCTTCATCCTGGTGCACATCGCCACGACGGTCGAAGTCTGCGAGCAGCGCGACCGCAAGGGCCTTTATGCCAAGGCGCGCGCCGGCATTCTCAAGGAATTCACCGGAATTTCTGATCCCTATGAGGTTCCGGCGGATGCCAACGTCACGATTAACACCGGCGAACTGTCAGCCGAGGAAGCCGCCCAGGAAATTATTCTGCACCTGGAGCGCGAAGGTTTCATCGGAGTACACAAGGCAGGGGAGTAAGGCAAACAGGAACTGACTATGCCACTACTGGCAGCCAAAATTCTGGTTGGCTTTGTTGTGGGCGTCCTCATCGGTATGAGCGGCGTGGGGGGCGGCGTTTTGCTGCTCCCCATCCTGATCTTCGGATTGAAAGTTCCCCCGATCATGGCCGTCGGTTCCGACGCGCTGTTCAATTTCTTCACCAAGATTCCCGCCAGTCTCCTGCACCTTAAGAAGGGCACGGTGCGTCGCAAGGTCGTGATCGCCCTCGCGGTCGGCAGCATTCCCGGCTCCATCTGTGGAGTCAAGTTGCTGATGCACATTCGCCACATTTATGGGGACGGCGTCAACAGCTTCATCAAGACCGCGGTGGGTGTGCTGTTGATCGTGATTCCCACGCTGTTGCTGTTCCAGAAAAGAATCGAAGAGCGGGTGGTGAATCGCCCACCCACCACAAAGAGTTTCGCGGGCATGGCGGTGATTGGCCTGGTGGCCGGATTTCTCGTAGGCATGACATCAGTCGGTTCGGGCAGCATCATCATGATGTTGCTGCTGTTGTTCTACAGTTACCCACCCAAGGTGAACGTCGGGACCGACATCGTGCACGCCGTCATCCTCACGGGAGTCACGGGCTTGCTTCACTTCCGCCTGGGCAATGTGGATCCCCGTCTCGTCGTGTCGCTGCTGATCGGTTCGATCCCCGGCGGCCTGCTCGGTTCGCACCTGGCAACGCGCGTGCCCATGCTGTGGTTACGCCGACTTCTGTGCGCCTTGCTGTTGATCACCGGAGCCCGTATGTTGTGGGCTTGATTCTGCCGAATTTATATCGGCGACATGATTCAGGAAAACATGAACTCTTCTTCCTACGCCGACATCCTGCAGCGCATTGACGCCGCTTTGGACGCTGCCCGCGCCGTGTTCGCGCGCTTTACTCCGGGCGCAATTGAAACGGAATACAAGATCGGGCACGATCCGGTGACCGAAGCGGATCGCGCCTTGGATGCCGTGCTACGCCAGAACTTGCTGCGCGACGGCGAGGGCTGGCTCTCGGAAGAGACGGCGGACAATCCTTCCCGGCTCGACAAGAAACGGGTTTGGATTGTAGATCCTCTCGATGGCACGCGTGAATTCGTTCAGGGCCTACCCGAGTTCTGCGTCTCGATCGGTTTTGCCGAGAACGGCATACCCGTGGCGGGAGGAATCTACAACCCGGCCACACAAGAGACGTTCCTCGGGGCGGTTGACACCGGCGTGCTCTACAACGGTCAAAGTGCACGTCCTAGCCAGCGCACTAGTCTGCAGGGAGCCCTCATCCTCGCCAGCCGCAGTGAGGTCAAGCGCGGCGAGTGGAAGCAGTTCGAGAATGGTCCATTCAAGGTTCAAGCGATGGGTTCCGTCGCGTATAAACTCGCGCTCGTCTCAGCGGGCCTTGCGGACATCACTTTCACTCTGACACCCAAGAACGAGTGGGACGTGGTCGCTGGAGCGGCTTTGGTGCGGAGTGCAGGTGGATTCGTCAGCACTCTGGAGAAATCCGACCTGACCGCGAATCGCCGCGATCCGCTCCTCTCGGGCCTGCTGGCGTGCGGCCCTAAGCTGAAGGACGAACTTCTTGCCCTGGTGGAGCCCCACATCCGGGTGGCCGAACAGGCTCGCTAGCCCTCGGGGACATGCTTTGTCAGGCGAACAGTCTCCGCTGAACAGTCAGCGGTTTCAGTTCTGTCTCCTGTTGCCAGGGGCAGGTACGTCTGCTGGCCGTTGGGCGCCTCTCGAGCCTGCTTCGGAGATCTTGGTTCCGAGGTTTGGCTGGGTAGCCGCCCCTGTTCTTCGGCTATCCCTTGAGTCTTACATCCAGCAGGACGCAACGCGAGAGCCCAAGTACAACGAGGAACAGCGACCGCGTCAGACCTAAGGGTCTGTATCGGCCTTGGTTGACGACCTGGAAGCCAAGCCGTTGCTGGGATCGAGACGCCAGCGACCAATCTGGTCGATTCAGATAATAGGCCGGGCCCCCTCAAGCCATCTCATGGCAACAGACCGAATACCGTAACTGCGTTTCTCCCAGGGATGATGACCTTCCCGTTGGCGATGGTCGGAACCCCAAATTTTACCGACACACCAGCATTGTCACGGGTCGAGTTCTGGCTTGAGCTGTAGAGCAAGTTGGCAAGATTGGTGGCATCATAGGCGAAAAGAACTGCTTGTCCTTTTATATTCTGGTAATTGTTCTCCTGAAGCACCCAGACGATTCCGTCCGAATCGTCGTTTGCAGAAACTGACGGCGTTGGTGATGGATAGCTGAAAAGAACGGCAGTCAGCGAAGTGGGCGTGGTAGTAAGCGTTCCGCTTATCGGATCGAAGGTGAATGCTCTTAACGAATCGGGGATCACCGTCGGAGGCTCGGCAGCGCCCCCGAGGTATAGCGTATCGTTCCACCAAGCCGGCGAGCTCCATGAGCCAGGATTGACGTTGGCAATCGATTGAGGTACCAGATCTCCGCTGGCATTGAACTGTCCCATGTTGTCGCGATCAACCACGTAGAGAGTCCCTTCCTTTCCGCAGAGAAAGAGGAGGTGTTGGTGCGAAGAACCAATCGGTTGGTCGACGAGCAACACGCCGCCCGACCCGAGGTCCGTGTCTGCCGAATTCAGCGTGCTGTAGTTGTAAGGGGTAAAATAGTCTAGAACCGAAAACAACGTCGCGTTCGGCGGGTCCAACTTTAGAATGCTAGAACCGTAGTCGCCGGTACTGGCTCGGAACGTCCCGTTCCCTGTAGCCAGGAAAAGAGAAGTGCCATCTCCCGCGGGCCCGGAACCGCTGGCCCAGATTCCGCCGTCTGTACCGTTCGGTGTCGTGCTCTCGACGCCAATTTGCAGCAAGGTCTGTGGGTCATAGGCCATCAGCCAGCCATGAAATGGCGTGATGTCACAGAGGGAAGCCCACCCTATGTACACCAATCCATTCTGCAAGAGCAACGCTGCACGCTGCCCCTCCAGTTGCGGATTGAAACTGAGCATGCCGCCGACTGATCCTGCCCCTGACCCCGGCACAGTCGCCTGAATCGTAACCGGTCCACCAAATTTCTCTGACCCACTGCCCACGTCAAGGGCGTGCAATCTCTGCACGAATGTGCCGTTTTCCTTAGTTCTAGCCACCACGTAGAGTGTGCCGGTTGTGCTGTCAATCACAGGTGTTCCCGTAATTCCAATCTCGGGCGAGATCGCTGTACAGCTGACATCACTTGTTGTAAGCGTCGTGATGCCATTCGCTGGATCAATGAAGCTGACCTGCCACAGGGGCGATCCAGTTACATCAGCGTCAAATGCATAAACGCTGTCGTGTTCCGTCGCCACGTAGATAACGTTGTGCGTACCTTGGCCCGGAACAACTACGTTGGCAAGGTATAACGGCTGCGTGTAGATGCTACCGTCGACCGGCACGGAGAAGAGCTTTCCGAAGAGGGTGGTATTAACGTTCTGCGGCGTCAGCACAGTTTCGTTCAGATTCTGCCCAGAACGGGCATTGTCGTTATGATAGGTCAATACGTTCACCGAACTCGTAAGACCATTTACGCCTAGCGTGGCCGGATTGCTGGTGATACTTCCGATTGAATTGCTGACAGCTACCTGGAATTGCGATCCATTATCTAACGTCGTCGTTGGAGGAGTGGTGTAACTCGCCAACGTGGCACCCGGAACCACAGTACCATTCTTCTGCCACTGGTAGCTCAGCGGGGCGGTGCCGGAGGCGACTACAACGAAAGTTGCGGTCTGACCTGCGTTAACTGTTTGACTGGTGGGTTGCGTCACAATAGCTGGAGCAGATATGACGGTTAGGAGGACGGTGTTACTGGAGATCGCCAGAACAGAATTGCTGACAACCACATCAAATTGAGAACCGTCATCGCCTGTCGTCGTCGGAGGAGTGGTGTAACTCGCCGATGTGGCGCCCGGAACCACAGTACCATTCTTCAGCCACTGGTAGCTGAGCGGGGCAGTTCCGGAGGCGACCACAGCGAAAGTTGCCGTCTGGCCCGCATTAACTGTTTGGCTTGCGGGTTGCGTCGTAATCACGGGAGCACTAACAGAAATCACGGTGAGTAGAACGCGGTTACTAGTGATCGCTCGAACAGAATTGCTCACGACAACGTCAAACTGTGAGCCATCGTCAGCGGTCGTCGCGGGCGGGGTTGCGTAGGTAGCCGTTGTAGCTCCAGAAATCGCGACGCCATTCTTCTCCCACTGATAATTCAATGGCCCGGTCCCTGTTGCCACAACGGTGAATGTCGCGGCCTGTCCCGTCGGCACAGACTGGTTCGCAGGCTGAGTCACAATTGTGGGAGCCACTCCTGGATTCATCGGTGTTGAGTTGCCGCCGCCGCAACTCGACACGGCCAGCGCAAGTGCCGCCGCCATTACCAATTTCAAAGCCCGCTTAAATCGTACTTCTAGCGGCTTCTGGTTCAGCGTAATCTTCATTTTCGGCTAGAATTATACCGTCAAGAACGGCTCCGGTTCGTCTTTAAACCTTCCTGCATGCGATACTTTGGTTGTTGAACTACTGCGTGGCGCCAGTCGCACTGAATCTCCTTCCCGCTTGGCACACCGTTGGAGTTCCTCACGACCCGGGGCTTGCTTCCGGAGAGATCCAACAACCATCGACAATGGCAATCATTTGGAGGGATTACAATCGCTGTTTTCCTGACCCAGCAAGTTAGCTCTTTGCAATTTCTCTTATACCTGCCAATCTATCGGCAAACCAGCACTCCCAGGCCGGTCGACCATTCGTGGAACTTCTGCCTTGCTGGAGGCATCTGCCGAGATGCTGGTGAACTGCGTCGCGCTAACAGCCAGGAACTGAAGTATCTTCGCGCTCGCTTCGCTTCGGTTCAGTCCTCGGGCACGATGTACTGCTGTGGCGCCGCCCGGCGCACCGCGAGCAGAGATCCCACCCCGCAGAGCCAACCCTCAAATTCCAGCTGAGTCCGGCCGGAAGTGTCCACAAATCTCGGCAGGAGTAACGGGTTCGTATGTCGGTTTACGAGTCCTGCGTCACAGGTAGTGGCGGAAACTACATTCTCCTTGTTCAGCCACTCGAGAAATTCATGGCGGTAGACTCCGCTCGGGTAACAGAAATGGGTGGCCTCGGTTCCCGTCAGGGATCGAATTCGGTCCCGGTTCTCTCTGATTTCTTCTCTAAACAAGACTTCCTCTTCAGGAGTCCGGTGGCGATGACTGTGCAGTTGCACATCAATGCCGTCATGTGCGACTTCTGCAACCTCTCGCGCATTCATCAATTGCAGGATGCGCTTGGCGGCAATAGCCGAATAGTCGATCTCTAGAATCTCGGCTAATCGCCGCGCGAGTTCATTCTTTTGTAGGCCTGTCAGATTCTCGCGTTCGGATCGTTCGATCAGTCCTCGGACGACCTTGTGTCGTCCCAGTTCCGAGCGCAAGTCCATGGGTCCCGAGAGTCCGAGATCTTTCGGTGAGTCCAACTGCTCCCCACGCCGCTTCCACAGCAAATAGGAGCACGTGAGATTAAAAATCGGAATCTCGTGATCGGTGTAGTACGTGGTCTGGTAGACGGTAGCCGGAAAGCCACGCTTTTTCAGCAGAGGGTAAGCCTGCTTGTAGAAGTCATACGTACCATCATCGAAGGTGATCGCTACGCTCCGTGGCGGAAGATCGCCTGATCGCAGCCGGGCCAGAGCCTCTCCCAGTGGCAGCACGGAACAACCCATCGCCCGCAGAGTCTCCAGCCTGCTTGCGAGCAACTCTGCAGTCATGTAGAGCCCCGGCCTCCACAAATGCTCGTCTTCGAGAGAGATGCCGTGGTAGCAGAGAATCAGCAAACGCTCGCGGCGCCACTGGCTGTTGGCAACGAACTGGAACGCGCCAGCGCCTCTCAGCAACCCGAGCGCGNNCGAGTTTGGCTGTTCTTAGAATTTGCATTGGACGCTGTATGCAGATGTTCGCATTGCCTTAGCGAACAAGCCCGCCTGTCCGCGAACTGCTCACCACCGCATCGACCTCACCATCGAGGAATACCCTCTGCCAGAGTTCGAGGTTCAGCAGCCGCCAGATGCGGTTGCCATGATCGCGATATCCCGCGCGGTGCTCGGCAAAGATACGCTGGATCGCCTCGGGTCGGAACAGTCCTCTGGCGTGGCTTCGCGGCTCCGACAACAGGCGTTCAATCTCCGCCAGTTGCGAACCGGCCAGCCAATAGGCCCAAGGCGTTGGGAAGCCCATCTTCTTGCGGTATACGATGTCCTCGGGCAGAAGGTCCGCGACCGCTTCCTTCAGAATGAATTTGCCGGCCATCCCTTTGATTTCTTCCTTCACTGGAATTCGCGCGGTGAATTCCACAAGCGGATGATCCAGAAATGGCACACGGCTTTCGATCGAGGCAGCCATGCTCATCTGATCCTGCTTCATCAACAGCTCAATGAGATAGCTGTTGATGTCGGTGTAAAGCAGGCGATGCAGCAAGTCGCCATGAGATCGTTCCCACGCACCCATGGACCCGGCATATGCCTGTCCCGCGGCTACGAGCGCCCCCGGGGTCAACAGCTCGGGAAACTCACTCGCGGAAAACGCTGAGTAGAAGTTGTCGAAGTAAAAGGAAGGCCAGTCCTCGCCGTCCCTCATCAGGAACGTGTGCTCCAGTTTGCGGTGCACGCTGGCTGACAGCGGAGCCTTTCCAACCGCGGTACGCAACATCCGGCGCAAGAATGCAGGAGTGAGCGCGCGATAGGTTCGGTCCATCTTCGAATTCAACAGCGTCCACGCATACCTGGTGTATCCGGCCAAAGTTTCGTCGCTGCCTTCACCAGTGAGCACCACCGTGACTCGCTCTCGCGCGAGGCGTGCCACGTAATAGAGAGAAACGCTCGACGGCCACACTACCGGCTCGTCCTCGTGCCAGATCAGCTGCGGCAGGCTGGCAAAGAATTCCTCGCGGCTCAGACGTACTTCATGATGATCGGAACGAATGTGTTCGGCGACCTGCTTTGCATATCGGAGTTCGCTGAACTCCTCCTCGCCGTAACCGACCGCAAAAGTCTGAATCTGGTTGCCGCGAATCTTTGTGGTGAGCGCGGCCACCGCGCTCGAATCCAGTCCGCCGCTCAGAAACACCCCCAGGGGCACGTCGCTCATCAAATGCGACTTCACCGCATCTTCGAGAAGTTCCCGGTAGGTCTTCACGTAATACTCGTGCGGACGCGGCTCCGCATCCACTTCTGTCGTCAGATCCCAGTAACGCTCGATCCTGGGCTCGCCGTGCTCTGAAAGTTCCAGGGTGTGACCAGGCATGAGTTTGCGAACACCCGCAAACATCGTCTCCTGGCCGGTGATGTAACCAAACGCGAGATACTCAGCCAGAGCGCTCCGATTGAATTCCGCTTCCACGCCGGGATACGCGAGAATCGTCTTGATCTCCGATCCGAAAAGGAAGGCTTTGCCGTCCCAGCGGTAGTAGAGGGGCTTGATTCCAAGGCGGTCCCGCGCCGCAAAAATCATGCGCTTACGGCGATCCCAAATCACGAAGGCGAACATGCCACGCAGGTGCTTCACGCAGTCACGGCCATACTCCTCATACAGGTGGACGATGGTTTCCGTGTCGCTGCGCGTGCGGTAGGTATGGCCCCTAGCCTCCAGCCCGACTCTCAGCTCTGCATGGTTATAAATCTCACCGTTGAATACGATCCAGACGTCCTGATTTTCGTTGGCCAAAGGCTGATGACCACTCTTGACGTCGATGATGCTGAGACGCCGCATGGCCAGGCCAACATTTTCCTCGACGAAGAAGCCTTCGTCATCAGGCCCGCGGTGCACGATGCGGCGGTTCATGCCCGCCAACACGTCGCCCTTGACGTGCCAGTCGCGATCGGAGAAGAAGATCCCGCAGATTCCACACATAGGTCAGTTCTTCTCTTCCGAGGTGAGTTTGCCTGCCAGTTGCGGACTGTCCTTAGACACAAGCATCTTCCATCCTTCTCGATTGACAACAACTGCATCGGGGTCTGAGGAGACAAGTTCGAATTGATTCCCACTCTCGATGGCTTCGCACCGCAACACGGCTCGCTTGGCTGTTACGATGGTCTGGCTGGACCATTCGACATAAGTGCCAATGCAGCAGATCAGAGTGCGCTTCGAATCGCTTCCTCCAGGTCCCCAATAGAGAAATTCCGCATCGCTGCTCCAGCGATCCAGCTTCCAAGGCTTGCCGTCACCAAATACGATGGAATGCTCGTCTTGAGCCGCTTGGTAGCCGTATCCGGCGACAGAAGAGTGCGATGCGATTCTTGTCAAGCGCTGCTCCGAGAGAGTCGCATTGGCTCCTGCGATCATCAACGTTACGAACTCGACCGGAAGGTGCGCCTGAGTGGTAAAGTGCAGCACGTCATGATCTTCCTTCCTGCCATACACAGGAGAGTACGACTGGCGCTCAACAGTCTGCGTCCATTCGCTTCCTTCAACGGTCAGGAACCGCAATCCCCGGCCGTCACGCATGAACAGATTCGTCTCTCCGTTTACTTGGTTCAACTCGGGCCCGAGATGCCAAAAGAGCTCGAGTTGATGCTCCCCGTACCCCAGAGCCAGGTCCCGAACGAGCCAAGCGCCAGACTTGAGCGCGAAAACATAGCGGCGATGAACCACCGCATTGGGCAATCGACAGTAGCCATCGTGGCTCCCCGCAAAAAGATCGAAGGTCTTTCCCGAAATCCAGCCCTCCGCCTGGACATGGGGCAGTCTGCCCCAACTGAAAGGACCTCTCGGCTCCGCTGGATTGCGGCCTGCCACGAGCAGCGTATTGTGCGCCCTCGTGCCGCGGAAATGGTTACGCTCACCGTCCGCTCCCACATATTCAAAAGTTCCGGAGTCGATGAGCAACTCGCAGCCACCGCTGCTCGCCGTCAAGCTGAGCGCATCAGCATGGCCGTGACCCGCGGTGTGTGCGCCTTGCGGACCAGCATCGATCACCAATTGCCGCTTCGGATCATCTCCCGACATCACGTACAACCCTGCGACTGGGAACGCAACTGACTTGCGTGCGGGTTCAACCTGCGGCAGGCGTTCAAATTCCGCGACACCGGACTCGCCCAGCAGCCATAGCGTCTCCTCCCGCAGCCCTCCGGCCAGGGCTTTGAAGTCTCCACGTCCGAACAGGGCCGCGCCCGTCGCCAGCGGATCGTGCATATGCAGGTTTCGGTTCCGCGAAGGATCAAACAGGCGGCCACCATCGTCATCGCCGAGTTGCGGTACGGTTCCCCCGCGCGCCAGAACCGACAAAGCTTCCAGCATTCGTTCCAAGGTCCGATCAAACTCAGCTGGCATGGAACGCTGGTTCACGGAAGCCAGCACGGCAGTGTGTATGAACAAGTCCAGAGCGTATACGTGGTAATAGAGGGACTGCTCGAAATGCAGCCCGTCCCCTTGTATCTGCCGGTCCGCCTCCTGTTGCACGATGTCCCAGCCACGCTGTCGCCATCGCCGCGCCGCAGGGATCTCCGGGCACAGGGTACCGATGAAAAAGAGGGCAACCGCTTCTCCGAGCAGATGGGTGTTCGGAGAAAAGTAGGTAGATAAATAGCAGTCAATGTGACGGCCGGAAATCGCCAGGGCTCGAAGCCATGCTGCTCGAAATCCTCCGGGCATCGCGGGAGAATCCGATAGAAGAAAATAGATCCAGAGCCAGGAAAGACTGCGAAAAGCAACTTCCAGGCTGCTGGCCCAGTTGATGCCCATGGGATATGGATTTTCGGCGTGCCAGTGCTCCCACTGACGAAACAACTCCGCAGCGAATTTCTCGTTGCCGCTCAGCCGGTAAGCTTTAGCCAGCGTGACCAGATGCTGGTGCCGGTTCACTTCCCACGTGACCTTGCTATCGCCCACTTCGGCGAAATCGAGGTACTTTATCTGGAACCACGGCTTACGGGGAGCGCGCTTTCCGTGAATTCGATCGCAGTGCCAGTCGATCTCAGACCCGTAGTCCACGGCGTCGTAGCCCAGCAGGTCGAAGCGGTGTTCGCAGATTCGTTCTGCTCGCTCGATGATCTGTTTCGCGGTTTCCGGAAAAAGTTGGCGCAGTCTAGAGCACAGTTCCGGAACGGCATCTGGCGAGAAGAAAAAACGCGGTTGCGCGCCCGAAACAGTTGCGAGCATTCGGGGTGCAAAACCCATTCCTGCCTTGTAGCGCGCCAGGTCGAGACGGGCCATAGACTGCTGGCGAACGCGGTCCGCAATCTCAGCGCGGTCCATGGCCAGGACGCGCCGGTAAACGCGCTTCAGGGCCGCCGTCTCAGAACTCATTCCGCACCCCGCGAGTGCAGTAGTTCCGTGTAAAGCTGGTCGGTGTTCTCGATCATCTTCTGAAAACTGAATTCCGCAGCCACATACTCCCGTCCATTCTTCCCCAGGCTTGTCGCAAATCCAGGATCACGCAGCAGACGCAGGATCGCTTCTGCAAGAGCGGATGAATCCTCAGGTGGAACCAACAATCCCGTCTTGCCATCCTGGATGATCTCGGCGTTGCCTCCGACTCGAGTGGCCACGGTTGGCAAGCCGACCGCGAGATATTCCAAAACAGCGTTGGGCAACCCCTCCGCTTTGGACGGGAGAACAGCAATATCACAACAGGCGAGGACGCGCGGAACATCGTCGCGGCGCCCGAGAAAGAGGAAGTGGCGGCCCAGTCCCAGTTCCGCAACCTGGCGCTCGTAATCTTTCCTTTGCTCCCCATCGCCCATTAGCAGAAAACGCGTCTCAGGAAATTCTCTCGTAATCGTCCCCGCAGCAGCGATCAACCAGGGATGCCCCTTCACGTCGCTGTGCATGTTTCCTACGAGTGCGATCCACTTCTCTCGCGCACTGGCCTGCTTAAGCCATTCCCGATCGCGCGATCCATAAGCGAATTTCTGCATGTCCACGCCGTTGTGAATCACGCGAACTTTCTCCGGCGCAAAATGGTTCTCGGCCAGAACTGCATCACGCACCGCACCCGCATTCGTTAGCACGGCAGTCGAACGTTTCTGCAGACGCCGAAGCCAGACTCGTCGCCGCGTTTGGTACAAGCCGAGATGAGACAAATCGCGTTGACTGGAAATGATCACGGGCAC
Organism: Acidobacteriaceae bacterium; assembly: GCA_003166855.1. Taxonomy (GTDB): domain Bacteria; phylum Acidobacteriota; class Terriglobia; order Terriglobales; family Acidobacteriaceae; genus Sulfotelmatobacter. The sequence goes on along the minus strand of PMUM01000351.1, from coordinate 28,606 downwards.
GCGCGCGATCACTGCAGCTGGGATGCCCAGCAAATTCGCGTACAAATCATGGGTATGAACAATCTGGAAGCCGCCCCGTCGCAGAAAGTTCGCCAGACGAAACATCTGATACATTCCGCGGATCGAGTCAAACCCGCCCTTAGGATAGAACTCGCAGACCGAAACAGCCGACCCAGCCAGCCTTTCCAGCAGCGGGCCACGAGCGCGAAGACATCCCAGAGTCACTGCATAGCGTTCGGAGTCGAGCCGAATCGCCAGTTCGACCGCTTGAGTCTCAGTGCCTCCGACGTTCAAGGAATCCAGTAAAAAAAACACCTTTCGCCGGACCACACCCGGGCCGCCGCCGGAAGCCCGGCCGCCCCGCGATCCCGGCGCCGTAGCTGAATCAACGGCCAGAGATTCAAGGGCCTGCTCGTTCGACGAATCCATGCCTCTTCATAGTAATGGCAATTCTTTGCCGCTGCACATGTGGCGGGTTTCGTTAGTCACTCGCTATGCGGGAGTTGCATCCAATCGCTGATCACCATCAGCGCACTGCTGCAAGTGATTGAAAATAAAGACCTAACAAATCATGCCGCAAGCAACGGCTCGGTTATTGCCAGCGCGGTTTGCCGCCACCATCCCCGTGGGCTATCTTAGAACTTCGAGAATCGAACTGAAATCGAAAGGGTGAAGACTGCGCATGAGCCGGGCGATCAGCATTTTTGGTTTGGGTTACGTGGGTACGGTCACTGCGGCTTGCCTGGCGCATCAGGGGAACCGGGTTACAGGAGTCGACCTCAGTGCCGCGAAGGTCGAGGCTCTCGACAGCGGCCGCAGTCCGATTGTGGAGCCTGCGGTCGCTGATCTGATTGCTGAATCTCAGAAGGCCTGCCGCTTGCACGCCATGACCGACTCGGAGAAGGCCGTACTGGAGACTGAAATCTCCTTTCTCTGCGTCGGTACTCCGAGCATGCGCAATGGCAAGCTGGACCTTGGACACATCGGGCCCGTCTGCCAGGAGATTGGAACGGCGCTTCGCAAGAAAGACGCGTTTCATCTTGTCGTATTGCGCAGCACTGTGCTGCCGGGAACAGCCGAGACCATCGTCGTCCCCACCCTCGAAAAAGCGAGCGGGAAAAAGATGGGAGCGGACTTCGGCGTTTGCGTGAATCCCGAATTCATGCGCGAAGGCACCGCGGTTGCCGACTTCCTGGAGCCTTCCATTACCATCCTCGGAGCGGCCGATCCCGCGCACAGCAAAATTCTTCGCGATCTATATGCCTGGGTTCCCGGACGCGTCTTTGAAACGTCGTTTCGCTCGGCGGAGATGGCGAAGTACGTGTGCAACGCCTGGCATGCCGTGAAGGTTTCATTCGCCAACGAAGTAGGGACACTGGCAAAAGAGTTGCAAGTAGACGCCGAAGACGTGGTCGAGATCTTCACCTCCGACACCAAACTGAACATCTCCGCGAGGTATCTCAAACCGGGGTTTGCCTTCGGTGGTTCGTGCCTGCCCAAGGACGTGCGTGCTCTGAACTATCGCGCCAAAGAACTCGATCTTGAATTGCCGCTTTTCGAATCGATCCTGCCCAGCAATGATGCGCATCTTGATCGCGCAATCGAGATGGTACTGAGCACGGGCAAGAAGAATGTCGCCATGCTTGGCCTCAGCTTCAAGGCAGCAACCGATGATCTCCGTGAGAGTCCTCAAGTACAACTCGTGAAGCGATTGATCGGCGAAGGTTGCAAGCTGCAGATATGGGATGACAACGTGTCCTTGGGGCGCCTCATCGGTTCCAACCGGCAATACATCGAAACCGTGATCCCACACATCGGTTCCCTGCTCTGTTCGAATCTGGAGCAGGTACTGAACGACGTGGAAGTGGTAGTCATCGGCACTCGTGGAATTGACCGGAAGACTCTGGAGTCTCATCTTCGGCCTACTCATTTCGTCGTGGATCTGGTGAATCTGGAGAAGTCCCGGCGGCCCGCCGCGGGGACGTCCTACGAGGGGTTGTGCTGGTAGGCCAGTGACCAATGAAAATACTCTGGGTGAAAGCAGGAAAGTTGTTGCCGGTCGATACCGGCGGCAAGATTCGTTCCTACAACATCCTCCGTCATTTGGCGAAAGAGCATGAGGTCACCCTGCTTTCCTACTACGGCGGGGCGCGCGATTCAGACTACGAAGCGGCTATCGCCCAGCGACTCCCCGGAGCCCACACCATCTATACAGCTGGACCCGAGGGTACCCTGGCTCAGTCTCTGGACTACATTCTTCAGCTGCCGTCTATCGCTCCGTATGCGGTGCGAAAGTTCACAGATCGCCGGGTTCGCCAGGAGGTCGCGAGGCGCTTAAGCGACGACAGTCTGGACGTTGTGGTGTGCGATTTCCTCTCGGCTTCGTTGAATTTTCCTGAGACTTTGTCCGCGCCCGTTGTTCTCTTTCAACACAATGTCGAGACCATGCTCTGGCGGCGCATGGCAGAAACCGAAAAGACACCGTTGCGTAAGCTCTCCTACAGTATTGAAGCGCGGAAGATGTCGGCTTACGAAACCCGCACGTTAAGCAGATTTCAGCATGTCATTGCCGTTTCCGACCATGATCGCGACGCCATGCTGACGTTATCTCCCGCTTGCCCGATCACGGTAGTCCCAACCGGCGTCGATACGGAGCAGTATCAAGTCGTGCCTTCGGTTTCGGGGCGTCCTCCGCTAATTGTCTTCACTGGCTCCATGGACTGGGAACCCAACATTGACGCCATGGAATACTTCTGCCGCGACGTTTGGCCCGCAGTCCTAGGTGCTTTTCCGGACGCGCGGTTTCAGATCGTGGGCCGGAACCCTCATCCCCGCGTGCAACGCCTGGCCTCGTCATCCGTCGAGGTGACGGGAACTGTGGCTTCCGTCATCGACTATTTGCGCACGGCGACGGTCGTAATCGTGCCGCTGCGCATTGGAGGCGGTACCCGGCTCAAGATCTTCGAAGCGATGGCCATGGCCAAGGCCATGGTTTCCACTTCTATCGGAGCGGAAGGATTGGACGTAACCCATGGCCGCGATGTACTGATCGCCGATAACGCCCAGGCATTTGCTGACAGCATCCTCTTGCTCTTGCGCGATCCCCAATTGCGGCGAACGTACGAGCACAACGCCGCAGCCCTGGCGGCACGCTTTGACTGGTCGCAGATCGCGCGGCGCTTCGCCGACGTACTTCGCGAGGCTTCTGCCAACTTTCGGGCCAGCCGCAATCCTCAGCGCGCCGCAGTTTTGCCGGTGCAGCCGTGAGAGTTCTGGTACTCGACGGCAACCAGAATCAAGCCGTGGCCTCCGTACGTTCGCTCGCGAAGGCCGGCCACGAGGTTCTGGTAGGCGAGTCGAGGTCCTGGTCGAAGGCTGGCTGGTCTCGCTCTTGCCACCGCTCCTTTCAGTATCCTGACCCGCACCGTGACGCCGCTGGCTTTGTCGCCCGTATTTCGGAAGTGGCGGGGCAGCAGTCCGGCACCCTGGTCCTTCCTATGACGGAGGCTACGACGCTCCCATTGTCGGAACAGCGCGATGCGTTGCTGACGGCTGGCGGCAGGCTGGTATTGCCTTCACATACCGAGGTTCTCCGTGCTTTCAACAAGGAGGAAACGGTTCGATTGGCTACTTCTCTCGGGATCGCAGTCCCGAAGACCACCGTCGTCTGTTGCGCAGAGGAGGCTCTCAACGCGGCACAAGAGGCGACGTTCCCCGTTGTTCTGAAGCCGCGCAGTTCGGTAGAAGCTCGATCCGATGGTGCGATGCAGGTTACCGGACGGCCGCGCTACGCCAAGAATGCTGAAGAACTTCAGGCCCTCTATCGGGAGATGAGCCGGACCTGCTCCCGGATCCTGGTGCAGGAGTTTGTCGACGGTGAAGGTACAGGCTATTTTGCATTGATGCACCACGGCGAGCTCCGAGCCGAGTTCGCGCACCGGCGCATCCGGGATGTTCATCCGACCGGTTCTGGCAGCGCGGTTCGCATCAGCGTCGAACCCGATCCGCAGGTTCGCAGTGCATCTCTAGCGATTCTCCAAGCTTTGCATTGGCACGGGGTGGCTATGGTGGAGTTTCGACAGATCCCAGGCAGGCCGCCGCTCTTCATGGAGGTCAATGGCCGCTTCTGGAATTCCCTGCCGCTCGCCTGCTACGCGGGAGCAGATTTCCCTGCCCTGCTGGCGCAGATGGCCGAGACAGGCGATGTGGAAAAGCAGAGTCCAGCCCTGATCGGCGTCACCTGCCGCTGGCTTCTCGGAGATTTTCGCCATCTTGTGGAAGTATGGCGCGGTGCGCCGACTGGCTATCCAAGACCTTATCCGGGACGATGGCACACCCTGTTAGCAGTGATGACACCTGTGCCCGGCACCTTCCACGACAACTTTCAGTGGGCCGATCCTCTGCCAGAATTGGGAGACTGGCTGAGTTTCATGGAACGCGCATTCCAAAAGGCCAAACTCTAGGTCACTTCGACAACGAGATCATCTCGATGGCTGAACCAGGCACCTCTTTTTTCATGTATCACGAACTCGCTCTGCCCAACCGGGCACCGTGCCACCGCGAGCCGGGATACACGCGCTACGTCGTATCAGCCTCCGACTTTCACAGTCACATGGAAGACCTCGCACACCGGGGTTGGCGCGCCACCGATGTGTCGCGCGCGATCCAGTCTTTCAATGGCAAAACCGTTTGCGTCACTTTCGACGATGGCTGTGAGACCGACCTGCTTGCCGCAGCACCCATTCTGAAGGAGTTGGGATTCGGCGCCACCTTTTACATCACCGTCGGATTCCTGGGTACACCCGGGTATCTCTCTGAGGCGCAAGTTCGCAATTTGAGTGCGCTCGGATTTGAAATCGGTTGCCACTCTCTGACCCATCCCTATCTCCCTGACCTTGACGATCGTCGCCTTCGGGACGAGACCGCGGGGGCAAAGGGTAGGCTGGAACAGATCACTGGCGGCTCCGTTGAGCATTTTTCGTGCCCCGGCGGCCGCTGGGATCGGCGAGTCATCGCAGCGGTGAAGGCAGCCAGATTTCGAACCATGGCGACAAGCCGAACCGGAGTGAATTTTGCGAGCACAAATCCACTTCGACTGACCCGTATCGCTGTGCTGAATGGCACAAGCGTCGAAGTATTCAGGCTTGAGTGTCGCGGCCAGGGCCTCTTCCGAACGCAGATGAAAGAAAGAGCACGGGAAGCCGCCAGGCTTGTGCTGGGCAACTCCACGTATGACTCCTTGCGCAGTCTGATCCTCGGTCGAGAAGAAGACTCCGGCTAGGCTCACCGCTGATTAGATGATTCTTTCCCCACGCTAAAACGATTCCGTTTCGGCCGTCGCCAGAAGTCCGTTGTCCGTCCGTCCCGTTGAAGTATGTACTTTCGTGCGCCAAGTGGCCAGTGCCCTCCGTTATCTACACCCTTTTCGCCTCCTTCTCTAGAGTGAACTCTGACGAATCGCAATCTGAGATTCACTGTGAATCTAACTTTGTGAATTTAACTCTGTGAGGGCCCCCTAATGTTCCTGGAATCGTCCCCCGATTACCAACGCGGCAATGCAACTGCAACTCTGGTCTGGCAAGTTGGAGCCACGATTCTTCTCGCAACATTGGCATGCCTGTCCCTCGGCTGCGCGGGACTTCCCACGTCAGCAGCGAACTCGTCCAACACCGCCGCCACCTCAAACGTCAGCGTTAGTCTTTCGCCTGCGAGGATCACGATCTCTTCCGGCGCCCAACAGCAGTTCGCCGCAACTGTCACCTCGACCGGTAGAACGAAATTGGGAACCGAGTCCGGGAATTCTCAGATCATCTGGCACACAACCGCAGGTACTGTCTCCAACAGCGGGCTGTTTACGGCACCTTCTGTAACCGCATCGACCGTGGTCACAGTAACGGCGACAAGTGCCATAGACGAGAGCAGCGTTGCTGCTTCTCAAGTCACAATTGTGCCGTCTAACAAGGTCGCTATTAATCTTTCGCCTGCGACGGCGACGATCTCTTCTGGCGGCAAGCAACAATTCTCCGCCACCATCACTGCCACCAGCAATACGGCAGTCACCTGGCAGGCAAGTGCGGGAACGATTTCAACGAGCGGTCTGTTCACCGCTCCGTCCGTAACCTCTTCGACCAAGGTGACCGTAACGGCCACCAGCGCGGCAGACAAGACTGCAATTGCCACTTCCCAAGTCACGGTCGCGCCTCTGGTTAAGCTCTCCATTTCCGTACGCACAATGCCGACGGGAACAACTGGGATTCCTTACAGCACGACTCTGTCAGCCACCGGAGGTACAGCACCCTACTCCTGGCAAATCTCTGGGGGAACCTTGCCCCAAGGCCTCTCGCTCGACAAAAGCAGCGGAGTCATTTCAGGCATCGCATCACAGACTGGAACGTTCCCCTTCAGCGCATCGGTGACGGACGCAACCTCCACGACCACCAGCAGTTCCCTTAGCATTGCAATAAGCCTGTCGACGACGGGAAATTTTGACGGCCCGGCGGAACTTCCGCGAGTCTATGTTCAGAGTGACCTGGTCGACACGCCTGCTCCCGGCAGCGTAATTTCTATAGCCAACGGCGGAGACGTCCAGCAGGCATTGGATAGCGCCAAGTGCGGAGACACGATTACACTCCAGGCCGGGGCAGTTTTCACGGGAGCCTTCACGGTCCCTGCGCAAGCGTGCGACGACGCTCACTGGATTATCGTCCGCACCAGCGCAGCCGATAGTAGCCTGCCTCCTGAGGGTACGCGGATTTCTCCGTGCTACGCCGGCGTCTCATCCCTTCCTGGGCGCCCTGCCCTCAAATGCACCTCCACCAAGAACGTGCTGGCGAAACTTCAGTTTTCTGCAGTGGGGAGTGGACCCCTCATTCTCGCAAATGGCGCTAGCCACTACCGCTTCATCGGTCTGGAAATCACTCGAACGCCCGCTACCGGGGTTGTCTACAACCTCGTCATGACTCAGTCCGGCGGCGCGTCCGATCACATCATCTTTGATCGAACCTGGCTTCATGGCACAGCCCAGGATGAAACCAACCGCGGTGTCATGCTGACCGGAACTCAGTATGCTGCGGTCATCGATTCGTATTTGACTGACTTCCATTGCGTCTCGAAGACCGGCGCCTGTGGAGACTCGCAGGCGATCGCCGGTGGGCTCGGTAGCCTACCCATGGGGCCCTACAAGGTCGTGGATAACTTTCTCGAGGCCGCATCTCAGTCCATTTTGCTGGGAGGTGGGACGGCTACGGTCACGCCTGCCGACATCGAAATCCGTCGTAACCACATGTTCAAGCCCATGACCTGGCTGGTCGGCCAGCCCGGATACGTTGGAGGAACCGACGGCAACCCATTCATCGTCAAGAATCTGATGGAACTCAAGAATGCTCAACGCGTCTTGTTAGAAGGGAATGTGCTCGAGGACGCTTGGGGTGGATTCTCCCAGGCCGGCTTCGCGATTGTACTCACTCCAAAGAACCAAGCGAGCGGCACCGGAAACGTTTGCCCCATCTGTCAGGTCACAGATGTAACGATTCGCTATACCACGATCAGCCATGTGGGTGGGGGCATGCAGATCGCCAATGGGCTGTCGGACAATAACGGCATACCTCTGGCCGGTGAGCGCTACAGCATCCATGACGTCACCGTCGACGACATAGACGCGACAAAATATGATGGATATGGCACTTTTGCTCAGGTCTCTATGGGCGATGGGGCACCTCTTCTGCAAAGCGTCACCATCAACCACGTCACTGCGTTTCAACCCAACGTCATGCTGAACCTGGGAGACAAGACCACGATAAACCTGCCGATGAGCAACTTCGTGTTCACGAATAACATCGTAAACGCGGGCACATCCCCCACTCAGACTACCGGCGGTGGCACGGCAAACTGTGCGTATTACAGTGCTCCGCTGACTTCCCTCGCGGCATGCTTCAAGCCTTACACCTTTTCGCAGAATGCCATCATTGCAACTTCCACCAACTATCCTCCCAGCAAATATCCCACGGGAAACTTCTTTCCTGCCACCGCCTCTGCCGTTAATTTTGTGAATTACAACAATGGCAACGGCGGCGACTATCATCTGCAAAGTTCCAGCCCCTACAAGAATGCCGGATCCGACGGCAAAGACTTGGGAGCTGACATCGATGCCATCGACACGGCGATTGCAGGTGTGTTGTAGAGACTGCCTCTGTACCTGATTTTCACGGACCCTACCTCGAATCTGCTTGCTGATCTAGGGCGCGAGTGCAGGGTCTTATCCTTTGCCCTGGCGCCGTCGTGCGCTTCTCGAACGATTCGATATCTGATAAAGTGATCGAGTTTCCGTTCGCTAACCTTGGGGTGACTGAGCCCAGCAACGCCCTTTCTTACCTCAGGTCGAAAAAGGGGTCCGGTTTGATCAGCGTCTTCACGAATCGCATTGCCCCACCAACCCCTTGGCTCGTACTGCTGTTGTGCGTTCTGCTCTCGATTTCTTTCTGTCGGATTCGCGCCCAGGATCCTCCTCAAACCTCAACTACGTCGCAGGCCGGCGACTTTGACAGCCCTGCCGAACTGCCTAGAACGCACGTGGAAAGCTCTTTGCGAGCTACTCCTTCGCCCGGCAGGGTCTTGGCGGTACATGCCGGGGACGATCCCCAGCAGGCTCTCTCCAAAGCGGCTTGCGGAGACACCATTCAATTGGAAGCAGGAGCTACCTTCGGTACTCTCACGCTTCCTGAGAAAAAATGTGACGACTCGCACTGGATTATCGTTCGAACCAGTGCCCCTGACTCGAAATTGCCTCCAGAGGGCACACGGTTGACACCGTGTTACGCAAGTGTGCCTTCTCTTCCAGGCCGACCTGCTCTGCACTGTGCTTCGGCCGAAAATGTGCTCGCCAAGCTGGAGTTCAACGGAAAGGGCGGTTCCGGACCAATTTTGCTTGCGGCGGGCGCCAACCACTATCGCTTAATCGGCTTGGAGATCACGCGCGCGGCGTCGCCGGCGGCCGTCTACAACCTGATCGGCCGCACCAAAGGAACCGCTGATCACATTATCTTCGACCGCATGTGGATTCACGGAACTGCGCATGACGAGACCGTGCGAGGCATCATGCTCAGCCATCTCCGCTACGTGGCAGTGGTCGATTCTTATTTTTCCGACTTCCACTGTGTGGCGAAAACGGGAGCGTGTGTAGACTCCCAGGCCATCGCTGGCGGGCTCGGCGAAGACGCCATGGGCCCATTCAAGATCGTCAACAACTTCCTCGAAGCTGCCGGCGAATGCATCCTCCTGGGAGGTGGCGAGGCCACCGCTAACCCGAGTGATATCGAAATTCGCCATAACCACCTGTTTAAGCCCATCACCTGGATGAAGGGGCAGCCCGGATTCGTTGGTGGCGGAGATGGCAGCCCTTTTGTTGTGAAGAATTTCTTTGAACTTAAGAATGCTCAGCGCGTGTTGTTTGAAAACAATCTCCTCGAAAACAACTGGGGCGGATTCTCCCAAACCGGCTTCGCGATTTTGCTGACGCCCAAGAACCAGGCTAACGGGAAAGAAAATGTTTGCCCCAGTTGCCTCGTGACCGACATTACGATCCGAAAATGCGTCATAAGCCATGTCGGCAGCGGATTCCAGTTAGGTAATGGAACCTCCGACAGTGGAGGGGCGGCGAAGGACGGCGGGCGCTACAGCATTCACGACGTCATTGTGGACGACATCCAGCCGGATCTCTATCGGGGGTTTGGCACGGTCGCTCAGATTTCCACTACGCCCGGCAGTTCCGCGTCCCCTCCCCTACATGACGTCGCCATTGACCACGTCACCGCCTTTGCCGTCCGCGCCGTCTTCATCGTGGGAGGCCCCCGTAACGACCCTAGAATGTCGGGCCTCTCGATTACGAACAGTGTTTTCGTGACGGGCGTGAAGCCTATCGCCACCACCGGCGGTGGTGTCGAGAGGAACTGCGCCGCGATGCCAGACTCCAAGACTCCCGAAGCTCTATTCCACGATTGCTTCTCCTCCTACACCTTTCACCACAACCTGATTGTCGGGGGAGGAGGAGGCTGGCCAAAGGACAACAAGACTCCCAAGAACATAGCCGAGATCGGTTTTTCAAACTATAAAGACGGGAACGGAGGCGACTACCGGCTGGCGCCCGCCAGCAAGTTCAAACACGCAGGGTCTGATCAGAAGGACCCGGGTGCAGATATTGACGCCATCGACCGTGCACTGGTGGGAGTCCAGTAATCGCAAAAGCCCTTCCCGCATTCGCGAAACCCTCGCTATGATGAACATCTGACCCACAATGAGAGTTCTTCAGCTTGGGCCGTATCCGCCACCGCACGGTGGTGTGCAAACGAATCTGGTCGCCATCCGGTCTTTCTTACGGAGCCGTGGTGTCCCCTGCGCGGTCATCAACGTCACCCGTCATCGCAGACCGAATGCCGATGAGGTGTATTATCCACAGGGCCCCGCTCAACTCCTCCAACTCCTCGTACGGTTGCGATATGACGTGATCCATCAGCACTTCGGCGGGATGCTCACCAACCGCATTCTCGCCTTGAGCCTCGCTTGCACCTCGAGGCCGGGCGCGAAGTCCGTCATGACGTTTCATTCCGGTGGATATCCCTCTACGCCAGAAGGCCAGTCGCTCCGCCCCAACTCCTTCGGCGGTTTCGTCCTGCGGCGCTTTGATGGCTTGATCGCCGTGAATCAGGAGATCATGACCTTCTTCCAGAAGATGAGAGTCTCACCACACCGCACCCGTCTCATCTCTCCATACTCCTTCCTGACCGAGCAAGCGCCTGGCGCACTTCCGGAGCCCCTGGCCGCTTTCTTTGCTGCACATAACCCGGTCCTGATTTCCGCGGGTCAACTCGAGCCCGAGTACGACCTCCCTTTGCAAATCGAGGCCATGCCGCACATTCGGAAGAGATTTCCAGATGCCGGTCTGGTGATGCTTGGATCCGGCAGTCTCAAGGACGAACTACGGGCAAGAATCCAACAGCATCCCTGCGGAGAACACATTTTGCTCCCGGGCGATGTTTCCCACGCAGCTGCGATGGAAGCAATCTTCCACGCGCGGATATTGCTGCGCACTACGCTCTACGACGGTGATGCCATCTCCGTGCGCGAGGCTCTGCAACTCGGTACTCCCGTAATCGCCACCGATAACGCCATGCGCCCCGCTGGCGTGAGGCTGATACCAAAACAAGACTTGCACGCCCTTCTGCGTGCCATCGAGCAGCAACTCGCACAACCTGAACATCCTAAGGAGTTGTCGCGTGGCGACGACAGCAATCTGCAGGCTGTTTTCGATTTCTATCAGGAACTGCTGGCGGGAAAAGAACAACTGAGGCCCGGGTGTTTAGGCTGAGCTTTCAAACCTACGACAGATCGCGGGTGGCCAGCAATTTTCCGAGCGGTGTCTTCGCCTTCAGATACAGCTTCGTCTCGAAGTAAGTCCGGTACATGGCGCGCATGAGCCTGAGATCGATGCGGTCTTTGGCTTCCCTACCTTCCGCAGCCAGCGCGTAGCCTGTATCCTTCAACGTCTGCCCGACAAGCCCTTCAAACATCGCGAGTTCCTCGGCTGAGTATCCGCTCTGCCAGCGTCCAACCGGGTTGAAGTCCTCCGCAGTTCCGCCCCCAAAAGATGTGTTCGGAGCGCTGACCGAACCAATTCCCACTCGAAGGATCTGATCGTAGTTCAGGTCTTGTTCGATGAACTGGCCCAGCTTCGCGAGCGTTTCTCTTGGTTGGCTGACAAGTTCTTCGAAATGCACTTCGGTATAGTCAGCACCCAAGTCGCGCCCGTCCCTGCGGCCTTTGTTCACCATCCATTCCCAGTACAAACCAGCCGCCATCTTCGATGGCTTGCGATCGAACGGCAGGCGACGGATGTACCCCAACTTGTCCGTCGACAACGCGACATCCCGCCCATCGCGAATAATGTGGATCACCAGAGCATCGGGAATGGTTTCCTTAATCCGGTGCAGGTACAGGATGTGTTCCGGTGTCGTGTCTGCCCAGCGGTTGACGCCTTGTTTCATAGCGATTTCAGACATAACGATCCGCAGGAAATCGCCACCGTTCCTGCACTCATCCATCACTTTCGTCTCGATCTCGTGCTTGTCCAGGCCGGAGAGAGTAAACAGGCGACTGTCGCACCACGCCTCCAGCAGCTTCCGCTTGTTCGGTCCGAATGACAGGTTCCCAAATCGCGGCTCCAGGAGGTTAAACACGCAGGACTCGGTTCTGTACACCGCAAAGTTCCCGGCCGACAGCAGCATGTGATAGAGCAGAGTCGTTCCCGAACGTACGCAGCCCAGCACAAACACCGGCGCTTGGCTTCGCGCCCGGGACTGCGTGTCAATCGAGACCTCTGGCATGCTTTGCATCATCCGTTCACGGCTGGCAGTCTGTCGACAGCAGCCTACCTCTTCGCACCGGCTACGGCTGCACCTGCACGGTGGCCGCCCGAGGCGGAGGCGCACCGGATTCACTCGCGAAGATGTCAGGAGCTCTGGTCGTGACACCCCAGTTCGATCGAGCCTCCATGAAATTCCTGTGCCACAGTTCCATCACCAACATGCGCCACAACATACCCGAGCGGTTGCGTCGACCACGCACATGTTCATCGATGACCGTCCTAACCGCCTCCGGCTTGAAGTAGCCTCGCTGCAGTGTGCGAGATTCCAGCAACACGCCCCAAAACTTGGCTTTAGTTTCGCTCCGCATCCACTCCACCAGCGGCAACTGGAAGCCCTGTTTCCTCCGATGAAGCAGCGCGGGAGGAATCCCCAGCCGTTCTGCCAGCTTTTTCAGAATATGCTTCCGGACTCCGGATCGAAACTTCCATTCCACCGGAAGAGAAGTCACCCACTCTACGAGTTCATGGTCGAGCAAGGGCACGCGCACTTCGAGCGACGTCGCCATGCTCATTCGGTCGACTTTGGTAAGAATGTCGGAATTCAGATATGTCTTGGTATCGAGGTACAGCAAGCGGCTCAGCCGGTCCCGGGCTGGAGCACCATCGTAGATCCGCTGCCATTCCAGCAGAGGATCAGGAAGGCGCTCTGCACTGTCCAGAAACTCTCGCGTGAACAGGTCCCGTTCACGATGCAAAGCGGGCAAAAACGAGATTCCGTCCAGATAACGATCACGATCAGTCAGAGATGCATTCCATGCCAGGTTTTTCCCGTACATTCCGGCCGGGATCAGGCCATGAATGCGATCGCGATAGATTGGTCCCAACCAGCGCGAGAGGGAATCGAATTTCCGCCGTTCCATGGCCACTAGATAGCGGTCATACCCGGCAAATAGCTCATCCCCACCGTCGCCCGAGAGCGCGACCGTTACCTGTCGCCGCGCCATCCGGCATACGTAATACGTGGGAAGCATGGAGGAATCACCAAACGGCTCCTCCATCATTCCGGAAAGATAGGTCAATGTCTCTTCCAGATCCGGCTCGAGGATCAGTTCGTGATGCTCAGTGCCAAATCGTTCCGCGACGAGGCGCGCGTACTCCGATTCGTTGAACTCCTCCGCTCGAAAACCGATGGAAAATGTCTTGACCGGCTTGGCGCTCGTACGCGCCATCAGCGCCACGATGATGGAGGAATCTACGCCTCCGCTCAGCAACGCCCCCAAAGGCACATCACTGATCAGACGGATGCGTACGGCCTCTTCCAGCCGCCGCTCCAACTCGTCCAGGCATTCTTCTTCGCTGATCGGCGGGTGCGTGCCGTACTCGGGCAGGTCCCAATATTGGCGAATCTTCATTTCGCCGTGGCGGAATTCCATCAAGTGCCCTGCGGGCAATTTGCGGATGCGCTGGAACGCGGTGTGCGGATCGGGGATGTAGCCGAAATAGAAATACTGGAGCACACCTTCAGGATCGATCTCCGCCAGTTCTGGGTGCAAAGCGAGGATCGTCTTGATCTCTGATCCAAACAGAAGCCGCCCCTGATGCAACGCGTAGTGCAAGGGCTTCTTGCCCAATCGGTCGCGAGCCAACAGTAGGGTGTCTCGCTTTGTGTCGTAGAGCGCAATCGCGAACATTCCGCGAAGCTTCTTCACGCAATCCGCACCCATCTCTTCGTAGAGATGGACGATCACCTCAGTATCGCTGTGGGTGTAGAACTGGTGGCCTCGCCCCTCTAACTCGCGGCGCAGTTCCGGGAAGTTGTAGATCTCTCCGTTGAAGACCACCCAGACTGTCCGGTCTTCGTTGTGAATGGGCTGCTTCCCGCCGGCCAAGTCAATAATGCTGAGCCGACGCATACCCAACCCCACCGGACCCTGGGCGTAGATCCCTTCATCATCGGGCCCGCGGTGAACGATCGTCTGGCACATCCGGTGCACGTCGGCGGCTTCGACGACTTCGCCCCTCTTCCCGACGATGCCCGCTATTCCACACACTGGCCGATCTCCTTTTCATCCTGTGCCTTGCCTGCGTCCTGGTAGAGAGGCCTTGTCCCTTGCACCGCAATGGGCTGTTCGATCACTCGCAGATCCTGGAGTCCGCTGCTCTCAAACCAGCGAAACACCTCCTCATAGGTGTGCTTCGACTGGTACCACGGTGAATACCAATCAAACGTATCGAGAATCCGCCAGGTTCGATCGGGGTGAAAAGCCATGGGGATCATGTACGCCAGCGCACCGCTCGCCGGACGGCCCACCAGTGGAATTTTCCTCAGCACCTGATGAACGCCGTACAGCGGAACCACGCCCCAGCACAATTTATGCAACAACTTCGGCGGCATGCGCCGCGTCACCTTGCGGTATACGTCGCTCATCTTGTACCAGTTGTTGTACCCGCTGTAGAGCCAGATGGCGATTCGCCCACCTGGCTTCAGCAGTCCTGGCAACATCTTGAATGCGCGCTCGCAATCCGGTGTGTGGTGGAGCACACCAATGCTGTAAATAAAATCAAAACTTCCGGGAGCAAACGGAAGCTGGAAAACATCTGCCTGGAAGATCGTGGCCGTGCGTCCCGCCAGATTGCGAGCCGCGACCTCCGCCGCCAGGCTGAGATCAATGCCGACCACGTGGGCTCCCCAACGTGTGGCCACGTCCGCAAAACGCCCCATGCCGCATCCCACGTCGAGCACCAACTTCCCCGCGAGGTCTTCCGGACGAAAGCCGGTACGCCTGCGGAAGGCGCGCTCCGAGCGTTGGCTCTCATTGTTGTCCAACTGGGTGCGGGCGTGTAGTTGCCACTGGAAGCCAAAGCTGCCGGCGTACTGTTGCGCATCCACAAAGCGAACGATGCCATTCACCAGGGGATATTTCCGGTTGCAACCGGCACACATCAGTTCGCTCTCTCTGTCTTCGAGGTGGCCGCGACAGGAAAGGCAACGGAGCACAGACAACACTTCGTCAGCGACTCCAGATTGGTTGCGGTCTAGGGACACTGTCATAGGTTGGTTTCTCTAAACTCTGTTCTTTGCCGCCCTGCCCGTGGGAGGGTAGCGGTTGATTGGCGATGCGAATCATCGCGCACGTATACGCCACCATGAAATACGGATACAGGTTGTATTCTGTGGAAGCAAAACATGCACCCATGAGATACGCTACAAGTCCGGCCCCGAGGGCCTGGGTGAAAAGCCTGAACTCCGGGTCCTCTTGATATGGCCGCGACGTCCGTAACTGAGAAACGTTCTTTAGTGCCGCTCCGAGCGCTAACAGGAACAGAATCAGTGCGGGGAAACCCGCTTCCGCAGCGAGTTCCGTGTAGCTGTTGTGCGCGACGACCCAGCCCTGGTCCACGAGCACGAAGCATCCCGGGCCCACACCAAATATCGGATGGGTGACCGCGACCATAATGCTCTTTTTCAGCAGAGCCTTTCTTGCGTCGAGGGAGCCTTTGTCGCCCGAGCCTTCAATGTTCCCCATGAGAATGCTCTCCACGCGCACGCGGTAGTGCTCGGTCGAGAGGGCAGCCCCCAAACCAACCACCAAAGCCACCACTGTGACCACAACAATGTAGCCGCGTTTCCCCTTGATTCCGTATTCCCAAACGCAAACGATGAGACTGAGGATGAAAGCCAGCAATCCGCTTCGCGAGTATGTCATTACTACCCCGAGCGCCATGAACAGCAACGCAATCGCCCAAAGCGCTTTCTTAAACCCTCGGGCATGAATCATGAACGCCAGCCCCAGCGGAAAGCTGATGGCAATATTAATGGCCAGGTCGTTGGGATTTTCCAAAATACTCTTCTGGATACCTTCGAGCCGTCCGTCCCTGACGTGATGGAGAACGATGGAAAAAAAGGTTACGAGCGCAATCGCGCTCACCTGGATCCACAGTAGTTTGCGGAGTTCCCGAACGGTCACCACAGCCATGCTGATCAGCATGGCGACGATGACTGCCTTGGCGAACTTCTCGAAAACTGTCGAAAACGCACCGCCTCGCCACAGGGCGAACGGCACGCACAACGACATTTGCAGCAGAAGCAACCACAAGAACTTCACCGCTCGCGGCACGTTCGCTTTGCCACTGCCCATCATTCCGACGATAAGCGCTACTGCTCCAATGACTCCGGCAATCCTCGCCATCGGAATGTAGTTCAGTCCGGGAATGAAATCCTCGGGCCGGAAGTAGTAAAGAGCAGAGAATGTCACCAGCGCGCCATAGACAAAAGGGCGGCGTCCCTGCGCTGCGACGGCCTGAGCCCGCGCCATCCAGCCCGTGGAACCCTCTTTACCTTTCGCCCATGTGCTCTGAGTGTTCATGAATCTGCGCTCTTGCGAATCCAATCTTCTGCCTTTGTGGAATCAGTGTTTTCCGAGATCAAAGTCGTCAATGGGTACGACTATATCGTAAGGAAGCGTCAACATCCGGATCCTGAGCACCTTGTCGGCCGGGGGGTTCCACTGTTTGTTCTCATAAAGCAGAAGACTTTCTCCCTTCCAACTGGCCTCGTTACTCGAGATCGGGAAGCGCCCCAACAACTGGAATTGATCGCTTTGCAACTGTTCACGCAGAATCCGCTGCACTCCAAAACGGAGGGGAGTATTTTCCGATACCACGACGAAGCGGATTCCATCGCGCCGAAACGCGTCCGCCAAGTCTTCCCGGCTGTGCAGCAATTCTTCACTATTCTGACCAGGCCGTATGTCGTCCGCATACAGCGACTTTCGCAAAACCACAAAATGTCGCTTCGGGTCGAGCGCCCTCATGTAGAAAACGAAATTCCCCGGCACTCTTCCGTCAAATAAAACGATGCCCGCGTGATACTGGTTCACGAGTTGGGAAGCTATGTCCTTGTAGCCGGAAATGTAAGGCCGCTGCTGACTCCACGCCGGTAATGCAACGATTGCGACCAGCAGCGCCGCCACCCCTCGCATCGCCCAGCGGAGCCTCGGTTTTTGAAAAAATTCAGTCAGCAGTCCCACCGCGAAGTACACGAGCGGCGGGAACCAGTAAATCGCAAATCGCGACTCTCGTTGCCCGAAGAACGAGAACGTCACGTACCCGGCAACGATCCAGCAAACCATCATGGTCGCTTGTCCTCGCGTATTCCATTTCCGGGCGAGCAGCAGACCCAGCACTGCCAACGCCAGCAACGCTGGTGGAAATGTGGCCGGCAGGGTACGTGCGTAATACGTAAGTCTTTCGATGCCGTTCATGCGGTGCGAACTCAGGTCGTTCGCGACTGCGTTTCCCTGTAGTAAGAGCATCAGCACCAGAAAGGGTCCTGCGAGCACCGTAACCAGTACTGCAACCCACAACATGTCCCGGCGGAAAACCCGATCCCACTTTTTTGTCACCAGAACTGTGAGCAAGCAGAAGACCAACAGATACACACTCGTTTGCTTGCACAACAGCGCCGCCACCAACCAAAAGCCAAACCAGAAAAGCGAGCTTCTGCGGCCTTCTTGAAGGTACCGGATCCAGTGCCGAATGACGGCTACACCAAGCGCCAACGACGGAATCTCCAGCATGATGGTCTTTTCGAACACCAGCATGGTCGGAAGCAGCCCCAACACAACCGCACAGACGAAGGCCGTGTAGGAGTCCTGCAGTTCTTCCACCAATAAGAACCATTGATAGAGCAGCACTACCGCAAAGAAGATCACGGTCAGCCGCGCCGACACCACCGAGGGTCCAAACAGCATGAAACTCAAACCCTCAAAGAGATAAAACAACGGGGGCCAGTGCAGAATCGCGACAGCAGGGTATTGCGCGTAATAGCGGTAGGCGTACTGCACGGGGTGGCGAATCGGAAGGTCGTGAAGCGCGTCCGCAACGAAGAGACCCGTGACAGCATGTTGCGCCTCGTCCACGTTGTAGTCGAATTCCCCGGTGTGGATGTCGCGGGCGATGATGATGCAAACCAGCACGATCGCAGCCAGCAACAGCAACCAGCGACCGGCCGCTGCCGGGCGAGGCTCGATCTCCCGTCCCAGGCCGCCGGTCACTAGCGGAGTCTCGCGGTCTTGCACTTGCGCGCCGCTCACCGGTTCCATGCTGCTCGTCTCCCCCCAACGAAGTTCGCCAGAGCGACAACTGCCGCCCCATTTAGCAGCACGAATGTACCCGCCGCGTCGGCTACACGCGCCAGGATTCCGCCTTTCACCAACCGGCTGAGCGCCAGCACGCTCAGGGAATAGAAAACCAGTTGCAAAATCAGAACCACACGATAGAACGGAGCACTGATCGCGAACGATGCCGCGAGCAAAACCGCCAGCGCGAACGGAACCGCCAGACGCAACAGCTTGTGACTCACAAACTCAAATCGGATCGGATTGCTGCCCCTCAACAACCAGGGCGCCAGTTGCAGTAACTGGTAGTTGCCGCTCAGCGTGCGGACCTTGCGTGAGAATTCCCGCTCCGTCCCCAGGTTGGGACGGTCCCAGGCCCTTGCCCGTTCGTCTAAAACCACCCGCTTCCCCTGGCGCACAACCTGCATCGGCAAATAGACATCATCCAAAATCGTTCCCGGTGGAACTCGCGTCAGCAGTTCTCGCCGAACTGCATACAGCGCCCCGGTGGCTCCGACGACCGAGCCTGAGGCCGATTCCAGTTTCCGAACCTGCTTCTCTATACGCCAGTAGAGACTCAGTCCCTGACTGCTCTCTCCTTGACCAGCATCGCCCAGCATCAGTTCCCCGCTCACACATCCCACTTCCGGATCGGCAAAATTTTCCGCTAAAAGGCGCACGGCTTCGGGTTCGATGGCCTGACGCGCGTCTGTGAACACCACAATTTCTCCCTGAGCCAGATCGATCGCATCGTTCAGCCCGCACGCTTTGCCTTGCGCCAACTGGTTCAAGACGATATGGATTCGCGAATCGCTTGCATACGAACGAAGAATGTTCTCTGTCTGATCCGTCGATCCGTCAGAGACCACGATGATCTGGCATCGATCCGTGGGGTAGTCAAGTCCCATCAAGTTCTGCAGCTTCGTCTCCAGAACCTGCTGCTCGTTGCGCACCACCAAGGCAATCGACAGCAACGGAGTGGACGAGCCGCGCTGAACCGGCCGTGAACGCCAAAGCATCCGCACGCGCAACCAGCAGGCATACCCCAAATAGGTATAGACGATGAGCCCTGCCGCCAGCCAGAACAAGTACTTCATGCCACTTCTTCCGTTTTTCGCGCCCCGATAGGCGCTGCGCCGATCTGTTTTGTTCTGACGCCACGTTTGTCCGCGCCGCCGCTCCCGGCCGTCATTTCGCGCCCCGCCCCAGCAACACGATCTTGATGGTTTGGAAGACGATCCAGAAGTCCAGCCCGACCGAAGCGTTCTTGATATAGAACAAGTCGTATTGCAGTTTTTCGCGCGCGTCCTCCAATGTATTTCCGTACTTGTATTGCACTTGGGCCCAGCCCGTGATTCCCGGCCGCACCGTGTGGCGGACCCCATAAAAGGGGATCTCTTCGGTCAGCATTTTTACGAACTCCGGCCGCTCCGGCCGGGGACCCACAAAATGCATGTCGCCTTTCAAAACGCACCAAAGCTGTGGAATCTCGTCGAGACGGGAGGTGCGCAGAAATTTCCCGACGCGCGTGATGCGGGGATCGTTATCAGTTGCCCACGTCGCACCCGTATCGGCCTCCGCGTCCTGTCGCATAGTGCGGAATTTATAGCAGAGGAAGGTTTTGCCTCCTCTGCCCACGCGTTCCTGGCGATAGAGAACTTGCCCTGGAGAGCCGAACTTTATGGCTATGGCAATAAACGGCAGCAGCGGCAGCGAAGATATCAGTCCGACGAGCGCCACCGAAAAGTTCAACGCACGACGCACGAGCCGGAAGAACGTGCTGAAGCGGAACCCGTCGGCGAATATCAGCCAGCTCGGATTCAAATTCTCTACTTCGATTCTTCCGTTAATTCTTTCCAGCCACGAGGTTGCTTCCTCGACCTTCACTCCGTCTAGCCGCAGGTTCAGCAACTCGTCCACGGGAAGCGTGCCGCGCCGATCCGGCATCGCCACGATGACTCGGTGCACTCCGCTCTCCCGCACCAGATCCAACAAGTGGGCACCCACCGACTCGCGAGTCACTTCTCCCTCAAGGTCCCCCGTCCATCCCACCACTTCAATGCCGAGTTCAGAGCGTTGCCGCAGCCCGTTCAGAAGCCGTTGGGCCCGATCTCCCGTCCCCAGCACATAGACCCGCTCGCGAAAATACTTCTGCTGCACCAGCCAGGAGTAGACCCCACGCCAGCCCAGAAGCGCAAAAGTCAGAATGACGAGACCCACCAGCGCGGAGTCTCGAGGCAGAAAATCACGACCCGGCAGGAAAACGTGGTATGCGTAACCCACACCAGACAAAGCCAGCGCCACGAAGCCCAGCACCAACAAGAGACGGAAGATTTGATCCCACCTGGCGCCGAGGCTGGAAGAATCGTAGAGGTCCAGGCCGTGGGAGATGAGCAGCACAATCGCGGTCACTGCCAGGATCTTGAAGAATCCGCCCTCGATGAACAGTTCGTTATTGAGTTGCAGCAGCCAGTCTTCCCGGCTTCGTACCATTGTTCCCAGTACAAACGAAGCCCAGACGATCAGCGTCTCGACCGTCAACAGCACCAGGGTTCGCGCCGGGTAATAGACTTTGAAAAGCCGGATCAATTCTGACTTCTCCTAGGACTTGGCCGGGGTTGGGGTCTTGTAGGACTCGTAGTAATAGCGCGCGTAAGGCGCTGCCTCCTCACTCGTCCCGTTCAGTACAACGCCCACCAGCACCTGATCGGGAAACTCCTGTCGAGCCTTGCGGGCGATGTCGGAAGGGGTCGAATTCGAGCGCACCACCAGCAGCACTCCATCGCAAGCCTTCGCCAGCAGACTGGCATCGGAAACCGGGATGGCGGGCGGCGAATCGATGATGATCCAGTCAAACAGCGGCTCTACCCGCTGCAACAGAATCTTCAACCGTCCGTTGCCCACCAGTTCTGCCGGATCTTCGATGCCGGTACCACTTGGAATGAAGAAAAGATTTTCCATCGGTCCACGCTGCATGATGGAAAACTCATCATTTTTGCCCTGCAGGTATTCCGAGAGACCGGGCCCGGCCGCCGTTCCCAACGAGAGATGCAACCGCGGTCCGCGCAAATCGCCATCGATCAGCAAGGCTCTCCGGCCGTGCTGCCGCACGATAACCTGGGCCAGGTTTGCGGATGTGAATGTCTTGCCCTCCTTGGGCAGGGCGCTCGTCACGAGCAAAGTCTTGAGCGTCATCTTCTCCCGCATGTGGTACAGCCGCGAACGCAGAGTGCGAAACTCCTCGGTGCCGCGCATGCTGTCGTCGTCGTTCATAAACAACATGGTCGACAAGTCTGGTTTCCAGTCCCTCTGCGGGCATCGGGCCAGCAGAGTATCGATGCTGAACGGGCTGGCGAAAGCGGGCATTCCCACACGCGCCGTCGACGGGGCTGCAGGCGCCGGATCGGCCGGGGTCTCAGTGAACACCGGAGGATCCGCCACCGGAGCCGTCGCGAAGCTGGGCTGCACCGCCCCTCCCTGGGTCGCTGCCCGCTCCTGTTCGGCTTTCTTCAACGCTTCATGAATTCGGCTCATAGTTTCCTTTCGTCGGGGAGGTCCTTTTCTTCCTGCTTCAAGCGATCGGCCAGCGTGGCCAGCGACCGCAGCGCATCCACCAAATCAAATTTTTCTGCCGTCGGGCTTGACGGGGGCACCGTGAGGGCACCGGACGTCGTGTTGTCCCCCAGATCGAAGTCCCGCGCCACTCCGTCCACGACATTCGGCCCAATGATCTTCTGCTGATCGACAAACGCGCTTACCAGGCAATGCTCGCACAGCAGATTAATCACGCGAGGAATGCCCGACGCGTAGCGGTGGATCGACACCAGCGCCTCGGGTTCAAAAATCTGCTGCCCATTCGACCCGGCGATGCGCAGCCGCTGCTGCACGTACGCTTTGGTCTCGTCGAGGGTCAGGGCATGCGTCTTGGCCCGCAGAGTCAGGCGCTGCCGTAATTGCCGCAATTGCGGCTGCTTCAATTTCTGTTCCAGTTCCGGCTGTCCCACCAGGACGATCTGCAGCAGCTTCTCCGTGAACGTCTCCAGGTTGGTCAGCATGCGGATCTCTTCCAGCACTTCGTCCGACAGGTTTTGCGCCTCATCGACAATGAGCACCGCCGTCTCCCCTGCCCGGTAGCGATCCAGCAGCCAGTTGTACAGACGTAGCAGGATCTGGCTCTTGGCCTTCGAATCACATGGGATACCGAAATCGGCCATCATGTAATCCAGAAACTGCGGCGTGTTCAGGCGCGAGTTGAAGATGAATGCCGTCGCCACCTGCTGCAGACGCAGCCACTCCAGCAATTTGTTGATCAGCGTCGTTTTGCCTGTGCCCACTTCCCCGGTCAGCAGAACAAAACCTTTGCGGCTCTGGATTCCATAGGTCAGGCAAGCCAGCGCCTCCTCCGTATGCCGCGTCAGAAACAGATAACGCGGGTCCGGATTCACGTTGAACGGGTTCGCCCGTAGTCCGTAGAACTCTTTGTACATAGGTGTCCCTAGAACTGCTTCGCTTAAACTCCGACCGTTTCCTTGCTCTTGGGTTCTTCCGGATTCTTGTTGCGATTCCAGAATTTGAGCTTGCTGTTGTTCTCGGGTGCCGTCGCCACACCCACCCATGGCACCGAAACCAGCATAGGCAACTGCAAAGCCGCCTCAGCGTCGGCCTCGGTGCGGATGGAGTTATCCCGCAACTCCAGCCACATGGCTATTCCGCCACCCAGTGCCAGCCCAGCGGCCAGTCCGCCGGCCGCAAACAGCAACCGGTTGGGGAAACTTGGCGAGTCCGGCACGTCGGCCGGGTTCAGGACAAACATCCGCTCCCCTTCCGACTGATTGGTCATTTTGACGGTAAGATCGGCCGTGCTCTTTTTGGCCAGCAAATCCGAATATGACTTCTGAGCATTGTCATAGTCGCGCGTAAGCCCCTTGTACTGTTCCTCCACGGCTGGGCTCAGCGACACCTTGCCCTGGTACGCGGCGATTTCACGCTGGAGTCTCTTCTGATCGGCCGTGGCCGCCGTGATCAGGGCTCCATACTGATGGACCTGCATCCGCAACTGGCGAATCTCAGGCGGCTCCGTCGCCGAAGCCTTATCAGCACTGGTGTCCGCAGCATCGGAGGATGCTTTGTTGATCTCTGCCAGTTTCTTCTTTACTTCCGATATGTCCGCCTTCGTCTTAATCATATCGGGATGGTCTTCGGTATAGCGTGCCTGGAGACTGAGAAGTTGCGATTGCAGGTCGGATAACTGTTTTTCCAGCGTCTGCGGATTGGTCGAGGATTGCGTCGATTTCCACGTTGCCAACTGCTGGGCCAGTAACGACTCGGTATATGCCTTGTCTTGCTGCGCCCGGTTTAGCGTCTGGGTGTTCGACTCCAATTGCGAGTTTAGGCCCATCAGGATCTTCAGGTTGTTCTCCTCGTCTCCCGGAAGCTGCCCTACATATTGTTTCTTGAATTCCGCCAGCTTGGAATCCAGTTGGTCGAGATGCTGCTTCGCGTCTTCCAGTCCCTTGCTGAGTACATCGCTCGTGCCGGTCGCTGCAGCTTGCATGGACTTCATATTCTCGTTTACCAGCAAGTTGGTCAGTTCATCGCAAATCTGTTTCGCGTCGCGCGGTCTTGAAGTGGTGTATTTCACATAGAAGCCCGGCACCTCCGTGCTCTGCCCGCCCTTCTTCTTGCCAGACGCCTGCGACAGATCCGTCACCACCGGCTCCACCGTCATGTTCAGACGAATATCGTCGATGATCTCGCCCACTTCCTGGCTATTCTTGCCCGGGAAAACCCGATCCACCACCGGCTGCAGATTGGTCTGGCTCATCACCTGCTGTTGCAGGGTCGCCATGCGTGCGGCCAGGTCCTCGGAGACCACCGGCTGCACCATGCTCTCCGGCACTTTCTGCCCTTCCACCAGGATCAACGACTGCGAGGTGTACTTCGGGGTGAAGGCGAACGAAACCAGAAATCCCACCAGCGGCGCCACCAGGGCGGGAATCAGGATCACCTTCGCCCGTCGGCGCAACATCGACAGGTAATCGTCCATCGTTAATTCGCGATTCTGAATCATGCTCGTATTCCTTCTGGCCCCGTCGCTTTGTACGAGGCCCTGAAATCAGTCGATTCGGATCGGCCGGGGAGTCCAATCCAATCCAAACGTCAAAACGCTCCGGTTCGAGATGCGGTTGCAGGCCGAAAGCACTCCGCAGTACGAATGATCAAAAGCCAGCACATTGAACTGGTAGCTCGCATAACCGTGGAAGTCTCGTCCAAACGCACGGTGCACGCCAGCGCCCGCAAACCAGGAGCTGTAAACAATCGCATCGTTGGCCGGACAGGTGCTTCCAGACGACTGAGAGTTATTGCACTGAGTCAATTGCTGCAGTGAGAGCGGTTGGACCCGCGAGTTGTGTGAATATCCGATATCGGTAAAGGCGCTCCACACCCTTGACAGCGGGCGGGTTGCATCCATGCGCACAATATCGCTCTCCGCGCCTGCAAACAGTCCCGAACCGCTCGTAATGAAGCGCTGGTACGTCAGATCCAGCAATGTTCTCGTCAACTTATAGCGCAAACGAGCCTGCGCCGCGACCCCGACCTTTGAGTTCTTAATGACTGTGGGAATCAGGGTATCCCCCGCTGCTAAGCAGAAGAAAGCCGGAACTGAAGGATCGCTGCACGCTGCGCTTTGCGTGTCGATCGCGGTAAATTGCGGTCCAGCCCCGAGGAGTAAATCCATCCGCCCCGAAATCCGGTGCCCGTACATTCCCTGGATGATGTTGGAATGAAATGCGGTTCCCAGCACTGAAAAGTCGAACGCCTGATACCCGTAAACCAGCGCGATCTGTGTATGCGACGTCAATATGCGGTTGTAGCCCACCTGCGCCGAGGTCTGCGAACTGCCAATGAAAGAAGTTCCCGTCTGCTCGTCGGGTCCGTAAAAATGGGTGAAGGCGTACCCGCCGGCAACCGTGACCGCCGATTTCGGTGTAAGGTTCTCGGAGATATCCGCCACGCTGACGTTCAGAATGCGAGGTGCGAGTCCCAGCGTCCCCAGAGCTGCACCGCTCGAGAAGAGGCCAAAGGCTGTAGTGCCCAGGGACGCGATCCCCTCCGAACCCAAGGACCCATACGACGCGCCGAAGTTTCCTTCCGGCAGGTAGCTGAAGCTGTCGCGGAGCGACAATTGTCCCCGCTTCCAGGTAATCTTCTGATCGACATCCGCTTGTTGCAGCGATTTCAGGCCGACTCCCGGTTCGCTGTAATATCCGACCCCACCCATGTAATCGAGGGCCAGGTCGTAGTGACTCCATAAGCGTTGCAGGGTTACGCTTCCCAAGCCACGGGTGACGGAGGAGACCCCGCTACCTCCGATCAGGTTGGCGGCATTCCAGTTTGCCGACTCGCTGAACGTCGCGCCCGGTTGGATATAACTCAACGGCGCCGCGTGCGGCTCAAGAGACGGCAGGTCTAATCCTGACAGCGGCGGATTCTCGCTGATCGGAGGCGGCGCATTGTCCTGACCATAGGCCGGGATAGGCTCCTGCTGGCCGCTCTGCGGAACCGGCTCGGTCGACGCAGGTGGCGTCGAAGTGTCTTGGGCCCACGCGCCACTCAGCGCGAAGGCCAACATGCTCAGGGTCAAGATGCTCTGCAGTTTGCTCATCGCGTTCCTTACGGGACCACCACCGTATCGCCAGGTTTTAAAACGATATTCTGTTCTGGACGATTCCCTTTGACGACTTCCTTGTAATTGAACGGAAGCTTCTCCTGCTTTCCGTTCTCTGTCCGCAGCACGTAAATCGCCTTGAGATTGGCGAATTGCGTGAAGCCGGCCTCAGCCAGCGCTTGCAACATGGTCATATGTGGCAGCAGCGCCATGGGTCCCGTGTGTGTGACCTCTCCCGTCACAAAAATCCGCCGGCTGTTCATCGCCGTCACCACCACGGTCACCCGCGGATCGGCAATATATTTCTTCAGCTTCTCTGTAATCGAATCTTTCAATTCCAATGGGGTCAATCCAGCGGCCATCACGTCGTTCAACAGCGGCATCGAGATCTTGCCATCGGGACGCACCGGCAGAGTCTCGGAAAGATCCGGTTCCTTCCACACCGAAATGTGCAGCGTGTCGTCGGCTCCAATGACATAGTCGGACGGAGTTGCAGCGGCTGCATCCGCTGCCTTGTCCGTCTTGGATTCCTCGCTCTTAGTGACGTCGGCGGTCTGTGCCAGTATGGATGCCGCCAGCAGAACCATCCCCATGAACACCGCGAGTTTTATCGCTTTCTTCATACCCTCTCCGCGAAGCTAGGACGCTCCGTATCCTTCAAATCCGATTTGTTTCAATTTGTAAAGCAATGCCTTGTAGCTGATCTGCAATTCCTCTGCGGCCCGCCGCCGGTTCCAGCGCGTGCGTGTCAATGTATTCAGGATCAGTTCTTTTTCCGCCTCGCGCGAGGCCGCCCTCGACGCCGCTTTCAGCGAAACACCCGCTCCATTAACGCTGGCTTCCGGCTTGCGCAAAAGAGCGCGCAGACCACCCAGGGCCACGTGCTCATCTCCCAGAGCCACCAGCACCCGCGCGGCATCTTCCAGTTCCCGCAGGTTCCCCGGCCACGAATAATCCAGAAACAAGCGCAGCGTCTCGGCGCTCAAGTCGGGAACCGTGCGGCGGAAATCCCGCGCGTACTTGCGCAGGAAGTACCCCATCAGAAACGGAATGTCTTCTTTCCGCTGTCGCAAAGGCGGCACGCGCAAACACACCCCACTGATGCGGTAATAAAGATCCTCGCGCAACCGGCCGCGTTTTACTTCAACCTCGAGGTCGCGGGCACTGCCACAGATGAGCCGGGCACGCTCGTTGCCCGCGATCCCATTCCCCGGCGATTGCGGCAGCGCTTCCAGCAAACAAGCCTGGCATTCCGAACTCAGATCGGCCAGTTCCTGAAGATAGATCGTTCCCGCGCTCGGCGGTTCCCCTTTGTCCTCTCGCTCTCGCAAAACCTCCAGCTCTTGGGGTTCAAGACCTAGACACTGAAACCAGCGGAAAGGTTGTGAGCTGCGTTGCGACATTTGATGGATGCGCTGCGCTGTGGCATGCTTGCCCGCACCCGCCTCCGCCAACACCAGCACCGGAACATCACTCTGCGCAAGCTCCCGGATCACCGCTTCCACAGGACGCATGCTCGCACTGATACCCTCTACGAACGCCAGCCCTGCTGGCCGGGCATTGGATCGATCTCCGCCGTCTTTTTCTACATTAGGCAATAATTTACCCATTTTTGCCTTTTCCGGTTTAACGCAGGCCAACCCCTCGGCCACAAGGCCCAACTCCTCTCAGAGCACGAAGCTTGCCACTAGAGGATTTCGCCCGATAAAGCCGCCAGCTTCATGAGTTCACTCCATGTTTTCAGTAGCTTATATCGGTACGGGCACTTCCGGGTGGGGAAATTCAACGGATGAATCCGTCTCAAGTCCCCCTGCTACTTTAGGACTTGTGGGAAAACTTTTTCTCACTTTAGGCGGGCTTCCGCCCAGTTCGTAGCGCACCCGTTCTGAAGCATCTGGTTGTCAAGAACTGCGTCACTTGCTGGAATGCTGCGCGGACTGCTGTAGAGGTGTAGGAATATTGCGCGCGTATCATACTTCGAAAGTTACCCCCGTAAGCCGCGTCCGGTGATCAGAGTTTGCACCGCTCCTCGCCTCTCCAAACCGAGTGGGACTCGTCCCTTGCACCCGCGCTCGCGGACGCAGTATCTCATGCATCCTGGATCTTAGAACTGAAAGACAGTTCCACAGGCTGAAAATTAACCGGGTTGTAACCTTCAATGCCCGGCGCCAGCAATAGAATCGCGCTCGTTCATAAAACCCTTACAAAACTACTACTGAGGTGCCCTATGCGTCGCAGACGCCACAAGAATCCATGGTGCGAGAGCCTCGCCATGCTTGCGGTCATCGGCCTCCTGGCCGGAGCGCTCGGAGGTCTGGGGGTCGGCCTCGTCTCGCAGAAGAGTTCATCTAGCGGGACTGTCGCTTCCACTGCAAGCCGCTAGCCCAGTCCTCGTCCCGATTGCGCAACGCAAGCCCCTTGCCGTTGGAGAGGGCGCACCTCTGCGCCGGATCTTTTCCGAGC
>PMUM01000098.1 GCA_003166855.1 Acidobacteriaceae bacterium | reverse complement strand
CGACCGCGGCGATGGTCCCGGTTTGAATGACCAGGAACAATGTCCAGCCGTAGAGAAATCCCCACAGCGGCCCGAGTGACTCGCGCAGATAAACATACTGTCCACCGGCCCGCGGCATCATGGCGGCCAACTCGCCATAGCTGAGCGCAGCCACGATAGTCATGAATCCGGCAATTGCCCAGGCGCCAATCAGCAGCGCGGGCGAGTCGACTTCCCGAGAAATTTCCGCCGACACAATAAAGATGCCGGAGCCGATCATCGAGCCGATGACCAGCATGGTGGCGCTGGTCAGGCCGAGACCCTGGACCAGTTCCTGATCCTGATGACTGTGAATGTCCCAGTCGCTGCCTGCGGGTGGCCGCGTTGTCGGTGTACTCAGGAAGCCTCCGAAACGTACGTCATTGGTCGCCAATCAGCCACTTGTTTGTCATCCTGAGGAGGGCGCCGTTTGCCCGACGAAGGACCTATGCAACTGGCCGGTGCGCGGCAGGATGCATAGGTCCCTTCGACAGGCTCAGGGCGGGCTCTTCGCTCCGCTCAGGATGACAATCGAAAAGCGAGCCGTCGCGATGCCTCAGAACTTTACCTCAGAATGCGGAAAAATTCCTCTGCTGATTTCCGCGGCTCCCGTAACAGATCGGATATCACAGCGACCGAGTCTGCCCCGGCCTCTATGACGGAGGCAGCGTTCGCTCGCGTAATTCCCCCAATCGCCACCAATGGCTTGCGAGTTAACTGCCGGGCCCGGCTCACCCCTTCTAGGCCAACCACGGGATCGGGCCTTTCTTTGCTGGACGTGGCAAACACCGGCCCGATGGCTAGGTAGTCGGCGGGCGTCCGATCCGCCTCGTTCAGTTGCTCTGGATTGTGCGTCGAGACTCCCAGCCAGCGCTCCGGCCCAATGATCTTGCACACAGACTCTGGAGACAAATCCTCCTGCCCGACGTGCACGCCATCGAACTTGGCAGCCAGGCACAAGTCCGACCGGTCATTCATGATCAACCGCACGGAGTCGCCAAGATGCTTCTTCACGGCCCGCGCCTGCTCAAGCATGACGCGGGCATTCCCGCTCTTATTGCGGTACTGCAGCAGCGGGCACCCGGCGGCGGCCAGTTCATCCGCGTACGCAAGCAAGTCCTGAGTCGACATACCAGCGGATGAATCGATAATGGCGTAGAGGCGCGGAAGGGAAATCATGGCATGCTGAAGGTGCCTGAATCACGTAGCCCCGGACGCATTCGTCCGAGGGGCCAATCCGAGAAACGCTGACGACGAGACCACTTCCTGCATTGTTAACGCCACCTGGCTCCGCGGGGCGGACGAATGCGTCCGCCTACGTGTGCCCGTTCTTCTTCAGAAAACGCTCAATGAATCCGGTATCGATCTTCCCTGCCCGGAAGTCTTCATCCGCCAGAATCTTGCGGTGCAGCGGAATGGTCGTGTATATGCCCTCGACAATGAACATCTCGAGCGCCCGCGCCATGCGGGACACGGCCTCGCTGCGGTCTTTTCCGCGTACGATCAGCTTGGCAATCAGTGAGTCGTAATATGGTGGGATCACACCTTCCGCATAAGCCGCCGTGTCGACGCGCACTCCGGTTCCGCCCGGAGGATGGAACGCGGTAATCTTCCCTGCCGACGGCGTGAACTTCTCGGGATGCTCCGCGTTGATGCGGCACTCGATCGCGTGTCCGCGATGAACAATCGGCCCCTGCAGAACGTCCCGCATGTGCGCTCCGGCAGCGATCATGATCTGGCTCTTCACCAGGTCGACGTCCGTAACCATTTCCGTGACCGGGTGCTCCACCTGAATGCGGGTGTTCATCTCGATGAAATGCAGCCTGCGGTCCTGATCCATCAGGAATTCAATGGTACCGGCATTGCTGTACCCGATCTCCGCCAGTGACTTGCACAGGACGGCGCCAATCTCATCGCGCAGTTGGGGCGTAACCTGCGTGGAAGGTGATTCCTCCAGCAACTTCTGATGGCGGCGCTGGATGGAACACTCGCGCTCGCCCAGGCTGACCACGTTGCCGTGCTCGTCGGCCAGCACTTGAAACTCTATGTGTCGTGGATGCTCGACGTACTTCTCCATGTAGAGATCGCCGTT
Source organism: Acidobacteriaceae bacterium (assembly GCA_003166855.1). Taxonomy (GTDB): domain Bacteria; phylum Acidobacteriota; class Terriglobia; order Terriglobales; family Acidobacteriaceae; genus Sulfotelmatobacter. The sequence goes on along the minus strand of PMUM01000098.1, from coordinate 41,656 downwards.
GCCGAACGCGCCCGCCGCTTCCGCCTGCGCAGCCTTGAATAGCCCCGGCAATTCTTCTTCGTTGCGGACGACGCGCATGCCGCGTCCTCCGCCTCCCGCAGACGCTTTCACGATCACCGGGAAGCCGACTTGCCGAGCCCACTCCACCGCCTCGCCGTCGGAAGCAATGATTCCATCCGAGCCGGGCAGAATCGGCACGCCTGCGCGCTTCATCGCAGCGCGAGCTTTTTCCTTCTCGCCCATCAGGCGGGTCACTTCGGGCCGCGGACCAATGAACTTGATCCCGCTGGTCTCGCACACTTCGGCAAAGTTGGCGTTTTCCGCCAGCAGTCCGTAGCCGGGATGCACCGCCTCGACGTTGGCGATCTCGGCCGCACTGATGACGGCAGGAATATTCAAATAGCTCAGCGCGAGCTGCGGCGGTCCAATGCAGATAGCCTCATCGGCAAAGCGGACGTGCAGCGAGTTGCGGTCCGCCTCGCTGTAAATGGCGACCGTGCGGATGCCCAGTTCCTTGCATGCGCAGATCACACGCAGTGCAATCTCTCCACGGTTGGCAATCAGGATCTTCTTGAACATGAGGAAAAAGCCACATGCTATGAGCTTTGAGCTACGAGATCAAGGCTCACAGCTCGCGGCTCGTAGCTAACAGACACAAAAAGGCGCGCCCAGAGCGCGCCCAGATTTATCCTAGATTCACTTCTTCGGCCGGATCACAAACAAGTCCTGGCCGTATTCGATCGGCTGGCCGTTGACCGCCAGCTTCTTGACGATCTCCCCGGCATAGTCCGACTCAATCTCGTTGAGCAGTTTCATGGCCTCGACGATGCAGAGCACTTGCCCCAGTTCCACCATGTCTCCTGGCTTCACGAACGGAGGCGCGCCCGGCGAAGGAGCTTCGTAGAACGTCCCAACGATCGGAGACTTCACCATGTGAAGCCCCTCTTCGGGAGCGGGTGCGGCTGGCGGAGCGGCGGCGGCGACCGGCGCGGCCACTACGGGTACGCCACCCAATTCCGGCGCGAGCGCAGGGGCCGCAGGCACCGCATAAAAGCGCGGCTCCGCCTGAGAGTGGACGAACGTATGCTCCCCGGCGCGCTTGATCCGGACCTTGACATCGCCACGCTCCAATTCGAACTCGGCAATGTCCTTTTCGATGAGGAACTCGATGAGTTCTTTCAGCTCTTTTTGATTCATTCGTGTAGGGTGGGACCCTTCGCCAACATCTCGCGCGCCAGACCTGCAAGCCGATCATGGCTCACGCGAAGAAGCCGGGCCTCAATCCTGCCCGGCTGAAAGTTCAAGAAGACTAAACTGCCAGAAAATCCTTGCTCGTCGGCGTCATCACTTCACAACCGCTCGCGGTAACCGCCACCATGTCCTCGATCCTCACGCCCCATTTGCCGGGGAAGTATACTCCCGGCTCGATCGTGATGACCATACCAGGCTGCAGAATCTCGCGCTGCCCGTCCGCGACTCGCGGGGACTCGTGGATTTCAAGCCCGACACCGTGCCCGGTGGAATGGGTAAAATAGCGCCCTAACCCGGCCTTGCGCAATACCTTACGGGCTGCCGCGTCGACCTCGCCTACCGCGACACCAGGCCGAACGGCATCGATCCCAGCCTGCTGCGCCTCCCGCACCGCCTCGTAGGCCTGGCGGGCATCCTTTGGAACAGGCCCTACCCACACAGTGCGCGTCTGATCGGAACAATAACCTGAAAGTATAACACCGAAGTCGCAGACCACGAACCCACCGCGGGCGATTGCCTGGTCCGAAGCTCGTCCGTGCGGCAGCGCCGACCTCGCTCCCGAAGCAATGATCGTTGGGAACGACATCTCCTCGGCCCCACCCCGGCGCGCCGCCAACTCCATCTCCGCCGCCACTTCGGTTTCCTTCACGCCCGGACGTATCACATCCTCTGCCCGGTCGAACAACTTCGCTCCCAACACCACGGCAGCGCGGATCCGATTCAACTCATCGCCATCCTTAATCATGCGCGCTCGTTCGACGACGGAGGGTGCGTCCTTCAACCGGACTCCCGCAGGCGTTACCTGCGTCAGGCGCTTCTTTTCAGCGATCGTGAAATGCTCCGCCTCGAGCCCAATCGTCCATCCCCGGGCCCGCTTGCGCCGCGCCTCGAGAAACTCGCCCAGAGCAGTCAGCACTGCTTTCTTCGCAATCACTACCTTCGCGCCCTTCACCTCTTCATGCGCTTGCGTGTCATAGCGGACGTCGGTAAAAAAGACGCTGCCTGCTTCCTCCACGAGCAGCAGTCCGGCGCTGCCGGTAAACCCGCAAAGATATCGAATGTTTGGAAGATGGCTGATGAGGAGGGCATCGAACCGGGTGGTGGCGAGATGCTCGCGAAGCTTGGCCTGGCGCGCGGGAAAGTTCATTGCGGAAAGTTTATCAGCAACGGGAGGAAGTTCTGAGTTCTCCCCAAAAGCAAAACCGCCGGTTCCGGGACAGGTTCGTCGCGGAAACCGGCGGCTTCAATCTTCGAACTACGCTGGTAGGTCTGACGCTGTTATGTCTGGATGATTCGCGGCGTGATGAAGAAAATCAGCTCCTGGTTTGAGGTGTTGACCTGCGTGTGCTTGAACAGGTTGCCCAGGTAGGGCAGGTTGCCGAGCAGCGGAACTTGCGAGATGTTGATCGAGTTCTGCGTCTGAATGACGCCGCCGATCACCACCGTGCCGCCATCGGTCACCAGCACCTGCGTAGTGGCCTGCTGCGTGATCAGTTCCGGATTGCCCTGTACTTCCTGACCGAAGTTCGGAGTGGTGTTTTCCACGTCCACGTTCAGGAAGATAGTGTTCTCCGACGTGATCTGCGGAGTCACCGTCAACCGCAGGAACGCGTCGACGTAGGTGACGGTCGGAGGACCACCCAACTGCGCCTGCGTCACGATCGGCACGCGCACGCCCTGCTTCACCAGTGCTTGAATGTTGTTCTGGGTTACGACCCGCGGACGAGAGAGCACTTTCAGCAAGCCGCGCGACTCGGCCATCGAGAGGACAGCGTCAATCCGCACCGTGTTGCTGCCGTTGAAGAAAGTCAGGCCGCTCGAAGGCGACGTGGACCCCAGGTTCGAGAACAATGGAATCGAAGATCCCGTGGTACTGCTGCCAGTTCCCGGCACGGTAATGTAGCCAGGAGTGAGTCCGCCCGCCGTGGTCGGAGAGCTGCCCGCAGCGGCGTTTCCGCCGATTGCGGTCGTGCCGTTGCCCCAGCCGAAGCCAAGCTGCGTGCCGATGTCGCGGGCAAACTGCCGCGTCGCCGCCACTACACGGGCTTCGATTTCAACTTCCTGCGTCTTGCGATCCAGCTGCGTCAGCAGGCGGTCGATGGTCGGAATCGTCTTCGGAATGTCGTTGATGATGACGGCGTTGGTGCGATCATCCGCCACCACATCGCCGCGCTGCGAGAGGAATTTCTTTACTGTGACAATGACGTCTTTCGCCTTAGCATAGCTCAGGAAGCGCGTGACCGAAACTTTTTCCACGGCCAGCGATTCGGATTCGATCTGGGCTCGGCGGGCGTCTGCTTCATGCTTCAGGGTTTCCACCGTAGCGATGCGCAACACGTTGCCTTCCAGTTCACGCGCCAGGTCGTTGTTCTTGAGCACGATGTCGAGCGCCTGATCCCACGGCACGTCATCGAGCACCACGGTCAGCGTGCCGTGCACATTAGGATCGAGCACGACGTTCAGACCGCTGATTTCGTGAACGAGGCGGAAGAAGTCTTTCAGGTCGACATCTTTCAGGTTGACCGAGATCGGCTCGCCGGTGTACTTCGGACCGGTCGAGGCGGGTTGCTGTCCGGCTTGAGCTTTCTGCTCCGCCGCCAGGTTCACCGCAGGGGTAATCGTCGTTTGGCTCTGCTGAGCTGCGTGGGCGCTGACGGGCAGCAGTTCCGCGGCAGTCTTGTCCGAGAACCTCTCCGCCGCTTCCTGGGCGCGAACCGTGGGTTCGGCGTCGTCTTTCTTCACGTCGCCGGCAACCTGGTTCTTGGCCTGGTACGAAGGCTCGACAAATACAAAGTCCGTGGGCTTCGAATCCGTGGCCGTAGCCTTCGGAGCCTCAGCCACTGCTGCCGGGCTGGCCGGAACCGGCGAGCTCGCAGCAACCGTCTTTATCTGTGCCTCAGGGGCGGCCTTGGCCACCGCGTTGGCGTGCAGGGTCAGCACCAGCTTCCCTGCCGGGCCCGGCGTCAACTCGTAGGCGCAAGCCTTGTCGAGGTCGACGACGATGCGTGTGGTCGGATGTGCCTGGCCGTCCATGCCAATGCGCACGTCCTTGACCCCAGCCGCGCCCACCGCGATGCGGGTCTGTCCGGTCGCCATTACGGTCTCCGGCAGGTCCACTACCACGCGAGCGGGCGAGTCCAGAGTGCTGAGCTTCGGCGTGAGTGTGCCGTGGGAGCTCATCTCGACCCGGATGTCGTCCGTGCTCCGGACTACGTTGACTCGATCGAGCTGGTTCGGGGTCTGCGCCACCGCAGCCACCGCCATCGCCAGCACCGATACGAACATTGTCAATTGTTGCTTTCGCATTTCGCCTCTCCCCACCCGCGGGCCTGGCCCGCGTGTCCTTCTGCAACTTGATTTCGGCGTTCCCGGTTTCCGGTTGCGCCGCCCTGCACTAAACCGCCGGCGTAAAGATTCTCTTCACGACTTCGCGTGTGAACGGCTTGCCCAGTTTGTCTTGAATCGTTTCCTGGAACACCACCGAATCACCCGTGATCTTCACCACGTAACCGTTAAACACGGGATCGTTCTCCCGCAGAAAATAAGCCTTGTTCAGGTTGTTGGTGACCACCGCGATGAAGCCCGTGTCGGACTTCACCACGCCCCGAAGATTGATCGCGTTAATCTCCAGGCACTTCTTTCCGGTCGAACAACCCGAGCCGTTGGTCTGCACCACGGGGCTGAAGAACGGATCGCGTTTCCCGTTCATCGCCCACTTCTTTTCTTCCGGCTTGGGCTTGGAATCGGTCTTGGTCGCAGGCGCAGGCGCAGCCGCAGCAGGCGCGCTCACGGCCGGAGCCGCGGACTTCGCCACCACCGGCGCTGCCTTGGATTGCTGTTTCGGTTCCGGCTTCGAGGCCTGTGCCACTGGCTTCGCGGCGGACTCCTTCACCGCAGCAACTTTCGTCGCTGCTGGGGCCGCTTTCGCCGCAGCCGTCGGCTGGGCCGCTGGTGCCGTTGCCTTGGCTGGAGCAGTCTTCACAGGAGCAGCCTTAACTGCCGGCGCCGGAGTATTCTTCGCGACGACCGGGGCTCCTCCCTGCGAATGCAGAGTCAGGATTACTTTCCCGGCGGGACCCGGAGTCAACTCATAGGCCAAGGGCTGCGCGAGATCAACCACGACGCTGGTCGTCGGAGGAGTCTTGCCGTCCATGCCGATGCGTACGCCCTTCACTCCGGCGCTGCCCACGGGAATCTTGTTCTGAGCGGTGACCACCACGGTCTGTGGCAGTTCCACGAGTAGTCGGTCCGGCGAAGTCAGTTTGGTCACCCGGGGCGTTACCGCCTGGGTGGAACTGATTTCGATCTGGACGCCATCCGCCGCGGGAACCACATTCACCCGCTGCAGCTGGTTGTGGGACGAGGAGGCCGTTGCCGGCTTCGACGCCGCGATCGGTTTAGACCCCGGAATCGTCGCGGGTTTCACCGCGGGAGCCGGAGCGCCCGGTACCGGCTTGGCTGCCGCCGGAACTACGGCGGCTCTGGGAGCCGGGTTGGCCTGCGTCTGCTGCAGCGATTTTGCCGTGCTGCGCGCGTTGTCGATGGCGTCAGGGCTCTGAGCCCAAGCCGCGCCCGCCATCATTGCCATTGCCAAAATGCCTGTCGTCAGCTTCATAGCCATCCCTACTTCGCCGCCGGCGTTCCCGGTTTCGTCCCGGCGCCTGCCGCTGAAGGTTGTAGATCGTGACTGAAGTATGTGGTCGCGGTGAAAGTCGCGATGATGCTTTCGTTGGGAGCGTACTGGTACGTATGCTTGGCTTTCGCCCCGCTCGGATTCTTCGTCGTCGCCACCAGCAATCCGCTGATGTTGACAATCCGCTCCAGCTTGCTGACCCGGTCAAAAAAATTCAGCGTCGAATAGTACGGACCGTCCAGTTCGATGTCGAAGGGCACTTCCGTGTAGTACTGTTGCGCCCTGGTGTCCTTCGCCATGTAGCGGCGCAGCTCCACTCCCGACTTCTGGGCCTCCGCGTCGAGCATGGTGATGAAACCATCGACCTGCTTGTCATCGGGAACGATGCGCTGCTCGATTTCCAGCTGCTGTTTGAGCTCGGCCAACTGCTGCTCAATCTGCTTCAGCTTCGGCCGGTAGGACTCGAGTTCGTTGTTTTCCCGAATCTTGTCTTCGAGGGCATGTTGCGCGGCTGCGTTGTGGTCGTTCTGAGCCTTGAACAGCGTGAAGTACAACGCTGCCGTGACCACAGCGCCCCCAATCACCACTGTTGCCCACTGCTTGATGCCCGACATTTCGCTAAAATTCGCCATAGGTCCGCCTTTACGACTTTCCCTTCTCGCAAGTCAGCGTGAACTGGAATGCCTGCATGTCCTTGATCGTGTCGTCCTGATAGGTTTCCTTGATCTCGACGGTTCTGAAGAAGCCAGTCTTTTGCAGGTTCGCGATCAGATTGGCAACTGCATCCGTGCTGAGAGCCGTTCCCTCAAGGTTCACACTCGGTCCCGAGTCGTCCATCTTGCTGAGCCATACGGCTTCGGTGTTGTTGACCGTCTCGCCCAGCATGGCCATCAGGTTGACCGGACCACCGTTCTGTGCCGCCCGCAGCCCGTCGATCACATCCACCCGCCGCTTGTAGTTGTTGGCTTGCGTCTGGCGCTCCAAAAAGCGCGCCTTCACGTCGGCCAGTTCGCGGTTCTTCTGCTCGGCAACCTTCATGTGTGCTTGGATCGCCTTCGCCTGACGGTCAAGATGGGACCAGTAGCCCAGGTTGAACAACCCGGCCACCACCAACACCGCCAGGATCTTCAGTTTGGGCGAGCCCATGTCGCCCATTTCCATCGTGGGCATCGACGGTCCGCCGCCACCGCGCTTGCTCTTCCCCTTGGAATTTTCGAGCAGGTTGATTTTGATCATAGGGATTCAAAGCTCCTCAGGGCCAAGCCCACTGCCACTGCCATCTGCCCAGGATTCTGCTCCACCAGCTCCGCTCCATGTCCTTCGACCGGAGGCGTTACCCGCTGGAACGGATTCAGCAATTCCACCGGCATCGAGAACTCCTGCCGCAACGCTTCCACCAGGCCCGGAACCTTCGACGAACCGCCCGCCAGGTAGATCTTTTCGATGTGCTCGCCGGCCGCGCTGGCCCGGAAGAAATCGAACGTCTTCTGAATTTCCAGCACGATGATCTCGGTGACCTGCTGCAGGATCGGCTGCTTCGCGTCCTCGCTCACCGTGCCCACCTTGTTGCCCAGTTTGAGCGACTCGGCGTCTTCAAAGCTCAGATCCAGTTCCTTCTGCAGCGAGTCGGTGTACTGATGCCCGCCCACGCTGACATCGCGCGGGAACAACGGCGTCGTACCCTTCACGATGTTGATGTTCATCACGCTCGCGCCCAGGTTCAGAAGCGCGACCACCTGGCCCGGCGCCGGCTGGTAGTTGTACTCGTAGCAGTTCTGCAGCGCCAGCGCGTCAATGTCGACGATAGCCGGGGTGCGCCCTGACATCGAGAGTACGTTGGTGTAGTTCAGAATCTTGTCCTTCTTCACCGCGACCAGCAGGACGTCCATCTGCGGACTGCCCACTTCGTCGGAGAGAATCTGGTAGTCCAGGCTGACATCGGCCAGATCGAAGGGTATGTGCTGCGCCGCTTCCTTCTCGATGGTCTCGGCCAGTTCCTGGTCGCTCATCGAGGGCAACGAGATCTTTTTCACAATCACCGAGTGCCCGCTCACCGCGGTGGCCACGGCCTTGGTCTTGATCTCGTTGTCGAGGAACAGCTTCGAAATCGCGCTCGATACAGTGCCCGAGTCCACGATCATCGAATCGACCACGATGTCGGAAGACAGCGGCTCCAGTCCGAGGTGCGCCACTTCAATCTGCCCACCCTTTTTCTTCAGCTCGACTGCCTTGATGCTTGAAGAGCCTACATCCAGGCCAACAATGGACTTCGATCCCAATCCAAACATGTGCCCACCTTTTGTGTGGCGCGGGCACCGTTGCCCGCGACGTTTTTGGTCTAACTTGCTTCCCTAAACCTGTCCGGCAGCTTTTCCTGCCGCCCGTGGTTTGCGTTTCGCCTGCGGTTCCATCTCGCTCGACTTCTCTTCCATCCACTGGTCCAAACGTGATTTCTTGAAGCGCCAGCGGTTGCCCAACTTGAACGCGGGAATCTTTTGCTCGCCTACGTACTTGTAAAGCGTGTCCGGACTCACGCCCAGGTATTGCGACGCCTGCCGGATGTTCATCACTTCTCGCGAGTCAGCCATGGTTCCCTTTGCCTTTTCCGCCACGTCCATTCCCGCTCCGGCTCCCCGGCCTGCGGGCTTTACTTCCGAACAACGCCTTGCCCTCAATATCGGCTCCGAGGGCTTTCGGTGTTCCGAGCATATCTCAACCCTGAAAAACCCCGGCTCGGAGCGAATCTCCGCGTTTCTTTGGGTTTTTTGCCTGTTTCTTGGAATTCGGGGAGAGGGAGCCTGGAGGGGGGGCTACAGGTTGTGGTTACAGGCTTACAAAATACTATTAGAAGTGGTTCGCGTGCAGGGGGTGCCCGGTCACTTGCAGACCGGTAACTGAAGTACTAGGCACGGTACGGAGGTACTATGTCGCTCGCTCAAAGTGCTGTATTCACAGGGCCTTAATCGAGAGGAGGTAAAGTTACCGCGCAGCACAATTCCAGTTAACTGCCGCATTGATCTGCATCATCCATCGTGCAATCGCGAGGCATTTAGCGGCTGAACGCCCGCGACGAACTCTACCGGATGAACTCTACTGAACGTCCGACACTTTGCCGTTCACAAACGTCACCTTCAGATCCTTGTACACATAGATCTGCTTTGAACCGAGATTCACGACCTTGTCGGGCTTGCCGAGCGCAGACTGCACTTGGTCCGTGGTCTGTCCCTTCTCGATGGTCTGTGGTTCAGCCTGTGGTTGCGGCGGCGGCGCCTGTTGTTGTGCGGCCTGCTGCTGACCACCTTGCCCACCTTGATCTCCCTGCTGCTGCGCGCCCTGATCCTGCTGCTGCGTGTCTTCGCTGATGGAGAGCAGTTGTCCGATCGTATCTTCGACGTCGCCTGCGCTGGCTTTCGCCAGCGATCCCTTGGGAAACTGGAAAACCACCTTCGCCTTGTTATACGTCGGAGGATCCGTTTTGTTGCACGTATCGCACGCCACGATCGTCAACGCTACGTCGTCTTTGTTCACGTCGACTTCGATTTTCGACGGATACACTTTGTCGCCCGCCGCGAACAGGTGTGTGGTCTGATCCTTCCCAAATTTCTTCATGCCGAAGCCGATTCCCTTGGTCAGAAGAGTGTTGGGAGAATGCACCGTTCCTCCCTCATATTTCGTGGAAAGGATGTTCGAGTCGGAATAGGGCACGCCGAGAATTCCGCCCTTCTTGATCTCCAGCAGTGTTCCTGTATCAACCACGGCATACCCGCTCGTGTCCGATCCCATCTTCACCAGTTTGTATTGCGCGGTGAGCTGCTCTTGCAGCGTGGGCGCCTGGGCATGAGCCTGCACTGCGCTCGTCAGAACCAACGCCAAAGCCGGAAGCAGAACCTGGAACCTCGTCGACATCGCGAAACCCTCCTGCCAGTTCTCTCTGAAATTCAAATGCATAAGTATTGCGAGAGTCTTTACGAAGGGAGCATCGCGGAACCGCGGACGCTCCCTTTCTCGGCACTCGTGCTGGTTCACTGCGCGCCGCCACCGCCAGAAGAAGCAGCCTCTTGCTTGACCTCCGTCTCGGTCTGGTCGGCAGCCGCTTGCTGGTCTTGCAGAGTCTTCTCCACATTCTTGTCGGGCGGAGGTGCGGGAATATCTCCATCCACCGTGGAGGTATCCGGCGCCTTCGGTAACCCACCCGTGCCCTGCTTCTTGGCCAGCTCTCCCATTCCGTCCTTGAGTTGCTCGCGGAATTGGTTGTACATCTCCTGCAGATCGTCCGTGGAGACTGGCCCTTCCTTGCCCACGGCGCAATCCTGCTTCGTGCTGGCGACGACTTTCACATTCACGTTGCCGTCGCCATCCGGAGTTTCTGTGGTTCGCGAGATCACGTCTCCTTGCGAAAGCGGACACTCGTCTCCATCCGCCACCAGGCTCATGTCAGACGAAACCACGAACACCTTGAACTTTGGATCCAGAGCCGGCGGTGCTTCGTTGGAATTCGCCGGTGCTGCCCCAGAAGAACTACTCTTCGGCTTCGCGGCCTCAGCCTGTTCCGCAGCCAGCGTCACCTTCACTTCCTCGGCGATCTGCTCCTTGACCTCGGGCGAGAGCTTCGCCGTGTCCGCCGGAGCGGCCATAGGAGCGAGACTGGCCCACAGCATCCCGTCTCCTGCGTCGGGCCGGAGCCAGGCATTATTCTGTGCTTCATACGCCGCCTGCAAAGAAGCAGCAATCATGAAATCAGTCAGCCAGAAAGCCGCCGAAGGATATACCGGATACGGCTGGTAGTAGGCGGGACCGTAGTAGCCATACCACGGCGCTCCGCCCCATCCCCACGCATACGGAGCCGGAGCCGGCCACGGATTGTAAGCCCATCCGTAATACCCTGGCCGGTAATAGTAGGCTGGGTAATAGCCATAGTAGGGACGTCCGCCGTAGTAGTAGCCACGATAGACGCCGCTGCGGTAACCCCCATGATAGTAGTACGTGCGTGAATAGTACGAATGGCCACCGCGCGTCACGTACGCGCGCTGCACGTACCCGCCACGCCGTCCGTTGGTCACCACTCGCGCCCCGTTGTGCGTGCTCACGACCGTACGCCCGCCGTGCATCCCGTGCGAAATCTGCATCCCATTTCGGTTGACCGAGCGAATCTGCCCATTCGGACGAATGTTCGCCGAACCACCGCCCTTCAAAGAAACCTGCCGACCCGGAGCCGGACGGTTCATTGACGCTTTGTTTGTAGTTGCGCCGCCGGGGCGCCCGTTCGTCGCAGCGCCCGGCTTGCCTGCTGCATTCGCGGTCCCAGGGCGACCGTTCGTCGTATTCGGCCTGCCATTCGTGGTATTCGGTCGGCCATTCGTTGTGGTGCTTGGACGACCGTTCGTCGTTGTGCTCGGGCGCCCGTTCGTTGTCGTCCCTGGACGGCTCGTGTTGCTGCCACTTCCAGGTCGTCCCGACGATGTCGTGCCCGGGCGGCTGGTTGATCCTTGCGCGGGCCGGCCGGAGCTACTCGCGTTGTGGCTGGGCGCCGAGGTATGCGCGGGTGCGCTGCCATGCGGTGCGGGTGCGCTGGCATGCGGTGCGGGTGCGCTCGGCTTCGAGGGGGCGCTCGGTGTTTTTTTCTGGCCCCAGGCAAGCGCCGGAACCGTCATCACGAGCAAGAAAAGAATCGACTTTCGCAGAGCACTTCCATTCACTATGAACTTCATTGCGAACTCCTCGACTGAAAAAAGTTTTTCATCCCGCCGCGAACGCACAAAGATACAGCTCAATCCGCGGACGAATTACGTTCCGATCAGTTTTCTGGGCCCTAGTGGAGAAGACCGGCAGGAGGCAAGCGCGGCACATCGGATGTGCCAACTGGTATCCCGCGGCGGAGCCAACGTTACCAAAACCCGGCGTGAGGCGCAATTGTTTTCTGGGATTTCCTCGCCTTCCTTGGGACCGCTCGCTGCTGTAATCTATCTCGTCGGTCCGGAGGAACATTTTGCGCTATCTCGATCGCTTGCAACCCCTTGCCCTTCTCGTCATGCGCCTGGCTCTGGGCGCCATCATGGTCGTGCACGGCTATCACAATGTGTTTGGAGGCCTGCAGCACCACGCGCAGTGGATCGCCGGCCTCGGCGTGCCGCGCTGGCTGGGTTATGTCTCGTCTTTCACGGAGCTGGTTGGCGGGCTATTGCTTCTCGCGGGATTCTTCACCCGCATTGCCGCGCTCGCCGTATGCGTTGACCTTGTGGTGGCCCTCTGGAAAGTTCACTTGCACAACGGGCTCACGGGATCGCCCGACCGACCGGGATACGAGTTCCCCCTGGCGGCCGTCAGCGTGGCCTTCGCCCTGATCTTCTTTGGCGCCGGTCCCATCGCTCTCGACCACGTCCTCCGCGGAGGTGGCAGCGGTGGTTCCAAACGGTAGGGTTCCGGGAGCCGTGGCCGCACTTCAAGCGCAACTTATTGCGCTTCATTGGGTTGGATTCTTCGGCGGCTGCCGTCTGGCGGGATATTGGCCTTCGCGATGCCAGGGAGCACCGCCCATTGAATTCCGGCGCTGTTGAAACTAAGATGAATGCATTGTCCATGCGATTGCATCCAAATGGTTTGGCGGTTGCATCTTACCGTCAATAACGATCTTTATAGGAGGTTTCTCTTGAGAAAGCTTGCCTTCCTCGCGGCCGTCATCGCTGTTTTTGCCCTGGCCAACGTCGCTTCCGCCCAGCAGGGCGACGCCAGTATCGGCTTCGGGACCCTCATGTCGCCCGGGGCGTCGCCCTGCGCCGTCTCGCCGTCTTCTAACGGCATTGTCCCGATAGTTTGCCCGGAAAAGGGTGGCCTTTACACCAATATCGGAGGCGACGTGATCTTTCACAAGCGCATCGGCTTTGCGTTTGATGCGGACTGGAGGACCAGTCAGGGGAACTTTGCAGGCATTGGTCAGCCCTACCGCCCCATGCTTTTCTCCATCGATGGTATTTACCAGCCGCGCTTGAGCAAGAAGGCTGGACTGGATCTGATGGGGGGCATTGGCTGGCAGACCACTCGCTTCTATCTTCCCTATTGCACCAACGGTTTCACTTGCAATAATTACCTCAGTTCCAACCACTTCCAAATCAACGTGGGAGCCGGGATCCGCTACTACGTGTGGGGACATGTTTTCGTCCGGCCCGAGGTGCGCTACTACAAAGTCCTCAATAACACGGACTACTACACCTCCGGCAACATCGTCCACGTGGGAGCCTCGATCGGCTACACCATTGGTCCAGACTAGGCCTTAACTGAGCGGCGGCCGCGAGCGTGTGCTGCGGCCGCCAGTTTCTTGTGCTAGAGCATCCATCCGCGGATGCTTCCGCCGGGCACTCCATCCGTTCTGCGTATACACTTCAAGATCGGGACCGAAACACAAAGGGGGCTGTATTTGAGAAAGTTCGCGCGAATCACGTCCGTGTGTGCGCTTCTTCTGTTTGCCACTCTCGCTTCTGCTCAGCAAGTGGACCTGTTCGCTGGCGGCAACACTCTGTTCTCCACCAGCAACGATACCGCTTCTCTGCGCTATCTCCCCCCTCCGGAGAGAGGCGGCGTCTACCCCAGCGCCGGCTTCGACCGCATCTATAAGAACGGATTCGGCTACAGTGGAGAGTTTACCTTTCGATACAAGCAGGCGTTCTACAACGACTATCAGAAGTACCGTCCCGTCCTGTATGACTTCAACGCCGTATTGGCTCCCCGTTTCAACCCGTTCCCAGCCCGCATCTCAAAGCGAACCAGCACCATCTTCACGGCTGGCGTGGGCGGCCAGACCGTGCTTTACTACAACCCATACGGCAATTGCATCTACCAGAGCGGCTGCTCCACCCATCTGAACAGCAATCACTTTCTGCTTCACGTGAGCGGCGGATTCAACTACCGGGTGTGGCGAAATTTCTTTGTCCGGCCCGAAGCGCACTATTACTACATCATCAATAACACCAACGACTTCCACTCCAATAGTGTTCTACGCCTCGGTGCTTCCGTCGGCTACACCTTCCACACCGACTAACAATCCGGCGCTAGCGGCGTCGACTCCGCAGAGGGAAAGAAAAAAGGCAGCGGCCCCGGACGCTGCCTTTCGTCTCTGACTGCAGCCTGGTTTACTTCATCCCCATGCAGATCTCGGCTTCGTGGATCGCCTGGTTCAGATGTTCGATCGACTTGGCACGGTGGCCGTCGAAGTCATGCTCGGCGCTTTCCAGTTGATGCTTGGCGGCACGCATTGACTCAAGCGCTTCGTCGATGTGCGGATGCCGTTCGGGCACCGGAGCAACCGCTGCCGGAGCAGTGGGTGCCACAGCGGGAACTGGCGCCACCGGCGCTTTTGGTCCGGCTGCCGCCGCGGGAAAAGCGAGCGTAAACACAAGAGTTGCCATAATGAGCAGCGTCAAGAAACCGATCTTTTTCACGAGTTCCTCCTCGTCCGAATTTCGGCTCGGACGCAACCGGTGTGAGTCATTTCTGTCACGGACGTAGCCCCGGCCGCCCCGAACAGTCCGTGACACCCGCACAGTATAGCCGCTAACATAAAATCCGCGGCGCCGCAAAAGGTTACTCTGCAGATGCCTGCTTAGCGCTCGCGACGGTTGCGCCACCACAGAAGCCCTAGACCCACCAACACCAGAATCGCGGCCACCACGTCGAACCGCCTGATATCCCGCTCCAGCCGGCCCAGATGCTGGCCAAACAGATAGCCCGCGCCGGAAATCGCCGTGACCCAAACTGCCGCCCCAAGAAAGTTGAACACCGTGAATTTCCGCCACGGCATCCGCAGCACACCCGCCATGGGCCCTGCGATGATTCGCATGCCGAAGACAAAGCGCGCAAAAAAAATAGTGACCGCTCCGTAACGGGCAAACAGTTCTTCTCCTCGCGCCAGCGCTGCGTCTTGAATTCTAAAAGCAGTCCGGTAGCGCTCCAGCACAGGACGTCCACCGTAGTAGCCGAGCGCAAACCCAATGTTGTCGCCCAGCGTGGCGGCAATGGTCCCCACCACAATGATCCAGGGAAGTTGCAGTTCGTGCTGGGAATATGCCAGGAAACTCGCCAGCAACAGAATCGTTTCCCCCGGGACCGGAATGCCGGCATTCTCGATCAACAAAGCCGCGCCCACGGCCCAGTATCCGTAATGCACCACCGCATTCCGCAGGAAGTCGAGAATGGAGTGGGTCATGATTTCAGAGTTGAATTTGAAGTTCCGTAGCGCCGGCGTCCCGCCGGCTGTCGCGAGGGCGTCTCGCCCTCGCACGCGTTCCGAGCAGTCTGCCTCAGAGTCTTATCGTTCCAAGAATTCGATCAGCGCCTGGTTAAACTTCTCCGGGCACTCCTCATAAGGCAAATGTCCGATTCCCGGAAACACCACTGTCTGCACATTCGAAAAAAACCGCGCCAGCGGCTCTATCGACGAAGCATACACCGCCGGATCTTTGCTTCCCCACATCAGCAGCGTGGGAATCGGGGCAAGCTTTGGCAGCAACGCTTCCAGTTCCCGCAGATCCGCCGTCCACGTACGGACAATGCCCAAGGCATGGTCTAACAATCCCGGAATCGCCAGCGGCGCCTTGTAGCCCTCCAGGCTTCCGGGGGGAATCGTGCTGCGATCGGCATACAGCCGCCCGTGCCAGTAACGAAACAGGAACGGCATGCGTTCCGCGCCAAAACGAAACAGCGCCGCGCCGAGATTGGTACCGACGAATGGCGCCAGCCGCCTCCCATGCGAAGAGTACGGATTCACCGGGCAAACCAGCACCAACCGCCGGAGCCCCCGCCGCGAGACACCCGCGCTGACGCACTCCGCGGCAGCGGCCATCGCCACCGCGCCGCCCCGCGATGTGCCCAGCAGATCAAATGACGCCAGTCCCAACTTATCGACAAACCTCAGCACGCGCAGAGCGGTCGCGTGCATCGAGTGATCGATGCCCCGCGGCCGGTCCGAAAACCCGGCCCCCAACAGGTCGGGCGCGTACACGGTGGCATACGAGGCCAGCGCGGGCATCGTGTATCGCCAGGAAAAGGAATACCCCAGCAGTCCGTGCAGCAGGACCAGCGCTGGCCCGGACCCCGCGCGCAGATAGCGCATGCGGGCGCCATCAAAATCCATCCAGCACTCTTCCATGCCCTCGCTCGAGGCTGAAGCAGAGCCGGACGCTATTTCCTGAGTTTCATTCATCACAAGAATCTTCTGACTCGGACAACCGTTTCCTGCGCTTACGACTCTAGTTAAGAGAACGCCTCTGTCGCTTCACTTGGGGAGCTTCGGCTCCCCGTTTTTTGTTCGGCTTCCGGCTCTCGGCTTCCGCCTTCCGGATCATCGTGGCATGCGCCATCGAGTGGGTGCCCCACCCTTGTCGCGTTCTTTGCGACAGGGTGGGGATTTTGACTCGGTAAAGCGGGTGCCCATTTCTCGCGCTTTTGCGAGAAGTGGGGAATTTACGCCGCCGCCTTCCTCTTCTTCCCCAACAGCTTCTTCAGCACTCGAATCCCCTTGTCGATATGTTTCTCTTCCATCAAGAAGGGTGGCAGGAATCGCACCACCGTATCCTGCGTGCTGTTGAACAGCACTCCCTCCGCCAGCGCCGCATCGACGATCGGACGCGCCGGAATCTCCAGCTGGATTCCCTGAATGAAGCCTCGCCCGCGCACTCCAATCGCTGCCGCCTTCTTCTCGACCACTTCCTTCAACTCCTGCTGCAAGTAGGCTCCGACTTTGTTGACGTTCTCCAGCAGCTTCTCTTCTTCCACAATCGCCAAAAACTCCAGCGCGACGCGGCAAGCCAGCGGACCACCACCGAACGTAGTCCCATGCTGCCCCGGAGAAATCGCCGTCGCAAATTCTTCCTTCGCGATGAATGCGCCCAGAGGAAGCCCCGCCGCGATCGGCTTGGCAATCGCCACAATGTCCGGTGTCACGCCGAAACTCTGAAACGCAAAAATCGTGCCCGTGCGCCCCAGTCCGCACTGAATCTCGTCAAAGATCAGCGCCACCTTGTGACGATCTGACAGTGCGCGGCACTCCTGCAGGAACTCCACCGAACACTCGTAGATTCCGCCTTCGCCGAAAATCGGCTCCAGCACGATCGCGCAAGTATTGTCATTCACCGCCGCGCGCAGTCCTTCCAGATCGTTCTGCTTCACAAACGTCACATCTTCGAGCAGCGGCTCAAATCCCTTGCGATGCTTGTCCTGCCCGGTCAGCGATAGCGCCCCAAACGTACGCCCGTGATACGACCCCTCCAGCGCCACCAGTCGGCTCTTCGCTTCGCCGCCCGCGCGATGTCCCGCCAGCCGCGCCAGCTTGATCGATCCCTCGATCGCCTCGGTGCCGCTATTGGAGAAGAACGCCCGGTTCAATCCCGAGAGCGCGCACAACTTCTCCGCCAGTGGCCCCTGGTACTCGTGGTAGTAGAGATTGGAAACATGTATCAGCTTGGCTGCCTGCTCGCGAATCGCTTTCACAATCCGCGGATGCGCGTGCCCGAGCGCGTTCACTCCCAGCCCGGAAACAAAATCCAGGTAGCGCTTCTCGTCGATGTCGTAAAGAAACACTCCCTTGCCGCGGGTAAGCACGACCGGATAGCGGTTATAAGTCTGCAGCAAATATTGCCGCTCACGTTCAGCGATTTGTTCGAAGGTATCCATAGGAAGCTTCAATTTTACCGGAAGGTGCGGGTCGCTGCTGAAATCAAAGCTCCGCAACCAGGGCGTTCTCGACGCAAACCCGAGAATCCATTCCTGATTGACAGGTAGGCAGAGCGCCCTTACGATGTTTGCCCACCGCGGATGCTACCGGACGGCACCCGCTTGCGTTACTCACGCGGTCGAGCGGTTTGTCGCCAGCGCATAGAACAATCTCGAGTGAAAGAACGCGAAGCCAGACGATATGCCGACGTCAGATGAATTTTGGAAAGTTGCTGCACAAGTAGCTTCGGAGCGTAGCGGCTTGGTCGTCGGATTCGCAAAGGACTCGGAGCAGCCCGAACTCGGCTCCGCGCTCGACAACGTGCTCGGCTTTGCTTCCCGGGCGCCCGTTACGGTTATCAGCCTCTCCGATTGGGCGGACTGGAAAGAGCAGGTGGAAGCGTTTTATCGCCTGCGTCCCGGCTGGGGCAAAGGCAAGGGCGGCGATCCCGACGCGAATTACTATCGCGTGAAGTTCGACGATTTCGGCGCGCCAATGAGTTTCACTTCAAGGACTACCTTCAGCACGAGTTCGCCCTTCTCCAGCCCCCTCGACATCCCATCTTTTGGCGGGTATGCAACGCCGCCCAGCGGTTTTCAAGGTGTGCCATTCTGGCCGCGGGTCCTCGCTCGCGTCATCGACTTCCTGGTTCATTACCTCGTCTCATTCGTAGCGGGATTCCTCTTTATCCTGCTTTTGACCGCTGCTGCCGGAGGCCGGCCTCCGGCTTGGGTCCTGCACCGCCTCTCGCAAACCGGCCTCGCCGGCTTCCTTGCGGGAATCCTCGGACTATTCGCCTACAACGTAATCTGTACTAGCGTCCATGGAAGCACGCTCGGCAAATTGCTGCTTTCGATGCAAGTGATACAGGATGACGGCTCTCCCTGCCGCCCGAAGTCGGCGATCATCCGGGAACTCGGCTACTTCGTGGACGCGATGTTCTTTGGTGTGATCGGCTACTTTGCCATGCGCGAAGATCCCGAGCAAAAGCGTCATGGCGACGAGTGGGCAGACACTATCGTTTGTAAGCGGGCCCACGTGCCATCAACCAGCCAGCAACCTGGGATGCGGTTCGTCTTAGGGCTTTTGCTCGGAATCATCGCCGACATTGCCTTGCTGATGACGGGCTGGCTGATCCAGATGAATTCCTGAAGCGAACCCTGCGCATCATCAATCGCGTTTACTCGTAGCGCAACGCGGTCATCGGATCCACTTTGACCGCCCTGCGCGCGGGCGCCGAGCAGGCAATCGCCGCGACCACGCTCAACAACACAGTCACCGCCAGCAGCACAAGCGGATCACGGGAGCTTCCCTCCGCCCACCGCGCCAACACTTTGTTCAGTGCCAGCGTCAGGGCAATTCCCACCACGATGCCGCTCCCCACGCTCGCCACCGTGGACGCAAACACAATCCGCAGCACATGCATCCGCTGCGCGCCCAGCGCCATGCGAATGCCAAACTCGTTCGTCCGCTGCGCGACCGAATACGAGACGACGCTATAGAGACCCACAGCCGCCAGAGCCAGCGCCAGCACGGCAAATGCGCCGAATAACCACGCCACCAGTTGTTCCTGCTCGTATTCCTGCTGGCCCGTGATCCAGTGGTCCAGATCCTGGACCTGGCCGTTAATTTGCTGGTCCGGATCGACCGAGTTCACTTGCAGCCCCACGGCATGCAACAGCGACAACGGCGGCACTTCCGATCGTACCAGGATCTGCGTCCATACCCGCATCGACAGCGTGTACGGTACGAAGGCTTCCGGCAGAATCGGATTTCTCAACCCGTCATCGCGCTTGTCCGCAACGATGCCCACAATCTGCAGCCAGGTGTCCCCGCCGGACGCGGTCGTGACGTACGGCAGCTCGTCCTTTATCTCCGGAACTCTTAGCGAGTGCTCTAAAGCATCGCCATTTGGGAAGTAGAGCTTCGCCATCGTCTCGTTGATGACGGCCAGGTGCGCGGCATTGTGATTTTCCGCTTCATCCCAAATCCTTCCCGTCGCCAGTGGAATTCGCAGTATCGGGAAATATCCTGGACTTACAAAGTTGACGCGAATCTTCTGACCATCGCGTTGCGGTTTGCCTAGAATCTCGACGCCCGTCTGCCATCCGTTGGACGGAGGCGTCGCGTTGCTCGAGATCGCGGCCATGGTCACGCCCGGAACCGTGGCCGCCTTATTCCGCAACTGCTCGAAGTAAGCCTTACGCGCCTCCCACGTCGGGTACGCGCCATCATGCACCGGAATTCCCACCGACATCACGTTGTGTGGGTCATAGCCGAGAGGCGTGTGGATGAGGCGCAGGAATCCCTCCATCGCCGCGCCCGCTCCGGCCAACATCACCAGCGTCAGCGAGACCTGGACGGCGGTCAGAACGCCGTGCGTGGTGCGTCCGCGCACCGCGCCTGCGATCTTGCGCGTGTTGGACTGCATGACCTGGCTGACTTCGGGCCGTGAAAGTTGAAGTGCTGGCCACAGGCCAAACAGAATCCCGGTGAACACAGCTACCCCCACGCTGAAGGCCAGCACCGGCAAATTGATCTGGATCGACGCCTCATGCGGGAAGGAATATTTCGGGAGCAACTCCACAATGAGCGCGAGCGCCCGGTACGCCAGCAGCACGCCCAACGCAGCCCCGGTCAAAGAAAGCAGCAACGCCTCCGTCAGCAGTTGCCGGATGATGCGGCCCCGGCTGGCGCCAATCGCCGTACGCACCGCAAATTCATGCTGACGCGCCGTACCCCGCGCCAGCAGCAGGATCGACACGTTCCCGCATCCGATGGCCAGCAGCAGCGCCACCGCGCTGAATAGCAGATACAACGTCCCACCTAAGTCTTTAACAAACTGTTCATTCAGCCCTACTACGTGCAAGCGGAGATGATCTGAGAGAAAATGTTTGGGCGTTTCCTTGGCGAACTGCTCGATCATCGGTTGCAAGGCCGCATTTGCCGCCTGGTGGGTCACGCCTGGCCTCAACCGAACGCCGACGTAAAAGGCCTTAACCGGGTCCTGCGTAACTTTCTGCGGGAGGTAGACGTCGCCATCACCCCAAGTAAAGCGCGGGCCGGCGACGCCCACGATTGTGTAGTTCTTGCGCACCAGTTGCAAGTTCTGGCCCAGCACAGAGGGATCTCCGTTGAAATGACGTTGCCAGAATTTGTAGCCCAGCACGACAACAGGCTGCGGCTCCTGACCATCGATCGCATCGGAAGGAATCAATCCCCGACCCAGGGCAGGTGGAACACCCATGAAAGTGAAACCATTGGAGCTGAAGTAGACGCCTTGCACGTCTTCTGGCAGATCTTTCCCGGTGACGGTGAGGCTCCAATCGTCCTCCATGAATGCGTCTTCCACCACGGGAGATTTCCGAATCTGCTGCCACTGCGCGCCGGTCAGCCCGAACCCGCGCTCGTGCTGCGAATCGTCGAGCAGCCGCATGTGGATCATGCGGTCCGAGGCGGCGTACGGATAGGGATTCATCAGGATTGCGTACACCACGCTGAAAACCGCGGTGGTCGCGCCGATACCCAGAGCCAGCGAGAGCACGGCCGTCAGGCTGAATCCGGGACTCTTGAACAGTTGACGAAGGCTGAAGCGGAAGTCCTGAAGCAAGGTCTGCATGGACGTGTCCCTCAGACGGATGGACGGAACAACCGCACGTCGGTCACCAACCTCGAAGGTGGATAAGGCGTTTAATTTGCCATGGAAACAGATTGTGCCGAAGAGTTTGTTGTGTCCGGTTTTGCCGCATCGTGTCCACGAGCGGACACTCACATCTCTGTTTGCCAGTTTCAGTACAGCCCCGGTTGCCCCTCGGGCCGCGTCTTCCACCGCCGGTGCACCCACAACCACTGGTCGGGATACTTCCTCACATAATCTTCGATCACCTTGGTAAACATCTGCGTGTTCGCGGCGATGTCCGCCTCCAGATTGCCGGTGCGAACCAATTCGAGAGCGGGATCAAACCGCAACCGGTATTTCTGCAGCGCGGGATCCCAAATCGTGAACCCCGGCACGACCGCGGCGTCCGTCCGCAAAGCGATGCGCGCCAGTCCACTCGCCGTGCAGGCGGGAATGCCGAAGAAATTAACGAAGATTCCCTGCGGCGGCGTCATGTTCGTATCCATCAAGATTCCGACCGTTTCGCCAGCCTTCATTGCGGCCAGCAACCCGCGCACGAAATCGTCCTTCGCCACTGTTTTGTTCCCGTACATCGTGCGGTATTGCTGCAGCAACCGGTCGAGATACGGATTGTCCATGGGCCGCATCACGACATGCAGCCAGTGACCGTGCAGCGAATGGGCAAATGCGGATAGTTCCCACCCGCCGAAGTGCCCCGTCAGAAACAGCACTCCCTTGCCGCGCGCGTAAGCCCGCTCGTAATTCTCCAGCCCGTCATACACCACGACCTCGTCGATGTTGTCCGGCGTATATCGGGGGAACTGGCACAACTCGGCGAGTTGCCGCCCCAGCGACGTAAACACTCCGCGCAAAATGCGCTTCCGTTCCGCCACACTTTTTTCCGGAAACACCATCGCGAGGTTGCGCATTCCCACCTGACGCAAACGGAAGTGGAGCAGATAAACGGCCTGGGCGAGTCCGATGGCGAAGGCGCGCGAAAGGGGGCGCGGCAGAGTGCCCAGGATCTTGATGAACGGCCAGGCCGCCGCGTATTCGAGTTTCCGCCGCATCAGGTGTGGGGACAGCCGCCCTCGGCTGTCCGGCGAGCGAAGATCGACAACCCCAGCTCCACTACTTCGCGGCTTCCTGCGCCCACTTGGCCAGCGTGGTCAAAAAGGAATTCGCCGCCGCAGGAGGTTCAACTTCGCCCGTCAGTAGAGCTTTGAAAGTCACCATATGCCCGTAGAACTCGCGCGTGCTGTCCTTGTCCTGCTTCATCACCGCACCGTTCAGGCTCACTCCGGCAAACACTCCGCGGGCGCGCGAATAGGTCAGCACCTGGGCGCGCATCTTCCAATCCGTATTGCCTTCGGCGTGGCGACCCACCGGGCCTGCCGCCACCGAAGCATCGGCTCCCAGAGCGAACTTGCTCGACAGCAAATGCTGCATCCCATCGTTGTTCATGATCAACATCACCAGGTCGACCGCCTGCCCGCCGATCTGAAATCCGACGCTGCCGCCGGTCACGGTGAAAAATGCCGGAGCACTCCAGCCCTTGGGATTGCGGCAACTGGCCAGCCCGCGACCGTACTTCCCGCCCACAATAAACCCGCCCTTCAACATCGACGGAACCACCGCCACACAATCCGCTTTACTCAAAATCTCCTGGGGAATGCCCGAGTCGGGCGCGGACTGGATTTGGTTCAGCACGTCCGCGGCGGCCTGCACGCGGTCGGAAGACTTCGATTCTTTCGTCGGTTCATCCGCGGCAAAGGCGAAGCCGCAGAGACTCACAAATAGGGTCAGCAAAACAAGTCTTTTCATCGTTCCTCACCACAAAAGTCGATTGGGATTCAGTACTAGGATTGTAAATGAAGTCGGCGGTGACAAGGACGGACCGGATTGCTCTGTCAATTTCGAAAGCTTGTCTAGGACGTTGTGGCTAGGAAAGGAGGGAGAGCGGACAAAAAAATGCGGGGCTGAAAGCAGTGACCCTAATCGCCACTCTCAACCCCGTCTCCCAGGTTCTGTGGTAGGTGAACCGAGTATGCGTCCACCTCTAAATCTCGACAAGATTACGAAGGTAAGTGCTCCGAAGTTACGCGTAGCGCCGGCATCCTGCCGGCTGTCCCGTGGGCGTCTCGCCCGCGGAACCTGCTCTACTTCGTCGTCACTAGCGAATGCGTAATGGCATGCACCGACAAAGCAATCCGGTTCTGCACGCCCACCTTGCGCATTAACTTCGCGACGTGCGCCTTCACCGTGCGCTCCTCGATCCCTAACTGACCGCCAATCTCTTTATTGGAGCGGCCGGCCACCAGCATCTCGAGCACTTCTTTCTCGCGGTCGGTAAACGTCACCCGGCCCGCCGGAAAAATCCGGCCCGGCGCCGACGATACTCGCTCAATGAACATCGAAAGCACTTTGCGCGGAGCCCAGACCGATCCCTGGTTCACGATGCGAATCGCCTGCGCAAACTCCCCCGGCGAAGCCGCCTCGTCGACGTACCCCTTGGCCCCAGACGCGATCGCTTTCAAAATGGTTTCTTCGTCAATTCCAGACCCGGTCACGATGATGCGTAAATCCGGCCGCGTGGCCTTGAGGCTGGCCATCACGTCAAACAAGTTTTGTCCGGAACGGTTGCCGAGCAGGATGAGATCAATACCTTGCAGCGTGCTGATCTCGGGCAGTGCCGCGGAGACAAGTTCGAACTCGGGCTCAGAGTCGAACAATGCGCGGAACCCAACAAAGCGCAATGGATCGCTTTCCACCACCGCGATTTTGATTACTGGTTTTCTAGCTACTGCTGCTTTCATAGTTTTCCCTGTAGGGTTTGATTTCTTGTATCCAGCATAGTGGTAATTCATCACGATGCAAAGAGAAGGTGACCGAAGGGAAATTACGGGAGTAACATGGAAAAATAGGGCTAAAGTCATCATTGGCAGTCGAAGTTCAGGACGCAACGGCCACCCGTCCACAAAGCGTAACCGCAGGTAACCTCACCACCGGAGAAAACTGCTCGATGATCGATCTCATGAAAACACCGACCAAACTATTCGCCATCATCACCGCAGGTTTGCTGGGCGTGTGCACGTTGAGCGCACAAGACGCCCCGCCGGCGCCGCTTCCCGCGGAGCAGAATGCGCCCGCCTACCAGCCAAAATTCCACGGCGATCCCGCCCACTCCGATTCCGAGGCCGCTGCCCTCGCTTACATGCGCGTCGTCATGCGCGCTCAGATGCTCTTTAACAAGCACTACGGTCACTACGCAATCTCTCTCTCGCAGCTAGTTCATACCGGGACGTTCACGCAGCGGATGGTCAACCCCGAACGCGGCGACTACACCGTCGGCTTCAAGTCGAAGAAAGACAACTTCGTGCTCACCATGACGCCGAAAAATCTCGACGCCCAGCACCGCTCTTTCTACGCTGAGAACGACGGCAAGATCCATGCCGACGAAAGCAAGGCCGCCGACAGCAATTCGCCAGTGGTGGAGACTCACCACTGGTAAAAGAGCAAGACAAGAAAGAGCCGGGTGCCCCATCCTTGTCGCGTTCTGTGCGACAGGGTGGGGATTTTAGGTTTTTTATTTTGACCTTTGGATTTTGACTTCAGACTCTCGAACGACGGCTCTACTGCGGCTGCTCATCTTTCTCCGGAATCACTTCGAGACGCAGACTCTTCCGGTCCCCCTCACCCACTCGTAGCGCGCTTCCTTGCTCGTCATAGGTCTTAAGAAACTCCGGATTGTAATATGCTTCCCCATCCACGCTCTCCCACGCAAGCACCGTGTAGTCCCCCGGAACGACACCATGCAGCGCAAACCGTCCACTCTGATCGCTGACCGTCTTGCGGTAACGCTCCACCCGCCCGCGCAGTCGCGACTCCGGCACCGCAACAATCACCGCATTCGCCACGGGATCGCCCTTCGAGTCGACAGCAACTCCCTCGACCGCGCCGCCGTTCGCGCTCGCCACCAGATCAAGCACCACTGCACCACCGCTCACGCTGATCCCCGCGTCGCCCGCATCACGACTCCCGGCGGTCGCCGATTTCAGGAATAAGTCCGCATTCGCGCCGCCATCGCCCGCGAGTTGCACATAATAGGTTCCCGGCGGAACGCTCTTCCACTCAAAGCTCCCGTCCGCCGCGACGTGAGCCAGATGCGAGAATCCGTCACCCATGCTGAACCCGCTCAGGGCTTCATCGTCGCCGTCCGCCGAACGCAACTGCAAGAAAATCTGGCTCCCGTCGAATCGCCCGCCACTTTTGTTTTCGATGCGCAGTCGCCCGTGAATCCACCCCCCCGGTTGCGGCGCCAGGCGCAGGTCTTCCACGCTGTTCGATACGATCTGCAGCGCCTGCCGCGCCATCATCGGCACCGGAGCATTCTCTACCGTAGCCAGAATCGTGTACGCGCCCGGCGCCACATCGCGAATCACAAAGCTGCCATCCTGATGGATCTCCGCGCCATTCAGCACCAGGCTGAAATCGCGTGACTGCAGCATGATCGCCGCCGACGACCGCGGCGGCAGATTCACCACCGATCCGCGAATGCTCAAACTCGGACTCGGCGTCAACGAAAAGTTCAGCGGAAACTCATCGCCCGCATGTAACTCGACCGGCGAGGCCTGGCTGCGATCCGCCGTCCCCGGATAGTACGTCGTCTGGTACGAAGTAGCAGGCTTGTCCGGCGCGCCCGTGTTGCGCGCATCCGCCGCAGCCACGCCCGCCGCCTCAATCAGACTCTTGAAGTCAGGCGGCGGACTCACCGATAGGTAGTAACTCCCCGCCGGCAGCCCCGCCACGCGGTATTCCCCCAAATCGTTCGTCCTCTCCGCCCCAGCCTGCTCCCAACGGCTGCGCCCGGAAACATACGTCTGCCGCAGCACCGTCACCTGCGCGTTGGGCAGAGGATCCCCATCTTCGTCGGTCACGCGTCCCCGGACCACGGCGGCCGCCTGCAACCGAATTCGCAGATCTTTCAGTTCCTGCCCCGCACCCATAGTCAGAACCCGCCCATCCGCGCGCGCTCGATGTTTGTCGACTTCGAGCATTCCCGTGCGTTCGGCGAAGAGATGGTAGCGCCCAGGCACAATCCCTTCGATCCGAAACCCTCCATCTGGACCGCTGACCGCTGTGTAGTCTCCGCCCTCCGCCTGGTTCTCGGCGATGAGTTCGATCACCGCCTTCTTCACCGGCTCGCTCCCCGGTTCCTTCGTGACCACACCCTCGATCGCGGCGCGCCCCCCAGGTTTGCCCACAGTATTCCCGGACACTTGTGCCAGAGCACAAACCCCGATCAAGGCGATCAGCAAACATGCGGAATGCGGCTTCATGATTTTCAGTCAGGGAACACTAGAAACTTGCTTCCAAAACGAGGCCGTGAGGATCGGCCAATATTCATTTTATCCCGGAAAAGGCACTACCCCAAGCACCGTATTTCCGCTTCCCTTCGTGTACCTTCGTGCCCTTTGTGGTCGGTGATTTTCCCGGCCCATTAGAAAAGAAAAAGCCTTGACAACGGGACCGCTTACTCTTATATTTCGATAGTCATCTAATTACACGACGATCTAACTATGGCGCCGTCCTCCAACGAAGCGTTCAAAGCAATCGCCGATCCCACCCGCCGCGAGATCCTCCGCCTCCTGCGTCGTGGGGAGATGACTGCCGGCGACCTCGCCGAGCGCTTCGACATGACCAAGCCCACCATGTCGCACCATTTCTCCGTCCTGAAAGAGGC
This sequence comes from Acidobacteriaceae bacterium, assembly GCA_003166855.1. GTDB lineage: Bacteria > Acidobacteriota > Terriglobia > Terriglobales > Acidobacteriaceae > Sulfotelmatobacter. Next base: position 14,709 of record PMUM01000098.1, on the reverse strand, counting down.
GGATCTGCTGACCAGTCGCCGCGACGGCCAGCAGATCTGGTACGGCTTGAACACAACCGTGGTCCAAGACTTGATGGCTTGGGCCATGGACCTGATCGGGAGCAACGATGGCTCGCCCAGAGACGACGAGCCCGGAGCCAAGACATCGCGGAAAGAAGATTCAAAATGACGATCAACCAGATGACGCTCAACCAGAGGTACTACCTTGGCGCGGTCGCAGTCATTCTCGCCGCCCTCGCCGGAACCATGGTGGCATACCCGTATCTTCCCAGCATTGTCCCCATTCATTGGGACGCGCATGGAAACGTAAACGGCTGGGGCCCCAAGTGGTCCCTTTTCCTCTATGGCCCAGGCATGATGCTGTTCATCGTCCTGATGTTTGCCGCGATCCCGTGGCTGTCTCCCAAGAAGTTTGAAGTGGACTCCTTCCGCGCCACCTATCTCTACATCATGATCATCGTCGTCGCCATGCTGGCCTACTGCCACTTGCTGATCTTGATGTCCTCGCTGGCATCCCTGTCGCACGTCGTGCTCGACGTAAGCCGCGCGGTCGAAGGCGGCGTGTGCCTGCTGATTGCGTTACTGGGAAACGTGATGGGCAAGGTGCGGCGAAATTTCTTTGTCGGCATCCGCACGCCCTGGACCATCGCCAACGAACAAGTCTGGAATGCCACCCACCGCTTGGCCGCCAAAACTTTCTTTGCCGGAGGCCTGCTGGGCCTGATCGCCGTAATTCTGCACGCGCCGTTCTGGTTACCCGTGACAGCCATCTTGGTCGCGACGCTGGTCCCGGTGATCTATTCACTCATGTTCTACAAACAACTGGAGCGCCGCGGCGAATTGAACTAACGGGAAATAGAATTTGCCGCCCCGGAGGGGCGTCTGAAAATAGCCCGGCGCTTCAAGCGCCGGGAATAGCGTGAGACCGGATCGCGCCCTGTAGGGACGCCTGAACGTTTCGACACAGAATCAAAGTCATGGAGAGAACAACAATGAAGAGATTCCTGGCGATCGCAGCCCTAACATTTCTCGCAGCAACTGTCGCCCGCGCGCAGGACATCGCCGGCGACTGGCAGGGCACCATCAAGACCGGCATGGGCGAACTGCGCCTCGTCCTGCATGTCACGAAGAATGCCGACGGAACTCTCAAGGCTACGGTCGACAGTCCCGACCAAAACGCCGCCGGTGTGGCCATCGACTCGATCACGCTCGAAGGAAACAAGCTGAAATTTGCTTCCGCTCCGCTGAAGGCCTCCTACGAAGGCATTCTCAAGAGCTCCGACTCAATCAACGGCAGCTGGTTCCAGGGACAGAAACTCCCTCTCGATTTCAAGAAGACGACAAACCCCGTCAAGACCGTGCACAAACCCGCGCCTCCCTCCGACATTGACGGCAAATGGGAAGGCGCCCTCGATACTGGCCAAAGCAAGCTGCGCATTATCTTCCATCTGACCAACACCGAAGACGGTCTCATGGCCACCATGGACAGCCCCGACCAAAAGATGATGGGATGGCCGGCAACTTCGGTCTCCCGAAAAGGTTTATCGATCAAGATCGAGATGAAACAGATCAGTGGCTATTTCCAGGGCAAGATCGACAAGAGTCTTGAAACCATGTCTGGCGACTGGAACCAGGGCCCCACGGGTATTCCTTTGCAACTGAAACGCGCCAAGCAAGAACCCAGCAACGCCACGCATTAGAACGGCAGCGAACACCGAGTCGGAAACGAAGTACGCAAAGTTACGGAGGAAGTGATGAAGAGCTTCATGGTTGTCCCAGCACTCATATTCTTGGCAGTGACCATCTCGCAAGCGCAAGACATCGCCGGCGACTGGCAAGGCACCCTCAGCGCAGGCGGTCAGGAACTCCGCCTCGTCCTGCACATCACCAAGGCGCCCGACAACAGCCTCAACGCCACGCTCGATAGCATCGACCAGCCCGGAGCCAACGGCATCCCCGTCAGTTCCATTGCCCTCAAAGATTCCAAGCTCGACCTGGGAGTGGAGATGGTTCACGGCAGCTACGAAGGAGAAGTCTCGGCTGACGCGAAAACAATCACCGGCACATGGACCCAGGGCGCAGCCTTACCCCTCGAATTCAAGCGCGCCGCCGCGCCTGTCAAAACCGAACACAATCCCGCCAAGCCCTCCGACATCGACGGTGCCTGGATGGGGTCGCTCGACACCGGAGCCGTCAAGCTGCGCGTCGTCTTCCACATCGTCAACACCGAAAATGGATTGACCGCAACACTCGACAGTCTCGACCAGGGCAGCATGGGCATGGGGACCTCCGTCACGCGCGATGGCTCATCGCTGAAAATCGAAGTACCAGTCGTCCACGGAAACTTCGAAGGCAAAATCTCCGCCGACCTATCCTCCATCGACGGCAAATGGTCGCAGGGTGGAGGCACGCTTCCACTGCTCCTGAAGCCGGTAAAGGACAAGGCCGAACTGGAACTGAAGCGCCCGCAGAATCCCGTGAAGCCGTATCCGTACCACGACGAAGATGTTTCTTACGAGAACAAAGTGCAGAACGTGACGCTCGCCGCAACCCTCACCATTCCACAGGGCAAGGGACCATTTCCGGGAGTAGTGCTGATCACCGGCTCCGGCCCGCAGGACCGCGACGAGAGCCTCCTCGGCCACAAGCCGTTCCTGGTTCTCTCGGACTATCTCACGCGCCACGGAATTGCCGTGCTTCGCGCCGACGACCGCGGCGTCGGCAAATCAACCGGAGTCTTCGCGAAAGGCACGACCGCCGACTTCGCCACCGATGCCGAAGCCGGAATCGCCTATCTGAAGACGCGCTCTGAAATCGATCCCCACAAGATCGGCCTCGTCGGCCATAGCGAAGGTGGAGTGATCGCGCCCATGGTCGCAGCCCGCAACAAAGACGTCGCCTTCATCGTCATGATGGCCGGCACCGGCGTCCCGGGAGATCAGGTCATTCCCGCGCAAGGCGAAGCGATCGAGGTTGCGATGGGGAAGAGTCCCGAAGAGGCCGCCAAAAATGCCGCCAACGAAAAAGAAATGCTCACCCTCGTCGAAACCGAAAAGGACGACGCAGCCCTGCAAAAAGAGCTGAAGGAAAAAATGGCAGGCGAGGTTCCAGAAGCGCAAATCGGCTTGCAGATCAGCCAGATCACCTCGGTGTGGTTCCGCTACTTCCTTACCTATGATCCCGCAAGCGCGCTGCGCAAAGTCACCTGCCCGGTCCTGGCGATCAACGGATCGCTCGACAAGCAGGTGCTGCCCAGCCAGAACCTGCCCGCCATCCGCAAAGCGCTAGCGGAATCCGACAACCAGCACGTCGAGGTCGACGAACTCCCCGGCCTGAACCACCTATTCCAGACCGCCAAAACCGGCTCCCCCGCGGAATATGCGCAGATCGAAGAAACGATATCCCCAGTCGCGCTGGACAAAATGGCAACCTGGATCCTGAAGCAGTAGGAGTTGATGTGGGGACAGCCGCCCTAGGCTGTCCGCCGCGCGCAGCGCGCGAAAGCGACGAATTGGTGGTACTATGGCAGCCTGACCGAGGGGTCATCATGACCTCCGAACTTGTAGTTGAGCGCGATGTTGAGCGGATTTTCCACCTCCGCTGCTCCTGCGGCACTGCTCTAGTCACCACCGCAAGGTCGTCGACCTGCACCAATTGCGGTCAAACGCTTGCGGTTCGCCGGCTCCGCAGGCGCGGACAATCCCCCGTCGCCGTGGAGTACCGTTTTTCCTGTTGTTTCTGTGGTGCCGCCATCCTGGCCGCCGGAAAGATTGCCACTTGTGCCAGCTGCGGTCGAACCCAGAGGATTCTTCGAGCTGAGAAGCCCTCTCGACACCAAGCCGCGTCACGAGGACAATACGATCCAAAGCCGGTCCTGCAAGCATGGATCTTCGGAACGGCCGTCCTTTTCCTGCTGCTCTTCTACCTCTTCGACCTGGCAAGTTGCTGAAGGCCGATGCGAACGGTGTAGGCCGGACATCCCTGTCGAGACTTGCCTTTGACTTTGGCAAAGAGACGAGCATGAGGGGACAGCCGCCATCGGCTGTCCGCCGCGCGCAACGCAGCGTGGACAAGTGTTCCTTGTCATTCCGACCCGCGAGCGAAAGCGAGCAGCGGAGGAATCTGCTTTCGCCCGAGACAGTGTGGGAAGCCCTAGCTATCCTTGCGGTACAGCAGATTGCGCATCGCCTGCCGCCGAGCTTCGTTCGCTTCGGCCAGGGACTTGCGCTCATCGGCGTCCATCCCGCGCTTCGTCACAGGGTCCGCCGATTCGGGCTCGCTGCAGGCCGGACAACGGTTGGCAAAACCGGGCTTACCCGGCTTCAGCTCAAACTCCTCCGAGCAGACGGCGCAGACTTTGATAGGAAATGCCATCGCGCTCACTATGATAACAATCCGCGCACAAAAATTCTTGCGATCCACACCAGTCGCCCGAGAGTCCCGCCGGCCGTGTTGTATACTCACCTACCAATCGTTCGACTCACTCCGCAATGTCACTTTCCGATGAGACCCACAATGCACGCTGGCCTGTAGTTTTGTGCGCGCTGCTGGCCCTGGCCGCCGTTGGGCGGATTATTTCCAGCTACTCGCTGACCTCACAAGCCTTCGATGAACCTTGTCACATAGCAGCGGCCATCGAACTGCTCGCCCGACATACCTATAAACTCGATCCGGTCCACCCGCCGCTGGCCCGGATTGCCATTGGCCTGCCGCTCTACCTCGCGGGAGAACGCTATCCCAAACTGTCTCTGCCCGATCAAGAGATCACCTATCACGATGTAGGCAACGCGGTTCTCTCCGGCTCGGGGCACTACGCCCGCAATCTGGCGTTGGCGCGGTTAGGCGTGCTGCCCTTTTTCCTTCTCGCCACCGCCATCGTCTTTCTATGGGCACGCCGTGAGTATGGGAACTTGGCTGCTGTGATGGCCGCCGCGTTGTTTACGACCCTGCCCAACGTCCTGGCGTTTTCGAGCATCGCCTATACCGACATCGTGGCCGCAGCGACGCAGGTCGGATTGTTTTTCGCCTTCGTTCAGTGGCTCGACCAGGCCACGAAACGTTCCGCTCTATGGTTGGGTTTCACGGCGGGACTGGCGCTGGCATCGAAAGCCACGACCGTGATTTTTTTTCCTGCAGCAGCACTAGCCATCGTGCTCGGCAAATGGATTTGCACGCGCACACTCGTTGGCGAAAATGTCGCGCCCAGACAGATCGTGCGACACGTCGCGATCGCAGCGGCTCTCGCCATCCTCACGCTGTGGGCAACCTACGGATTCTCGGTGGGGCATGTCAGAGAAGGGATGAACCTGTCTGCGGACTCCATCCCGTCCTTTCGCCAATTTCCGGCACCGGTAGCGCGGGCCGGACGCTGGCTCGTCGCGAGCGATCCGCTCATCCCCGTTCCTGCTTTGATCAAGGGAGTTGCAGACGCGTGGGTTCTGAACAAAGAGAAGCCCGCTGCTTATCTGCTGGGACACATCAAAGAAGGCGGATGGTGGTACTTCTTCCTGGTCGGCGTGGCCGTGAAGTCACCGCTCCCGTTCCTGGTTCTCGCGGGCGTGGGCATCATAAGTTTGAAAACATTTGACCCTCAGCGACGGTGGCGCGCGATGGCTCCGCCGTTGGCAGCGCTGGCGGTTCTGCTGGTCACCATGCCGGTGAAGTACAACGCAGGCGTTCGTCATGTGATGGTCGTCTTTCCCTTGCTCGCAATCGTCGCCGGCAGTGGATGTTCCTTTCTCTGGCATCAGCAGGAAGGTCGGCGCCTGCCCGCGCGCATCGGTTTGATCGTGTTGCTCTCCTGGCAAGCAGTCTCCACGATGCGGGCACAAAGTGACTTTCTGGCTTACTTCAATGAACTGGCGGGAAGTGACCCCAGCAAAGTCATGGTGGCCGGATGCGATCTGGACTGCGGCCAGGATCTCTCGCTGTTGTCTCGCGAACTTCAGGCCCGGCACATCTCGCATGCCACCATCGCGATGTGGACCAGCGCCGACCCGAGTCGAACCGATCTACCGAGCTTTGACGTGCCGCAAGCGTACCGTCCAGTCACGCGGATGGTTCGCTATCAGCGTGCGCGCACTGAGGTTCGGAAATTCATTTCACACGCAGTATCCGGTGGGCGCGTTCGACTGGTTGCAGGCCTATCAACCTGTCAGTCGCGTGGGTAAGACAATCTTGCTGTATCACATCCCTGAGGATGGACGGTCGCAGCCGCTGGGACCGTGAAGGGGGGAGGAATTCGCTTACCGCGACTGTCGCACCATCTCAACTAGCACGTTCCGTGTCTCTGCGGAGTTCCGCGCCTCGCGCAGAAATGCGATACGGGCGCCTTTCATACCTTCTTGCGTTTTCAATCGCACGTGAAACCCGAGGCGATCGACCGCCGTCATCGTCGCTTCCAACGCATCGATGTGAGCAAATTTCCGCGCCAGCAGAACCAGCGCATCCTTGTGATCGGCATTCATGTGCTGAAGGATGTCGCCCATCGTATCCGCGAGAGGATCAGGTTGACTGCTCCCATATTCCGCGGCGGTGACCCAGCCCATTACCCCGAAGCCGCCTACGAAATAAATATCCACGATGTCGAGTCGGTAGAAAGAAAAGTCCTCAAAATCCACCCAATACTTGCTGTTGGCATGGCGTGACAGATAGGCCTCGCGCGCGGCGGCCACATCCGCCTCCGGCACCGGCACGACATTCCCAACCAGCGTCACTCTCGACGATCCCAAAGGGTCCCCATCGCCGCCATCCTGCGTCACCAGCAGACTGGCGCGTGGGTCCGCCTTCAAATTCTGCGTATGCATCGCCATCGTGCTGATGAGGAAGATCGGACGCCCTTGCTCATCCAGCCCGTAAGGCATCACCGATCCAAACGGAAACCCCGGCTGCTTGCGCGAAAGTGTCGAAAGGCTTCCGAGCCTCCCGAGATACACGAGCGTTCGCACCCGCTCAGCGAACGACGGCTCCGGAACCGCCGGCTGATCGCTCGGCCCAGGTCCCGCGTGCTTTCCGATCGATGAAGATGAGGAAGAAGAGGACATGACAATTGCGCCTTATCGGCTGTTCGTGGTTTATCGGTTGCTTGTGGTTTATCGGCTGTTGGTCGCTTTCGGCCGAGACTGGTTTTTGGTGGCGCAGCGCTTTAGCGCTGCGATCAACGTTTCTTTTTCGGCAGGGCTTTAGCCTCTGAGTGCTAGTTCAGGAAGTACTGCCGATACAACGTGTCTCTCTGCGCCGGACGGAACCCCGCGTCGCGAATAATCCGCCGCAGCTCTTCTTCGGTGGTGCAGTTGGTCACGCCCGCCGCGCGCACCACGTTCTCCTCCAGCATCACCGATCCCACATCGTTCCCGCCAAAGCGCAGCCCCATCTGGCAGACCTTCAACCCCTGCGTCACCCAGCTCGATTGCACGTTGAGGAAGTTCGAAAGATACTGCCGCGAGATCGCCAGCACTTTCAAATAGTCGACTGCGGTGGCCTCATCCCAGTGTCGTCCGCCCAGCGCAGTGTTCTGCGGCTGAAAACTCCACGGGATAAACGCCGTGAACCCGCCAGTCTCTTCCTGCAATTCATAAAGCCGCTGGAAGTGGTTCACCAGGTTTTCGTAGTTCTCGCCCACGCCAAACATCATGGTCGCGGTGGTGCGCATCCCGATCTGATGTGCTGTCCGGTGCACGTTGAGCCAGTCGTCGGTCAGACACTTCAGCCGCGCAATCTTGTAGCGGACTTCATCGTCCAACACTTCCGCGCCGCCGCCGGGAATCGAATCGAGCCCCGCGTCGCGCAGCCGCAGAATCGTGTCGCGAATCGAGAGCGAGCTGTACTCGGCAATCGCAATAATCTCCGACGCCGAATAGCAGTGCAGATGAATCTTCGGAAAGCGCTCCTTGATCCCGCGCAGCATCTTCTCGTGCCAGTCGATCTTCAGGTCGGGATGAAGTCCTCCCTGCATCAGCACACCGGTTCCGCCGAGTTCGACGGTCTCGCGGATCTTCTCGTAGATCGTGTCGAAGTCGAGAATGTATCCTTCCTTCGCCGCGGGCCCTTTCAACGGCCGGTAAAACGCGCAGAAGGTGCAGTACTCGGTGCAGAAGTTGGTGTAGTTTATGTTGCGGTCGATGATGTAAGTAACCACGCCCTCGGGATGCAGCTTGCGGCGCACTGCGTCGGCTTCCATCCCAATGCCGATCAGGTCATCGGATTCAAACATCTCCAGGGCTTGCTGCTTGGTCAGGGACATAGGAGATCACAGAACCTTTTTTAATTGTAACGAAACCTGCGGAAAAAAATTTCTGACAGCGGCACCGATGAGCGCTTTTTCGGCGAGTCCATTTCGGGAAAATAGCAGGTTTCGGGGGTCCCCCCCTCCCCCACCCCTCTGAAAGCCGCGACTGGCGCGGGGTTTGCAAAAATGCTCTGCAAAATCTTGAGTCCTAAGGGTTTAGAGGTCAAAATCTTGAGAACAAAGGAGTTAAAGCCTCGCTCGCGATTTCTGCCTGCACCGCCTCCGCCTTGGCGATGATCTGCTCTTTGAATTTTGGGGTCAAGGTCAGATGTCACATCGGGTTGTGGAAAACTGCGGACGAGTCCCGCGAATCCCACCCGTTAGGAGTTGTGGTGCAAATGGTCTGGTTTACTCGTACCGCAGCGCCACCATTGGATCTACCCTTGCTGAGCGATATGCAGGAACTGCAATGGCTGCAGTGCTAGCAAGCACTACCAAGATCCCGACGACCGCATAAGTGAGCGGGTCGCCAGGCGTGAAGCCGTAAAGGAAGCTGCGTATCCAGCGGCACGCGAAGAAGGCAACTGCCCATCCGCAGATCAGGCCAGCGCCGACCATCCAAAACCCCTGGCGTACGACAAAACCAAACACGCTTCCACGGGTAGCTCCAAGCGCAAGCCTTATTCCCATCTCGTGAACTCTCTGCCCGACGACGTAGGCTAATACTGCATAGAGACCAGTCGCAGACAGCAGCGCCGCGATCCAAGCGAATAACGAAGTAATCTCCAGCCCTAGACGTTGCGTCTTCAACTCATCGTGTACAGCTTGTTCAAGCGGTACCAGATCATCGATCGCAAAATTGGGAGCTTCGCTTTTCACAATGGCGCGAATATCCCCCGCAATGCCTTTTGTCCCGGATCGGCTACGGACCGCGAATGCGTCCGAGAAACCAATCATGTACTGAGAAAACTGGGCTGACAAAGGTAGCTGCAGGAATGAAACCGCAAGTTCAGGTGCGACGGGCTCACCAATGGAATTCTCCTGGATGACGTTTCCCGAAACACCAACGATGGTGACGGGTTGCAAAATCCCAGACGGTTTATCGAGAATGATCTGCTGGCCGATTGGATTCCCGCCATGCAGGTATGCATCGACCAAGGCCTGATTCACTATGCCGACGAGTTGAGCGGACGCACTGTCAGTGATTGATAGGCTGCGTCCCGCAAGCATTGGAATGTTCATCGCCCGGAAGTAGTCAGGACTCATCGCTGTGATGCGGAGTGACGGGGAAGGCTTTTGGTCGGGAGACAGAACACCGGGGATCTCGAACCCTGAGACAATCGTCATCTGAAAATTGGAGATTGGAAGCGACGTGACGAGACCTGCTGAGTCCATGTTGGGCAAATGTTCCAGCCGGTCTAGAACCCGTTGATAAACAGAGAGCTTGACGGGCATGGGCATGCTATTCCCGCCTTGGGGCCACAATAAAAATGTCGTGACTCTTTCCGGATTGAAGCCCAGAGGAACGTTTTCCATCGAACGAAGAGTCCGGAAGAACAGGCTCGCAGCAATCAGAAGAACTGTACTCAGCCCCACCTCCGCAGCAACCAGCCAGGCGCTGAGACGATGCTGATGGCTAACTCGTCCTCCGCTTCCTCCGCGCAGAACCAACGAGCGCTGGTCATTTCTCATTAAATACCAAGAAGGCGCGATCGCTGCCGTCAGCCCGCACAGGACTGTGATAACTAAACATGCAGGCAGTATCCAAGAAGCAAACTGAAGCGCATCGAATCTCGGCTGGCGAGCAAACAAATGACGTGCTGCCGCTACAAATCCATTGGCGAGCATCCAGCTAAGCGCTGCCCCCGCAAATGCAAGGATCAAGCTCTCTATCACTGTCTGGCGGACGATACGTGCTCGTGTGGCGCCCAACGCAGCCCGAATCGCAATCTCGCTTTGACGTGCCGTGGCTCTTGCGATCTGCAAATTGGCTGTGTTTACGATCGCAATCAATAACAGCAGCAAACAGGCGCCGGATAGCGCAAGCAAACCGGGCTTCGAGTTTCCGGTCACAATCTGTTGATAGGGGTATACCCAAAAGTGACTTGGAGGAGTCGAACTCGGTTTAGCACTCCTGTTTAGTAGATATGCCTCTCCTTCTGCGCGTGCCTGTTCCGCCGTGGAGCCCACTTTCAGCCGTCCCAACACTTTGAAGGAGTCGAAGCCTTGTTTGGTCTTTTGGTCTGGAGTGAGCTGCAGTGCTGTCCATACTGTCTTCCCATTCGTTACGGGAAACTGAAACTGCGGCGGCATGACTCCGACTATCGTATAAACTTGGCCATTCACCTTCAGCTTGCTGTCGAGCACCGCCCGGCTGGAATGCATCGTGTTCTGCCAGAACTCGTGGCTGACAATGGCCGCACCCGCACCGGGCGCGTCGTCGCCGTTCCGGAAGGGGCGGCCCATGACCGGGAAGACGCCAAGAGTATCAAAGAAGTTTGTACTCACCTCGGGTGCCAGCAGCATCTCTGCACCGTCATCCGTCTCTACCGGAACTGGCAGACTGTTGAAGGCAGATAGTTGCTCAAACTGGTGAAGGCTACGTTGCATTTCCTTAAAATCTGCAATCGAGACTACGGAATAGCTTTCGTCATCAGTCTCGGACGTGCCCACCAGCAATAATCGCTCTGGCTGCCGATAGCCGAGTGGGCGAAGCAGCACCGATTGCACAATCGCAAGCATGCCAGTAGTTGCGCCGATGCCTAGCGCCAGCACGGCGATCGCGCTCACGGCGAATCCCGGGTTCTTCCGCCACTGCCGCCACGCATATCGAACATCTTGAAGGATGCCAGTCATGGTCATCTCCATTTCTGACGTATCTTGGCCGGGACGAGTTAGAAAGCCGAATTAGGTTTGGCAGCCGCTGTCTGAAGACGCTCTTCAGCAATTTCTTTGCCACTAGAGTTTCATTGCAAAGTATGGAGAAAACGATTTTTCGCATAGATGACAAGCGCAAATGGTGTCCGGATATGCATGAGGGCTGTCCAGGAGCGGACAGTCTCGACCGTTGTGACTGAGAACAGAATGAATCATCAATGAGAATCTTAGACCAGGAGCGGGAGTCTTAAAGGAAGCGGTGGGTGGTCCACCCTTGGAGTGATCTTTTTCGGGTGCACCATTCCATCTGAGGGTGCCCCAGCCGTTCGACTCCCCTCAGGGCAGGCTCCTTCGCGAAAACACACGAAAGATGGGGCACCCTCTGTGTTGTTGGCGCCCAGCGAAATCAAGAACTGGGCACCCGCCCGGGCATCCCGCCCGCTAGGGAATCCCAAACGATACACGGGGCCTGAAGGCCTGGTCTAATTGGCGGGCACGTGACGCGGTCCTTGAAGGGCCGCTCTTCCACGGTATTATCGGCGCACCGTGGTGGTTCCCTCGGGAAGCGGATTCCTCCTGTCTCGCTGCGCTCGCGCGTCGGAATGACAATGGGTTGGAGATGTGGATAGAGGGCCGAGTTTCGCTCGGCTCGACGGCCGGGGGCGGCTGTCCCTAGCATGAGCATTGCCGACTCAAAACCGATGCTCCGGGCGGCATCGCTCCCCACCCTTTCGCAAAAGGCGCGAAAGGATGGGCCACCCGGTCCTGCGTTCCCGTCGCTAAATCGTTGACGCTATTGCAATTGAACGTGTTCAACTTTTCCCTTGACGCGCATGGGAGCCGGCGCTATATTGATTTTGAACACGTTCAACATTCCAAGGGAGGAGAAAGTCACATGAATACCGCCAACAACATCATCGTCGCCACTTACTTGGTTTATGTCCTGATCAGCGTCTCTCTGACCATCTGGGTCGCTCGCACCTTGTACAAGCGAGGTGCCATTTTCCTGGTTGACGCGTTTCACGGCAACGCGGAACTCGCCGACTCGGTCAACCACCTTCTTGTGGTGGGCTTCTATCTCATCAACATCGGCTTCGTATCGCTCGCGCTGAAGACGGCCGACATCATCAACACCTCGCGCGCCGCCATTGAACTGCTCAGCGACAAGATGGGCATGGTACTGCTAATCCTCGGCGTCATGCACTTCTTCAACCTGTACGTCTTCTCGAGCGTCCGACGCAGCGCGCGGAATAACCGTGGGCCGCTGGTGCCGACGCCCCCCGTCGCGCCAGATGCTGTGCTGAAGGTTGCCATACCGCGGTAATTGGAGAGCCTTGGAGAGTTGTGCTGAGAGCAGTCGCGGGCGGAGGCGCCCGGGCCACGCAATAGGAGGTACGCATATGCAGAAGCTCTACGTGCTCTACGATCCGAAGTGCGAGATATGCCGGCGCTTGAAAGACTGGATCCTGGTGCAGCGCTCGTGGATCGGCATCGCCGTGCTGGAAGCCGGCTCCAAGAAAGCCCGGCGGCTGTTTCCCGAGCTCGAGCAGATTGCCACCCAGGACGATCTGGCCGTGATCAGCGATGAAGGGGCGGTGTACCTCAACAATCACGCCTGGATCATGGTGCTCTACGCGATGGTCGAGTACCGCGACTGGGCGGCCCGGCTGACACATCCGCTGTTGGCGCCGCTGGCTCGGCAGGCATTCGCGGCCCTGTCCAAGAACCGCCATCGTCTTTCCAGCTGGTTGAGTACGGAAGATCCGGAAGCGATTGCCGACGAATTGCGCCAAGTCGAACTTGAGCCTTGCGCCATGCCCGCCGGGAACGCGCCGGTGTCGACCGTGCGGGAGTTCCTGCAATGACGACCACGACGCTAAAGGCCTTGTCTCTGAAACCCAGGACCACGGCGCGCGCGGAAGGTACGCGCCGCAAGATCTACGAAGCCGCGATGGAACTGTTCCGCGAAAAGGGATTCGAACCGACCACCATGCGCGACATCGCGGCTAAAGCCGGTGTGGCGCTCGGCGGCGCTTACTATTACTTCTCCTCTAAAGACGCCATCGTACTCGCCTTCTACAGCGAGATGCAGGCTAGCAGCAACGCTCCCGTACTCGAAGCCCTCGCCGGTCACAAGAAGCTCAAGGAGCGGATTCGCTGCATTCTCGAAAAGCGGTTCGAGTTGCTGGCACCGAACCGCAAGTTCTGCGCGGCGCTGTTCCGCCATGCACCGGACAGCGCCGACCCGCTCTCCCCTTTCAGCGACGAGACGCGCCCCATCCGCGAAGGAGCGATCGAGCACATGCGCATTGCCGTCGAAGGCAGCGACGCCAAAGTGCCGCCGGACCTGCAGCCGCGCCTGCCCTACCTGCTCTGGCTCTATCAGATGGCACTCATCATGTTCTGGCTCTACGACCGTTCTCCCAACCAGGGGAAGACGCAACGGCTGATGGAGAAGAGCTTGGGATTGCTCGTGAATCTGCTGCGCATCTCGTCCCTGCCGCTGATGAAGCCCCTGCGGAAGGCGGTCCTGGATCTGGTGGAAAACGAGGGAGCCTAAGTCGAAAGGAGCAGCAGCATGCTGAATGATGGAGATCCGATCGGCACAGTCGCGATAACCGGAGCATTCAGCTACACCGGTAAGTACGCGACCCAACTTTTGCTCGACCGCGGATATCGGGTACGCACCCTGACGTACCATCCTAACCGGGAGAATCCTTTCGGCGATCGAGTCAAGGTCTTTCCCTATTGCTTCGAGGATCCCGACAGGCTCAGCCNNTCCACCTTCGAGACTGCCATTCAAAACACTCGCACGCTGATCACCGCCGCAAACAACGCCGGCGTCAAACGCATCGTGCACGTTAGCATCGCGAACCCTTCGGCCGAATCTCCTCTTGGCTACTACCGTGGCAAAGCCGAAGTGGAACAGAGCGTCATCGGCTCCGGCATGTCGTATGCGATCTTGCGACCGACGGTAATCTTCGGAATGGAAGACATCCTCATTAACAACATCGCCTGGTTCGTCCGTCGCTTCCCCATTTTCGGCATTCCCGGGAATGGTCGATACGGCGTTCGTCCGATTTACGTCGAGGACATGGCACGACTTGTCGTCGACTCTGTGGATCAGTCGGCAAACTCTGTGCTCAATGCAACAGGCCCCGAAACCTTCACGTTCGAGGAGTTGGTCAGGCTTATTGCTCGGCAAGTGGGGAGTTCGGTCCGTCTCATTCACCTGCCCATGGCGTTGGCATATCTTTCCACGTTGGTGAGCGGGTGGTTTGTTGGAGACACCATTCTTACCTGGGAGGAATATCAGGGATTGATGAGCGACCTTCTCGCCCCGAATGGAACTTCTTCGGGGCAGACTCGCCTGAGCCAATGGCTGGCCGACAACCGTGAGCGAGTTGGTACGCGGTATGCCTCGGAGGTGGCGCGTCACTACAAGATGGACGCCAAAGTGGAAGGATCAATCTTGTGTCGGAAGCACCAAAATGCGGTTTGACACCTTCCACTGGCTTACCTAGACTGCCTGTGTAGAGCTTCGCGAGGATCATTCATGGGCTGGCTGCAGAACAAGTTCGAGAAGAATTTCATGATCAGCACAG
>PMUM01000368.1 GCA_003166855.1 Acidobacteriaceae bacterium | reverse complement strand
CGCATCTTCGAGCGCTTTTACCGCGTCGACAAGGCCCGCTCCCGCGAATCCGGCGGCACCGGACTCGGCCTCGCCATCGCCAAGCACATCATGCTCGCCCACGGCGGCTCCATCCGCGCCGAAAGCGAACTCAACCACGGCAGCACTTTCCTCTTCACCCTCCCCACCGCCTGAACTACTGCTCATGTGGGGAATGTCATGTGGGGACGGCCGCCTCGGCCGTCCAGCCGGAGCAAGTAATCGTTTCGATTCTTGGCGAGACTTTCGGTGAACCTCGAGGGTGGGGCACTTTGACTTTCCTTTGGATGGGGATTTTGACGTGCGCAATTTCAGTTTTCCCCTTGCATTTGTCCGATCGAAGCCGACAATGGTAATGAGCGCCGTCGAAGTCCCGTACCGACGAAAAATGACGGAAAATTCACGGCACATTAACCACTGCTCCCAGAAGAAGTCCTATGCTTAGTCGTTGCCCATCTCCAGAACGGCCGAATCGCGACGAGGGCTCCCAGAACTCCCTTCGTCGCTCCCGTTCTCGCCCGGCGGACATACGTATGAGCACCGCGACCAAGTCTCCCAATCCTGAGCCGGCCCATCAGTACCTCGTGCGCCGCACCGTGGAAGCTTGCAATATGGCGAAAGAAGCCGCCGGCGCCGCCGCCGAAGGCATCGCCACCGGATCTACCACCCTGCTCAACTCCCTCCGCCTGCGGGAGCGCGAACTCGATACGCTCGACACGGAAATCGACAACGGCGTGACCACTGCCATCACCGAAGTCGGCCCCGCCGAAGCCCGCGAACTCCTTGCCTGCATGAAGTTCATGATCGGCCTCGAGCGCATCGGCGACCTCCTGCTCAGCTTCGCCAACAGCGCCCTGTCGGTCAGCGGACGCATCGACTCCGAAGACACCCGCGACCTCACCCAGATGGCGACCATCCTCGAAAAAATGCTGACCGACTGCGGCGCCGCCTTCTCCGCCCGAGAAATCGGCAAAGCCATCGACGTCCTCCGCGCCGACGCCGAAATGGACCGCCTCCGCAACCTCATCTTCCTGCGCCACATCGAGAATCCCGAAAACGTTCACCGCCAGGCCAGCCTGCAGGTCATCTTCATGACCCAGTCGCTCGAACGCGCCGGCGATCATGCCAAGAACCTCGCCGAGGAAGTCTGCCACTTCGTCAGCGGACACACCGTCCGCCATGTCCTCATCGCCTACGACAAGCCCGTCGAACAAATGTTCATCGACTACCTCCGCCGCCGCGACCACAACCGCTAAAGATTCGGATGAAACGTAGTATGAGGCGCGGACCTGCCCTGAGCGACAGCCGAGGGGGCCCCCGCCCGCGTGCTGGCACAATTGAAGTGACCTCGTTGATCGCAGTCTTCGTCTCAAACATTCTGAGATTGTCATGCCCAGCGGGTCGCCAGCCAGCGTGAGTCAGTAATAAGGAGATCCCGGATCGCTTGATGCGCGGATAAGTTCCTCAAGGGATGAGTCCTGGGTTGGATCGGCGGTCACTTCGAGTTTGCCCGTCCCGGCTTGGGCGCATAGTACCCCTTACGCGCTTGAACCGTCAGGTGAGACTGATTTGTAAGGCTCACTTTCAGTTTGTGGAGACGCCCGTCAAACTTCACATCCTGCGGTGAAAACGCCAGAACGTAGGAATACTCCGCGGTTACGGACGTGCGCCGGAATCCTTCGTCGACATCGTTGTTGTTATGAAAAAAAACTCCACCCGTGGCATCCGCCAGTTCGGCCAGCACTGCGGATTCTTGCGTATCGCTCAGCGATTTGTACAGGAACTTGTCCGCGCTGGGCGTACTCCGCTGGGTGATATCGGTCGCGGGAACGAGACCCCGAGGATCGAGCGCATTGATCGTGATATTCTCGCGGACCGCGCTGTCGATCACGTCCACCTGTGCTGGATCTTCAGCGATGAAAAATCCGGGGGACACGACGACGATGGTCCGCTCTCCAGGAGCTTTCGCCAGCCCCTGAACCAGATCCTTCAGAATGCGCAACGACGATTGAGTCTCGATCCTGCCAATTCCGGTCTCTTCTCTCGCTGCTGTTTGAGCCATTTGCCTGGCGGCCTTAAGGAATTTCTTGTTGCCGTCGTAAGCGCATTGCAAGGCGTCGGTCGTCGCCGTGTTCAGCGCGTCCTCATCTCCTTTGTCGACGATCAGGTCTGCCATGAAGTAGGTCATGGCCGGGCAATCTGTAGCCCGCACCCTGCCTCGCGGCTCCAAATGCACCAGCACGTCGCGCAACTTGGCGTGGTCCGCCGTAAAGTCGATACCTCGCTGCCCTGATGTGGTAAAAATGGCCGCCCGATCTGTATCTGCTGAAAGTCGGGCCAGATGCTTGTCAGCGGCTTCTCGTGCCGCCACCAGATCGATATGGTTGAGGTGTAAGTCGTCAAAGACGTAAACCGTGTAGCGACCGGCATGCCTGTTTCGTTCGACCTTCTCCGGATTCGCCCCCCCTGCGGCCTCGGCCCTCCCGCTGTCATATCGCTCGGCAGAAAACTGCGAGATCACTTGCGGCTTGCCATTGTCGAAGATTTGGAAGTCTTCCTTGGTTAGATTGCCGACCGCATTGCCATGCGCATCCCGAACCACGGCGCGCACCGGTACGAGCCTCACGTCTACCTTGAGTGTGGTCGTGGTTCCCGACGCGGAGTCCGCCCGGGTTTGTGCCCACACGGGGTTCGTGAGAGCCAGGCTCACAACCAGAAGCATTTGGCATGCCGTGCGCATGTGCGAGGAGCTGTGGACCGGCAATTATGCCACACGTCGGCGAGCCTTTGGCACCTCTCCGCCCGCGAAATCTGCAACGCCATTTCGAATCCCTGGAAATTGCGATTGCGTTCGCGTCCCAACCTTGGCACCATGAAGGGCGTCCGAATCGGATCGACAAGGAAGGTTGTGATGAAGTGCTCGTCTGTAGTTTCGCGTCGTGAGTTCATCACCGTCGCCGCCGCCGGCTTCACGCTGGCCAACTCCACACATCTGTTCGCTGGGTCGCACGAGGAAGCAGCGCAAAAGGAAGCGGCTTCCAGCAAAACCCCTGCGCCCGTCAGCCCCGACCAAGCTTGGCACGATCTCCTCGACGGCAACGCCCGTTTCGTCAAAGGACAACCCACTGGACCGCGGCGCAGTCCCGAGGTTTCGCGCTCTCGCCGAAGGCCAATATCCCGCCGTCATCGTCGGCTGCGCCGATTCCCGCGTCGCCCCTGAGATCCTCTTCGACGTAGGCGTGGGCGATATCTTCGTGGTCCGCATCGCCGGCAATGTCGTGGGTGGCGCCGGCGTGACAGTCAAGGGCAGCATCGAGTACGCCATCGCCGAACTGAACGTGCCCCTCATCGTCGTCCTCGGTCACAGCGGCTGCGGTGCGGTCAAGGCCGCCATGAAGCACATCGACGCGAAGGATTCCTTGCCCGGAGCGATCAATGGCCTCGTCGAATTAATCAAACCCGTCGCCCAGAGTCACGGCAAACCCGGCGATCCGCTCGACAACGCCGTTCGCAAGAATGTAGAGCTTGGAGTCGAACGCCTCAAGCAACTCCAGCCCATCGTGGCGCCACAAGTCAAAGAAGGCAAATTGAAAGTGGTGGGTGCAGTCTACGATCTGCGCACAGGAACCGTCACCGAACTGTAGCGAGGAATATCGTGAATCTTTTCGCGGGTTTGCCTGTGCCAGATTCCACAGTTACTTCCGTTCCCCGCATCCGCCTGTGGCCACTCACCAGCGTGTACGATGAACCATGAAACGAATCTGTACTTCTCTCCCACCTCTCAGCGTTCTGCTTCTCGCCCTGCTGGTCTTCCAGGGCTGCAATGCCATGAATCCTCTGTGCGGAAGCTCCCGACCCGCTCCCATCCTTGACTCGCTCTCTGATACCACCATCACCTTTGCTCAGGTGCAGCAGGGATTTCTTCTCACCCTGAATGGCAGCGAGTTCGTTGCCGCCTCGGTCGTCGTCATCAACGGGACGACGGTCACCACCCAGGTTCTGAGCAGCAAACAGCTGTCAGTCACGCTCACGACCACACTCATCTCCGCCCCCGGAACTGCCAGCATCACCGTGAATACTCCTAGCGGAAACTCGGGATATGTCGGTTGCACCAGCGGTGGAACCAGCCAGGCCATCGTCCTGACGATCACGTCATAGACGAACTTCTACGCGGGTTGTTTTGAAGCCGTAGCCGCCGCGTCTCGTTTCAGGCTTGCCCAATAACAAGGTCCGTGCACCACCCGCCCGCGTTTATCTCTCTTGGCCGCTTCACGCCCCGCCCGTGACCGTCTGCCTCCTTTGGCGTTCATACATATGAGCGATTCAGTACATACAAGAGGACGAAATGCCAGGAGCTTGAAGACGTCTCTTCCAGCATCGTCCCGCCAGGCGCTTCTTTGGCAACGGTCCCTTGCGAAATTAGACGGATTTTCCGTTTTCGCAAGGAGCCTAGTGTCCAAACCATCTCCTACTGGTTCGCTCAAGCCCTTTAGCCCATCGTCCGGCGGTGACGGTGATGGCAGAGAAATTGGCAACTTCATCCTGCGCGCCATTCCACGCAAGGAACGCGCTCCCATTCTTTCTTCCGCGGAATTTGTGCGTCTCAGACTTCATCAGGTGCTCCATGAGCCCGGAGAAGCCATCAAGTCGGTGTATTTCCTCAACAACGGCCTGGGTTCCGTCCTCACCACTCAGCCCGACGGCAAGACGGTGGAAGTCGGCTTGATTGGACGAGAAGGTTTTGTCGGCTTGCCCATCATCTTCGGCTTCAAGACCAGCGGACTGCGGGTCGTTACCCAGGGCGATGCCACCGCCTACCGCGTGGAAGCCAAGTTCTTGCTCAGCATCCTCCCCCAGAGCCGGGAACTGGAAAAGCAACTGCAACGTTTTTCCATGATGCTCGCCATGCAGTCCACGCAACTCGCCGCCTGCAACCGCCTGCATGATGTTGTCGCCCGGCTGGCGAGATGGCTGCTCATGAGCCAGGACCGGATCGGTAGTACCACTCTTCCCCTGACCCAGGATTTCTTGGCGCAGATGTTGGGCACTCGCCGCGCCAGCGTAACCGTGGCAGCAGGAGTTCTACAGAAAGCCGCAATAATTGAGTACTCCCGTGGCAGCGTGCGCATTCTGGATCGGGCACAACTCGAGGCAGCCGCCTGCGATTGCTATCAGGTGATCGAACGGCAGAAGAAAATCTGGCAGGCTGAGGTGGACTGAGAATTACACCCTGAGCGCAAATTCGCCCCGCTTCGCCACGTAGCGCCGGCATCTAGCCGGCCGTCGCGAGGGGCGTCTCGTCCTCGCAGTGTCCTGGATGAGCCCGGCATCACTGCGATGGCTTAGATGTGGCGCAGCAGAGGTGAGAAACACGCTGCGCCACCTGAGGAACGAAGGAAAACGATCGCGTTCGGGGTTCGTGGGGTGATCGCGATTGTCCCTTCACCACACATTGATTAAAAGTCAACCTACCAGTCCCGTCGATCGCCCGTCTGTTCAAAATTGCACAGCAGACCCTCCGACTGCTTCGTTAACGACCTCCCTGTGACGATCGCCGGGCGATGATCGTGGGCAATGATAGTCGACGAAATCTCGGCTGTGTGTGCAACATGTCGGCCATTATGTACAGAAAAGCATGTACAAGTGTTCCTGCAGGAACACTTATACGTACATTTCCGTACAAAAACACCTGCGCGAGTCCTCCTCACTGCACCGCCAAGCTAAGGGATTGCGTCTTGCTGATCCCTCCGCCCGTCCCGGTCACCGTCAGAACCGACGTGCCCACTGTCGCGGTCGACGCCGCTTTCAGCGTCAGTTTGCTGCTCCCATTGCTCGCCACGCTAGCCGGCGCAAAACTCGCCGTGACTCCCTTCGGCAACCCGCCCACAGACAGCGTGATTGCCGAAGTGAATCCGTTGAGCGCAACCGTCGTCACCGTGATCGGCATCGATCCAACCCGCGCTACGATCACCTTCGTGCCGCCCAGCGTGAGGCTGAAGCTCGGAACGATCACTGTCAGGCTCAGCGCCTGCGTCTTCGTCACCCCACCCCCAGAGCCGGTCACATTCAGCGAGTAAGTTCCGCCCGGCGTCGTCGCCGCCGTCGTGACGGTCAATGCGCTGCTGCCGTTTCCAGGCGCGGCAATGCTCGCGGGAGCGAACTTCGCCGTCACTCCCTTGGGCAGTCCGCTCACCGAAAGTGCGATCGCCGATTTGAACCCGCCGGTCGCCGCGGCCGACGCCGTGATCGAAATCGAGCGTCCCACTGCTACCGCCGCGCTGGTGGCGCTCTGCGTCAGCGTGAAGTTCGGCGCCACCACGGTCACCGCGATCGGCGCGGTCCGCGTGAATCCACCACCGGTTCCAGTTATCGTGACGGTGGAAGTGCCCGCCATCGTGCTCGCTGCGGCGCTGATGGTCGCACTCACAGGCGTGCTGCTGGTCAGAGTGGAAGAGGAGAAGCGCACCGTCATGCCACTCGCCATGCCACTAGCCGTTAAGGTAACGGGTGACCCAAATCCACCTTGCGTGGTGAGCGTGATGGTTGCAGAGGCCGAACTGCCTGCGCTGACCGAGATGCTCGAGACGTTCGGCGTCAGCGTGAAGTTCGCATTGCTGCCATCTTTCCAGTGGTTGACCAGCACGCTGGCATCGACCGATCCCAGTCCGGTGGCCTCGTCATAGCCTGTGCCCGCGTTGAACCCGGTCAGTCCTGGCACGCTGTTGTTGCCACTGGTCACGTCGTGGAACACCGCCGCGCCATTCGCCGATAGTTGTTGGTCTGCCAGCGCGTAGAACACAGGATTGGCATTTCCCTGCGCCGCTCCGGCATGCTCGTTCACCAGCGCCATCACGCTCGCGAGCGATGGCGCTGCCGCCGACGTGCCCGACGCGTAGAAGATCTTTCCCTGCACCCATAACACATAAGCATCCTCAATCGAGCCGTGCAGGGCCACGTCTGGAATATCTCTCATTCCATCCTCCGGAACTCCCGGCGCGGCCTGCCATCCCGGCTTGCGGTAGACGCGGCTCGCTCCTCCTCCACCTGCCCACAATCCGCCGCTCCATCCGCTTTCATTCCACGTGGACTCCGGAATGTAGCTGAGCGCAGAAGACTGCCCCGCGCCGTTGGTCGCCGACCAGTATTGGCCTGGGTTGTACGTGTCGTTGAACTGTGTGCCACCCACGCATGTGCTGTAAGGACTGGAGCACAACCCGTTCACGGCGCGCCCCTGCGTCGCCGTCTTCTGCGCCGGAGAATCGCAGCCCGCTGCGCCGTCGTCGCCGGATGAAACAAATACCGACATGCCCTGCGCCGCGGCCTGTGCCCGGGTGCTGTTTCAGAAGGCATTGCCCGCCT
>PMUM01000249.1 GCA_003166855.1 Acidobacteriaceae bacterium | reverse complement strand
CTGAACTTCAACCGGGAAGAGCAGTGGTTTGTGTCGTCGGAGGACGCTGACATTCACCAGACCAAGCTTTCGACGGGCGCGGGATATGCGGCCTATGCGTTTGCGGGAAACGAGATCCAGAAGCGGTCGTATCCGAACTCGTTTGGCGGGCAGTGGCAGAACAAAGGATATGAGCTGATCGACGAGTTGAAGTTGGTTGAGAACGCCCGGCGCATCGGAGAAGAAACCGTCGCGCTGCATCAGGCCGATCAGTGTCCGGAAGGGAAGTTCGACATCATTCTCGACAGCTCGCAGCTGGGGCTGCAGATTCATGAGTCCGTAGGGCATCCGATTGAGCTGGACCGCGTGCTGGGGATGGAAGCGAATTTTGCGGGGACGTCGTTTCTTACGCTCGACAAGCTGCGCACATTGCGCTATGGCAGCGACTTGGTGAACGTGGTGGCAGATGCGCGGCAGGAGCATGGTCCGGGCCTGGGGACATTCGGATTCGACGATGAAGGAGTGGCGGCGCAGTGTACGCCGATCATCACCAGCGGATTGTTCACGGGCTATCTCAGTTCGCGGGAGACGGCGCACACGATCGGGGAGAACCGGTCGGGCGGGACGCTGCGGGCCGAGGGGTGGAACCGGCTGCCGATGATTCGGATGACGAACATCAGCTTACTGCCGGGAGAAAAACCTCTTAGCCTCGAGCAGCTCATCGCGTCGACTGACCACGGCATCCTCATGCAGACCANNACAAGCGCTACAACTTTCAGTTCGGCTGTGAGATCGGGTGGGAGATCAAGGGCGGGAAGCGCGTGCGGATGGTGAAGAATCCGTCGTACTCGGGGATCACGACGGAATTCTGGAATTCGCTGGACGCGATTTGCTCACGCGATGAGTGGACATTGTGGGGAACTCCGAATTGCGGGAAGGGACAGCCGCAGCAGGTGATCGGAACCGGGCACGGTGCGGCGCCGTCGCGGTTTCGCGGGATCAAGGTGGGGAGTGCGTTTAAGGGAAATTAATTCACCACGGAGAGACTGAGACACGGAGAGCTGCGAAACGACTGCATGCTGACTCAAGAACAGGCTGGCGACATCTTTGACCGCATCAAGAAACTCTCGTCCGCGGATGAGGTTGAGGTGCTTTTCTCTGGCGGGCGGTTTGCGCTGACGCGCTTCGCCAACAATACGATTCATCAGAACGTGGCTGAGGAGAATTATGTGGTTTCGGTGCGGTCTGCGTTCGGTGGGCGGACGGCGCGGGCTTTTACTAACAAGTTTGATGAGGAAAGTCTACGGCAGGTCGTGTGCTCGGCCGAAAGTCTAGCGAAAGTGCAGCATTCGGATGCTGATCTGTTGCCGATGCCTGACGGCCGCTCTGCGGGCGAGGCGCCCGTCTCCACACAGCCTTCCCGATATTTTCAGCAGACGGCTGACATCACTCCCGAGCTCCGCGCCGAGGGCGTTAAGAAGATTGTCGACGTGGCGGACCGGCACAAGCTCACGACTGCCGGAGTTTATTCCAGCGCGGAAGCTTTGGACGGGATTTTTAACTCGCGCGGTTTGAGCCGCTGGCATACGCAGACGTCGGCGGAGGTTTCGATCACCATGCTGGCGGGCGATTCCTCCGGGTGGCAGAAAGCGAATTCAACCGACGTGGGGAATCTTGATCCGCTAGCTCTGGCCGAGGTCGCGGCGCGCAAGGCGGTCGATTCGGCGCGTCCGCGGGAGATTCCGGCAGGGAAGTGCACGGTGATCCTGGAGCCTGCGGCGGTGCTCGATATCGTGGGATTCATGTTCTGGGATTACTCGGGCATGGCGATTCTTGACCAGCGCTCGTTTCTCACGGGACGAATCGCCACAAAGCTGTTCGGCGACAACATCACGATCTGGGACGATGTGGCGCATCCTCTGCAGACCGGGTCTCCGTTTGACGGAGAAGGGGTGCAGCGCCAGAGAGTTGCGCTGGTGGAAAACGGAATCGTGAAGCGTGTTGTTTACGCGAGAGCGACTGCGGAGAGGATGAAGCGGTCGGAGTACAAGGACAAGGTGGGGTCAATTGCAGCGACTGGCCACGGTTTCGCGCTGCCCAACGAAATGGGAGAGATGCCGCTGAATATCGTTTTTGCCCCGGTGAGTGATCTGCAGAGCGTGGAGCAGATGATTGCGTCCACGGAGCGCGGCGTGCTGGTGACGCGGCTATGGTACATCCGCGAGGTGGAACCGTTCGAGAAGATGCTGACGGGAATGACGCGCGACGGCACGTTCTTAGTGGAGAACGGGCGCGTGCAGGGTGGAGTGCGGAATTTCCGCTTCAACGAAAGCTTGATTCACATGCTCTCGAATGTGGAAGCCATGAGCGTGCCGGTGCGGTCGTGCGGAGAAGAGTCGTTTGACATGGTGGTTCCGGCGATGAAGGTGAGAGAGTTTAACTTCACAGAAGTGACCAAGTTCTAGGGTTTTCCGCCACCATCACTCAGCATTCAGGCAGTGTCGTTCGCAGCCCTTTCGCGTCCGTTTTCTCTCCCGTAATCACCCGAAATTAACCCGGATTTGACCGGAAATTGACGGGTTCCAGTAGGCTATTTCAGGCTCAAATCCACACCTTGCAATCCCTTCTAATTCATTCAAAGAAAAGCAGTTAAGCCCCATTTGTTCCATGACTTCGGTAACTTTGTTTGCCCGATTCGAGGGTGTACGCTGCGGTTGAGTTGGATAAGAGTCCGGAGAGCGAAACAGTGCTCCCGGCAGGAAAGGTTCTTCCCAGCGTGGCAGCAGAAGGAACAGCACCGATGACCGAGGCGCAGGCGCAAGCGAGGACGGGGCACTACGAAGATATGCAGAGTGCGCCGCGATTTCCGCTGCATCTTTCGGCGTCGGTAAAGAGCCAGGGCAGCGCGTATTCGGCGGAGACGGAAAACATCTCGGCCAACGGCGTGCTGTTCGCCATGGACAAGGATGTTCCCGTGGGCTCGATGGTGGACTTCACGATTCTGTTGCCGGCCGATGTTGTGGGCGCGCGGAAAGATGTCCAGATCGATTGTCGCGGCCGGGTCGTGCGCAGCTTCGAGGATCGGGGCCGGCGCGGAGTAGGCGTAGTGATCGACGAGTACCATTTCGAACGAGCGTAGGCGCAAGGGACTGAATGGCTACCATTCCGGTTGGCGTGGAAGAAAATTTCGGAGCAGGCGAGGACGGCGGCAAAGGCCAGTTCGTCCGAGTGATCGTGGCCGATACGCAGGCCATTTTCCGCGCCGGCTTGCGCAAGGTCTTCGCGCTGGAAGATGACATTCGCGTGGTTGGGCAGGCGGAGACGATGGCACAAACGCAGTCCGCGGCCGCGAAGTTCACTGCGGATGTGTTGATCTTTGAGGCTGCCTTGACGCCGAATCCGGTAGAAGCGGTAGCCGAAATGCTTCGGCAGAACCCGAAACTGCGTGTTGTGGTGGTGACGCCGGGAGCGGAAGAAGAATTGACTTTGGATCTGTTCCGCCGCGGAGCGCACGGCATTGTTTCGCGGGAAGTAGAACCCGAGTTGTTGGTCGAGTGCCTGCGCAAGGTAGTGGCTGGGGAGACCTGGCTCGATCCGCAAGGCGTGCGCTGGGTGATGGAAGCATATCGAAACCAGACGACCCGGCCCGCGGGATCACGTCCGAAGGTGCAGCTGACTCCCAAGGAAACGCTGATCGTTTCGTGCGTGACCCAGGGAATGAAGAACAAAGAGATTGCGCTGCGCGTAGGTACTACGGAACAAGTCGTAAAAAATTATCTGCGCAAGGTCTACGACAAGCTGGGAGTGGCGGACCGTCTGGAACTGGCACTGTATTGCCTGAACCATCATGTGGTCGACAATACGAAAGTTCCGCCGCTGCCGGTGCCTGCAGAAAACGGCGCCGCGAATGCAGCAGCAGCCGGTGCGTCGGGCTCGAGCGCGTCTTCAGCGTCTGATTCAGTGTCTGCCGTAAGTACTGATTCTCCCGGAAAACTCTCCTAGGGTTTGCGACGCTGGCTGTCGCGCTCTTCCCCTTGTTGTGATTCCGTATCCCTTTCAAGTTGCGGTTTCGACGACTTCACCCATAGAATTGAACAGAACGAAAAAGCCGAATGATCGTCAGGATTTGCGGCTAAGTAGAGAGCTTCTGTAAGAGTTGTTCCTTCCATCCGATTCACGCCGGAGAGATGGCCGAGTGGCTGAAGGCGCACGACTCGAAATCGTGTTTACGTTAATAGCGTAACGGGAGTTCGAATCTCCCCCTCTCCGCCAATTTGAATCTGTCTTCATTTCGCTGAGAGTCCGCAACGGTTTTATAATTTCATATCGCATACTTGCACCATCTAGAACCCGGTTCGATAGTAGCCGGTCGAGCAGCAACCGGCG
>PMUM01000041.1 GCA_003166855.1 Acidobacteriaceae bacterium | reverse complement strand
ACAAGGGCAATGTCCCCGAGCAAGCGGCGTTCTTCCCCTATCTGAAAGGCTACGTCGCGTTCTACGCGGGAGATTACAAAGCGGCGCTTGAGGAACTGAAACAGGCGAACCAGAACGATCCGTTTATCCAGTGCATGATCGGCCAGACCTACGAAAAACTGGGCGAGAAGGACGAAGCCATGGAGTACTACCGCAAAGCTTCGACGGCAGTTTCACACAACCCCGCTGCCGCATATGCAATTCCTTTTGCGAAGAAAAAGCTGTCCTAATCGCTCCAAGTCGTGGCTACGAAAAGAGACGATTCTTAATCTGGGCAAGTTCCGCGGGCTTGGAGCATTCCACATCGTCGTTGGCCACGTTATTGATCCGCGTGCTGATTGGGCAGCACCGCATCAGCCGAGCATCGCAGGGCTTCAGCAGTTCGGACGCCGCATCACATTCTTCATGCCGGGGTCGAGCCACAGGTCGTAGCTGTCTGCATCGAAGATGACTGGTGCTAACCGCCAGTGGTGCAAAACGTTTACCCTGTTGACCAGCCCAGACCGCCAATCCTGTGGTCTATTGCTCAACAGCTTGCAGGGGCACTGGCGAGAACCCTTTTGAACCACCCCCGAAGTCTGAGTTCAGCTAACCCAGAGGGAAGCACTCACCAGCAACGCTTCCGGGGTCTAGAATTCGTTACAGACCGATGAGGTCACGCTGCTCGATAGAATGTAACCTCAGCCGATTTCAGGAATCGTACATGTAAGGGTTCGCCGTGCAACAGCTACAATCTGCAAATACATCAATGCAGCATCATCTTCTCCACCACTCTCATCGCGCCTTGGCGATGGGGCTCGCCGCAGCAAGCATGGTTGCGATGGGTTATGTGGGACTCTACCAGAGCAGGGCGGTGAGGCATATCTGGTGTCCGGTCTTTGCCAAGGGCTGTGAGGCGGTGGCCGATGCTGCTTTCGCGAAACCTTTTGGTATTCCCGATGGATACATCGCGACAGCCCTCTACGCAGTGATCTTCGTGATGCTGATGGGAGCGACTGGCAGGCTGTGGATATGGATACCCCTACTGCTGCTTGCCGCTGCCGCTACGCTGGCGAATTTTCTGGGCGTCCGTGACATGATCAATCTCGGAAGCTTTTGCTTCTACTGCATGCTGACGACTATTCTTTCCCCGGTTCTGTTGTGGGAGATATGGCGGCTGCGCTGAGCCTCGTGCTCGGTCTTGTTGATTCAGGAGGCTATGATCGATGAGTAACGGTTCAGGTTCAGGTTCAGTCCCAAGTCCGAGTCCGACGGTGGGCAGGGTCTTGAAGAAAGACGCGGACTACGTCTTTTACGAATTGACGCGCAGCATTTGCCCGAAGTGTCGGAGAGTGATCGACGCGAAGATCGTGTTGCGGGAGAACAAGGTCTTCATGGTCAAGCGATGCCCGGATTGCGGCCCATTCGAAGCATTGGTCTACAGCGATGCCGAGGCATACACCAGCTTCGGCAGGTTCAACAAGCCGGGAACGATCCCGCTTGCCTACGGAACTGACATCCGAGAAGGCTGTCCCTACGACTGCGGCCTTTGCCCTGACCACCAGCAGCATACTTGCCTCGGCATCATTGAGGTCAACAGCGCGTGCAATATGGATTGCCCGCTCTGCTTTTCGGAAGCTGGTCCCGGATTCAGCCTAACGCTCGAAGAGGTCGAGCAGATACTTGACGACTTCGTAAGAACTGAGGGGAAACCCGAAGTCATTCAGTTCTCGGGCGGGGAGCCTACGATTCATCCGCAAATCATCGAATTCGTCCGGGCAGCCAAGCAGCGCGACATTTCCTTCGTGATGATCAACACGAACGGGAAACGAATTGCTCGTGACGACCGATTCGTCGAACAACTGAATGAAGTCCGCCCAGCCATCTACTTCCAGTTCGACGGCTTTGATTCGGAAACCTATCGCATTCTTCGGGGAGAACCGAACATCTTGGAAGAGAAGCTGCGTGCACTGGACCGGCTTGCTGAGATCGGCTTATCCGTCACTCTTGTCCCGGCAGTCGAGCGCGGAGTGAACGAGCATGAGATCGGGAAAATCGTTGACTTTGCCATTCATCACCGGGCGGTGAGGGGAATCAATTTCCAGCCTGCGTTCCATGCGGGTCGTCACCATCAGCACGATCCTATGAAGCGCATGACCATTCCCGACATTCTTCGGCTGATTGAGGCGCAAACGAATGGTACGTTCAGGACGAGCGATTTTGTTCCCGTGCCCTGCTGTTTCCCCACGTGCAACTCGGTGACCTACGCCTTTGTAGAGGGCGATCAAGTCACGCCCCTGCCACGTATCGTCAATGTCCACGACTACCTCGACTATATTTCTAACCGGGTGCTGCCGGATTTCAGTGCGGAGGTAAAACGGGCACTGGAAGGGCTGTGGTCGTCTTCCTCGGTCGCGGGTTCGCAGAAATCCGTCGATCAGATTTTGATGTCCTGTCAGGCGTGCAGCGTTCCCGACTTCAGCCTTGGTGATCTGGCCAAGCACATGATCATGATCATGCTGCAAGATTTTATGGATTCGTGGACCTTCAACCAAAAGAACCTGATGAAGTGCTGCAAGGAGTTCCTGCTGCCGGGCGGTAAGCAGATTCCATTCTGCGCGTACAACACCATCGGGTACCGCGAACAGGCAAGGACGCAACTGGAGGCACTGGAGCCCGAGCGCAGGCGGGCAAGGTCAGAAGGCCGCAGATTTGAGCCCAGGCCCATCGAATTCACGTTCAAGCACGCAGAGAATCCTCTCGAAGGTCTTGTCGGCATCGACTCGCAACGGTGATTCATGGCTACGAAGGACGACACAACTCTGGTTCGCTCGGAGCACGAACAGGTTAAGCAGTGCTGCGCCAGACTGTACGAAAGCGACCTGACCCGGTTTCTTCTGGGCGACTCGTTCCATCCGGGTGGCTTGCAATTGACTGGGCAGCTAGGGCGCATGCTTGGCCTGAGTTCCGCCAGCCGGGTTCTGGATGTGGCGTGTGGCAAAGGGACGACTGCGGTCTTCCTAGCGAAAGAATTCGGGTGCGAAGTTTTCGGCATCGACTACGGAGATCAGAATGTCGCGGCTGCACGGTCTCTGGCGCAAGCAGACCATGTGGACTCACGGGTGCAATTTGACCGCAGCGATGCAGAAAACCTCCCATTTTCGGACGGGTCGTTCGACGCCGTGATTTGCGAGTGCGCCTTCTGTACCTTTCCCGAGAAGGCGGCATCGGCTACAGAGTTCTTTCGCGTGCTTCGACCGGGAGGCCGTGTGGGAGTCAGCGATCTCACCCGCGCTGAGGTACTGCCCAAAGACTTGGACGGTCTGCTAGCGTGGGTTGCATGCATCGGCGATGCTCAGACCGTGGAAGGTTACGTGGCCTACCTTCAGGACGCTGGTTTCTCTGTGGACAGCATCGAGCAGCAGAACGATGCTTTGAAGGAGATGGTGGATCAGGTTCGCTTGAAGCTGCTCGGCGCAGAGATCATGACCGGACTGAACAAACTGCAACTGTCCGCTCTTGATCTAGGAGCGGCCAAGGGGATGGCGAACAGCGCAATGGCGGCGGTCAAACAGGGACAACTTGGGTATGTCCTCATCTGTGCTATCAAGCCGCACTCACGCTGATCCTCAGGCGGTCCCGGCTCGTGCTTCCGCATCCGAGAACAATTCCTTGGTTTAGAAATCAGATACGAGCGGTCAGGCGTCCTTGTTACTGTTCGTTTTCGTGCTCAGCCCGAGCACGCGATATGTGAGTCATATCCCACAGGTACCGCTAAGAATTACCAAAACTCCGGCGATTCCAAGCGCCCAGCCAAGGTGAGGATGACCATTGACGAGGATTCCCGCAATCCCGAGGCCGATCCCCAGCGCCACTCGCAAGGAGCGATCCATTCGCCCCACATTCAGAAACGTTGCCACATTGCCTCCGCTGTTCGGCGTGTCATTCAAGATTGGTGCAATTGTCTGCCCAATTTGGCATTCTACCTCGCTGAGGCTACAAGAACTTCGGAAGTGACGCCCCAGCTCGTCACCTTGGTCTGGTGGTTAGGTTTCCACGCCCCGGACGGGAGATAGTCCGAGAGTTCGATGGGATGGCAGCCGCCCACAATGGCCGGGCTGAGCCGCCACAAGCGCTGCCAGCCCCAGCAGACTGCGCTGGAGAGGGAGGACGCACCGAACGTCAGGCTCACCAGACAGAGCTTGCCTCCGGGGACGACTAGACGGTGAGCCTCCGACAAGAGTTGCTCTATGAAGTCGGGAGCAAGCAGATCGAGCACGTAGGTGGAACGAAGTGGTCGAAGCTGGCATCCGGCTCAGGTATACGTGGGGAACCGTCAGTCTGGTAAACACGTGCGCGTTCTGACCAAGGTTTCAAACGCTTCCGTGCAAGCGAAACCATTGCGCTGCTGATGTCGAGCCCAACGTAGCGGGCGTCTGCGGGCAGACGGCGTTGCACTAGATCTGCGGCAAATGCCCCTGTGCCACAGCCGAACTCGAATACCGCATGCGCAGAGTCGAATCCAGCATGCGCGAACAGTTGGTTGGTGGCGGGATTCTCGTAAAAGTGTTGCCAATCCTGCCCAGAGCCAAGGCGGTCATAGAAACGCTTCGCCTCTTCTGGCGAGAGGTAACGATCCCTTGGTTCTCGAACGCTCACACGCGAATCTTAGCAGCGTCCGCTTTCAGCAGACCCTTTGTTGCTCAGACGTCGGGCTTAGCAAACTGATTGTAGAGCCAAGCAAAGACAGCGCCAGCGATAAGAGCATCTACGGCTCCGTAGAGAGTTCCGACGACGACTTCTGCGATGCTGCGAGTAGCATGGTAGCCGGGGTAGACCGACGACATTATCTGGAGGAATTGACCGTACCTCCCCCAAATCAAGGTAAGCGTCCGGCGGAGACCG
>PMUM01000418.1 GCA_003166855.1 Acidobacteriaceae bacterium | reverse complement strand
GCCTCGCGCTCGAAGCGGGCGCGCAGTCGGTCCATCGAAGCTATGTATTTCGGCAGGACCTTGACGACGACGGTGCGATCAAGCCTTGTGTCGCGAGCTTTCCAGCCTTCGCCCATGCCGCCGGCGCCGAGCGGCGAGACGATTTCATACGGCCCGAGCTTTGTGCCAGAGGTCAGATCCATGGGTCGGCGCAATTATAGCCTGCGTGGCACGTTATAGCCGATCCGACGATTCTGGGTAGTGGGCTAATTCTGTGTTGCTGAGAATTGTTTTTCCCCAAACAAAGCCACAAAGCCGCATTCATCACAGACCAAAGCGATGACCGCGAACTCAGTTTGTGGTCTTGCGACCGTTTGAGGTCTGAGAGGAATGCCGAGTTTGTTCGCAGTCAAATTTCCAGAGCCGCAATTCAAGCATTTTCTGTTGGTTGCCATGAGGTCACCTGTGCATTTTCAGACAGTTCTAAAAGATGAGCAAGGATACTACTTAAACCCAGAATGTCTCTACACGCGCACCGGGGAACCTGTTCCACGAATTCCCTTATACCGGATTCCCGGCCCACATGAGCAGTTCACTGACAGTCCAGACATGATCGGCAATCCCAGCCTCCATGGCAGGAGTGACGCGCAAGGTCTGATGAACCCGGCAGAAGTTGTACCAAGCAAAATAGAGCGTCACGGCGGCCTGTAGGTTCTGCAATTTCTTCGAGAAAGCATTCGTGAGCCGCGTGAATCGGCGCATCTGCATTCGCATCGTTAGGTTCTGGCGTTCGATGTGACTTGTGCTGATATGCGCGGGATCGGGCCGTCCGTCGCGCACTTTGGATATAACCTCCGTGATTCTTGGTGGGGAGTATCTTTCATCCCCGTGCTGGCCGTAGTCCCCGAACAGCTTTACTAGGATTCTGGGCGGTTGGTCGGCAACCCTTACCTTAGTGCATTAGGTAAGAGTTGCCCGTGAATCGATCAGAATCCGGTGGCGAGGCTTAGGCGATCACGGTAAACGAGCGGGTTCGCTTACTTCTTCAGGTCCGCCGTAAAGTTCGTAACCACGGTGATGGATTGGCTGACCTGCTGCGAAACCCGGTCCAGCAGGATTTTCCCTCCGTCGGGAGTGACGTCGTAAAAGGGTTTTCCCAGAACGGTCCATCGGCTGACGATGCTCTGAGGGGCGCCGAATTCGAGGGCGCCACCGGCATCCCTGACCTGCACCGCAAGAAGAGTTTGATTCCCGTCCAAATAGTAGAACTCTCTGCCGTCCTTGCCCCATAGCGGAAGCATTCCTCCATTGGCCGAGACCTGCCACTTGCCTTGGCCGCCGCCAAAGGCGACCACATATACTTCATTCACACCGGACTCACTCGACTGGTAGGCCAGCCAAAGGCCGTCAGGGGAAAGTTGTCCACCGGAACCGCGCGGCAACACCATCGACGGTTTGCGCTCTCCCTCGAGCGGCAAAGCCCAGATCTGCCCCTGGCCTTCCGGGGTGCGCTGCGTATAGATCAAGGACTTGCCGTCGCTCGACCAACTGTCGGGCGCGATCTGCGCGTCAGCGCTGAGCAGAACCTCTTCGGCGCCGCTACCGTCGGAGCGCTTGCGATAGAGGCCAAACTGATCGCCGCGCTTGGACATGTAGGCGATCCACTTGCCATCGGGCGACCAGGTCGGGTACGCGTTCGCGACGGGGCCAAACGTCAGCCTAGTGCGAACCCCACGCGCCAAATCGAGCACCCAGATGTCGTTCATACCGGAGTCAATCTGCAGAGCGATGCGATCTCCTTGTGGGGAGATCCGCGCCACTTGCAGGTTCGTGATCTTCTCGGCTACCGTGCCGATCTGTTTCCCGTTGCGATCCATCCAGATCAGTTGCAAGTCGCCGCTGCCGCCGCTGCCGAAGGCCAGCAATCCATCGGCTGTTGCTGACGCATCCAGGTGCCAGGTGGTGACGTCGCTCATCACTCCCTTGGCCACGCTCTGTGGCTCGCCGCTCAAGGTTCCGTGGGTGGGGTCGAACGGTTGCGCCATCAACTGGTCGCCACGCGCGAACAAAAGATAACCATTGGCGTAAATGGCGTTTGATTGAGAATGGAATAGCGGACGATTTTCGCGGCCATCCAACGACGCGTAATAGAGCGTGTTGTTCGCTGACTTGGAGGGATCGTGATGAATCGCCAAATACAGGAAGTGCTTGCCATCGGGCAGAAAGTCTGGCCAGCGATGCGAGGTGTGCTGAGCAGGATCGATCTTGGTGAGGATAGTCGGAGTTCCGCCGCCGGCGCTAACCCGCATAAGGGGAGTTGACGGGCCGGCAGAGAAAATGATCACTCCGTCCGGTCCCCAAGCGCCCCCGCGCCCGATCTGTACGGCACAAACCGCTTGCACGGAGTCGCCATTGAGATCGATGGTCTTTAACTGGCCGTCGGCGAAAAATCCAAGCGAACGGCTGTCAGGCGACCAGAAGGGAAAGATCGCGCTATCGGTGCCTGGAAGCGCACGCGCGTCCAGCGAGTTCATGGAGCGAATCCATAGCGCGGTCTTGCCGTCCTCTCCTGTCGCTGCGAAGGCGATCGATGCGCCGTCTGGGGAGAAGACAAGCGGTCCGGCAGCATCGCCGGTCAGATTGAGAGTGGTCTTGTCGGGAGGATTGATGACGGCGCGGATACTCTTTTCCGATGGATGGAAATGGTGGAGGAGACTCCCGGCGACCAGCGCCAGCGCGACGGCAATGACAACGACCATCGCAATCGCCCAGCCCAGGCGCTCCCGCGTATTTGAAGGCGCTTGCGGCGAGGCAGCCGCAGCGGGCAATGATCGATCTGCGGCAATCCATTGCAGTTCCAGCTTGATGTCGTGCGCGGTCTGAAATCGATCCTCTGGGTTCTTCTGCAGGCAAGTTGTCAGAACATGCTCGAAGGCAGGAGGAGTCGAAGGCTTGATGGCGCTGACCGGTTCTGGGTCTTTCTCCAAAATGGAGGACGCCAGCGAGATTTGGCTCTTCCCCTCAAAGGGCCGCTGCCCCGTTGCCATCTCGTAAAGAACGGCGCCGAACGCAAAAATGTCGGAGCGGGCGTCGGCTTCCTTTCCCTCAATTTGTTCCGGCGACATGTACTGGATGGTGCCGATGATGCTGCCCGCTGTAGTAAGTGGGGTTAGCGGGCTCGGCCCGCTTAACGTGGCTGCCGCAGTGAACGAGGGTGCCGACGCCGACGCTGAAGTCTGCACTCCCAGCGGTTTGGCCAGCCCAAAGTCCATCAGCTTGGCCCCGGTCTTCGTCAGCATGATGTTCCCAGGCTTCAGGTCGCGATGGACAATGCCACTTCGGTGCGCGATCGCTAGCGCTTCTGCCACGGCAATCCCGACTTTGAAGACCTCGTTCAGTGGCATCGCACCTTTGCGAAGCCGNNCCGGGCCTCCCGCTCCATGCGCTGTTTCAGTTCCGGCGAGGATGAGAGGTGCGAAGCTAGAACTTTGATCGCAACCGTGCGATCGAGACGAGTATCCGTCGCACGGTAAACCTCTCCCATACCGCCCGCGCCGAGCGGAGACTGGACTTCGTAGGGACCGAGTCTTGTACCAGAGGTGAGGGTCATTCAGTGTGGCGCCATTATAGTCTGAAGAAAGTGCATCGAGCCGGTTTGACCACTCTGGATGGATTGTCGACTAAATGGAAACTGGAAATCTCGCCGGCAACTTTTTTATAGCCCGTCCCTCGGGGGATCGGACAATTCGACGAGTCGAGGTAAGGAAGCGGGTTACTTCTTCAACTCCGCCGGCCAGTTCTGCACCAGCGTTACCGGTTCGGTGCCTTCCTTCAGATTCCCGCTGTTGATGAGAAACTTCTTCCCATCCGCAGTCACGTCGTAAGGACCAAAGTCACGCTGGATTCCAACCGCCTGAAACAAAGTGTGAGGCGCGCCCAGCTTCACCGCGTTGCCGGACGTATTCACATCGACCGCAACTAATCTGTCCTGCGGATCGAGAAAGAACATTTCCTTGCCATCGCGGCGCCATTTCGGCGTCGTCCCGCCATTGCTCGCGACCTGCCACTTTGCACCGCCAGCGGGAAAGGCGGTGATGTAGATCTCAGGCCGCCCCGACTCGTTGCTTTGATATGCCAGCCACTTTCCATCGGGAGAAACTGTTGGCGCCCTCTCGTCAAAAGCGTCCTGCACAATGGGAAACGGCTTCCCATCACCAGACAAAGGCAGCGCCCAGATGTGATCGCCGGTTTCATTCTGGTTGAGCCGCCTTTGATAGACCAGATAGTGGCCGTCGGGTGAAACGCTCCTCGGGTATGCGGTAGCATCAGCGCTTTCCAGGACGAGGCGCTCGGAACTGCTGCCGTCGGCGGCCTTGGCGTAGATTTGGAACACTCCTTTAGAGACAGAGCTGTAAAAGATGGTCTTGCTGTCGGGCGTCCAGGTCGCCCCGCCCTGGTTGGCGTTGGTAGTGACGTTGGTGAAGGTCAGGCGGGTGCGGGTTGCGCGGGCCAGATCGAAAACCCAAATGTCAGCGATTCCTTGATTTCCAACGAAGATGGTGACTGCGAAGCGGGCGCCGTCGGGCGACAGTGACGGTCCGATGTAGCGAGAGGCCTGAGCAATCGCCTCCATTTGCTTTTCCTCTCTACCCCACCATACAAGGTTCCATCCGGTGGAAGCCTCGCCGGACTGGTACACCAGCGTTCCCGTCTCTGAGGCCGAGAACATCGCCCGGACGCTCGCTCCATTCACGGCGATGTGCTCGGCAATAGGCTGGGGCTCGCCGCTGAGTTCCATCCGTCCCAGGTTGAAGGGCTGCGCCATCAAGGTCTGTCCGCGCAGGAACAGAAGATGGCCGGAGGCGTACTGGGCCATGGTCTCGCTTTTGGTGAGCAGTCTGGCCTTCAACGATCCGAGCTCGCCGATATACAGCACCGGAGACTCGCCTGGACGGGAGGTTCGCGACCAATAGAGAAAGTGTTTGCCATCGGGCAAGAACCCCGGCCAGCGGTGACTGTTCTCGCCTTTGGCCACATCGAGCTTCGAGGCGGGTTCGGGCGTTCCGCCCGCGGCTGGTACGCTGAATAAATTCTGGTTGGACGAGGGCGTAAACACGATCACGCCATCCTTGCTCCAGGTGCCTCCGCGTCCGCTGACGCTGTCGCATATGTCCTGCGGCGGCCCNNGTCCGGCGACCAGAAGGGATAGATGGCGTCGTCAGTCCCCGGCAAAGGCTGCGCCGTCAGGGAGGTCAGCGATCGTACATACAATAAGACCTTACTTTTATCGTCGCGTGCCGTGAACGCCAGTAGGGCTCCATCGGGCGAGAGCACCGGCGGACCGGAGGCCGGCAGCATGGTCACGAACGAAGTATCTGTGGGCGGCAGAATGGAAGAACGCATGACCGGCACGGACTTCGGCGTTTGTAAGATGTAGGCTATCGCTACGCTTATTGCCAGCAGCGCCGCGATTCCTGCGATCAGCCATGGCAGGCGCGAACTGGGCGATGCAGGCTTCAACGGCGGCGCTTGAAGACTCGCGACTTTAGGACCCTCTGCCAGCGCTTCCAGCTGAATCTGCACGTCGTGCATGCAGCCGTAGCGCTGGTCGGGATTTTTCGCCAGACACAGCCATACGGTTTCGTCTAATCGTGGATGCGAATCGGGAATGACGGTCGAGATGCGCTCTGGCTCTTTGTCCAGGATTGCGCCCAGCACGCTAAACTGTGACTTTCCCTCGAATGCACGACGCCCGGTTACCATTTCGTACAGCACGCAACCAAAACTGAAAATGTCGGATATTGCATCCGCTTCCGCGCCTTGCAGAACTTCCGGTGCCATGTACTGAAATGTGCCCACTACTGTGCCTTTCTGCGTCAAAGGCGACGCCGCTGCGGTGAGCGCGGCCACCGTCATGGTCGGAGTGCTCGGCGTCAATGGGCTGGCCAAGGACCCCGAACTCACTCCCGGCGACGGCTTGGCTAAACCGAAATCCATCAGCTTCGGCCCATTCTTTGTGAGCATGATGTTCCCCGGCTTAAGATCGCGATGCACGATGCCACGCCTGTGCGCCTTGTCGAGTGCCTCGGCGATCTCCCTTCCTATCTTCAGTGCCTCCGCAAGCGGAAGCGCTCCCCTATGCAGGCGGTCGGCCAGCGTTTCGCCTTCCAAGTGCTCCATGACGAGAAAATCGATGCCGTCCTGCGAGCCGACATCGTGCAAGGTGCAAATCTGCGGGTGATTCAGCGACGAAATCGCCTTCGCCTCGCGCTCCATGCGCTGTCTGAGGTCGGGATCAGAGGAGAGATGCGCAGGCAGAACCTTGATAGCCACATCACGTCCCAGCCGCGTGTCGCGAGCGCGGTAGACTTCGCCCATACCGCCTGCGCCCAGCAGAGACTGGATTTCATACGGACCGAGCTTAGTGCCAGAGGTCAGCGTCATCGGTGCGCGCCATTATAACGTGCGAAGCAGGTTGCGCCGACTCCCACACCTTGGTTGATAAGGTGTCCTGCGGCAGCGCCGATTTGACCAAATGCGGGTCTCCAGCCCGATGGACGAGAAGTCACCGCATCGCGCCGGAGGTCTGGATCAAGATGTGCGAGTCGATTTGACCAGCGCGGGTTCAGTTCTCTGATGATCTGCTGAAATGAACGTGTTCCAAAGTGGACGTCCGAGTACGAAATGCCGCATCTGTAAGGTATAGGGATGGAGCAGAGGCATCGGCACGGCAGAATCGGGCTTGCCATTTTGCCCGACAGCGCACCACTGTCGATTCCTTTCCTGCTCAAGATGATTTTCATTCGACCACTCGCCCTCGTGTCTGTCTTAGGTTGCTGATGATTTCGATAGCTCCATATACTCATTCGCACCCACAGTCCTCAGCACCAGCCGCACCGGAAACGGGAACCTCTTTCGCGTAGAATCACGCACGACCTTCGGTGCGGAAAGCTCATACCGCTTCCCGCGAGTTCTCAATTCGCAACCGCCCGTCGCGAAAACGTTCTTTACCCACTCCGACTGGCTGCCGTACGTGAGCGCGATGATGAAGCCGTTCGACGCTCGAAAAACATTCACTGGCGTCCGGTAGACCCTGCCTGATTTCCGACCTAGATGCTTAAGAATGCCGAAGCCCGGAAGCCAGCCCGCGAACAGCCCGGTAATCCGGTTCGTGAAGGCAATGTTGATCTTCGCCAGCCATCGCTTGCGGAAGCGCATCAGCAGCACGCCCGTGGCGGCGATGGCGATGATTATGATGGCTCCGGCGATCATGGGGTCTTGGTTGTCAACTGCCGACCTGCGCCATCACAGCAGAAGCTCGCTCCACTGACTTCTTTGCCGGAGCCAGTGCGACGAGCACAACACCGACGATTGCGAACACAACCACTCCCGCGAGTTCTCGGCGCTCGATCACATTCCGGTATTCCTGCGCAGCCATTACCCCAGCATGCGCAAGATTTGCCCATCCGCCGAAGGCGATCAGACTGCGGTTCGCCGCTGGGTCACGCACCGCCAGCAGCAAGAAAATTCCAGGTGCGACATAGATGCTCATTATCATGGGCACCGCAGGCTCTCGCGAGAAAAACATTGTCAGCGGAACAACTCCCGCCGTAAACAACAATCCCACCACCACCAACACGATCTTAAGTGCCCGTTCTCGAACCATGCTGACCTCCTTATCGTTGTAGCAATCAGCACATGATAGCGCG
>PMUM01000422.1 GCA_003166855.1 Acidobacteriaceae bacterium | reverse complement strand
CAAGGGATATTGCTCGATCGAGTACGACGCGCCCGGGGATCCGTACAAGCCGACAGCGGAATTGGTTGAGAAGACAATTCATTTCCTTTCGTAGGCGAGGACAGCAGATTCCTCGCTTCGGTCGGAATGACAACGCGGCTTGAAGACAGAAGAATCGGAAGCGAATTTTATGGCAGGACAAGGCGTTCAGCGGCGGGAAATATTGCGCATTCTGGGAACGGCCGCGGCTGCGGCGCAGTTCCCAGGTTTCAGTAAATGGGCGTTTGCCTGCGGGCATGTCGGCAACGCGGCTTTGCAGATCAAGCCGGCGGTCTTCCACCCTCAATTTTTCACTACGACGGAATATGCGATGGTCGACCGGTTGACGGAGATCTTCATCCCCAACGACGGCACGCCGGGCGCGAAAGAGGCGGGCGTGGCGGAGTTCATCGACTTCATGGTGGCCAGCGATCCCGACGCACAATATGGTTTCCGCACTGGACTTGCATGGCTCGACGCTTACGCGGAACAGCGGGCCGCAAAGCGCTTTCTTGAGTTGACACCCGAAGCGCAGATTTCTCTGCTGACACCGCTCGGCTTCAAAGATAAGGCAGTTGCGGGCAATGAGGAGGGGCGGCGATTCTTGCGCATGGTCCGCGAATATACCGTAATGGGCTTCTACACCAGTGAAATCGGATTCAAAGAACTGGACAATCCCGCGCTGAAATTCTATGCGGAATCGCCGGAATGTCCGCACAAGGACGATCCGGAGCACCAGCGTCTTTCCCAGGCAGCACCCTGAAATCGAAACCATGGCCAAGAAAATCTACGATGTGATCGTGATTGGAACTGGCGCCGGCGGCGGCATGGCGATCAAAACGCTGTGCGAAGCCGGACTGAAGGTCTGCGCATTGAATGCGGGGCAAAGACTCGATCCAGAGAAGGACTTTCGCTATCACCGGATGCCGTGGGACATGAAGTTTCGCGGAATGGACGATCCCAAACGGCGTGGAGAATCTTTCGGCTACATGGACAACGAATACACGAAGGCCGCATGGGACCACGAGATTCCCTTCACGACGCCGCCGGGAATGAAGTGGATGTGGCCGCGCTGCAAGGCCGTTGGAGGCAAGACAAATTTCTGGGGACGCAGTTCGGCGCGTTTTGGCGACATTGATTTTCGCGCCGCGTCACTCGACGGCTATGACGTCGACTGGCCTATCACCTATGACGAGATCAGCCCGTTCTATACGCGAGTCGAGAAGATGATTGGCGTGGCCAGCACGGTGCAGAACCGGCCAAGCAATCCGGACGGATCGTATCTACCGCCGTTCAAGTTCCGCTGTCTGGATTTCATTCTCGAAGCCGGTTGCAACAAAATTGGCGTGCCGTATTTGCCGGATCGCTGCGCACAACTGACTCAGCCGCATGAGGGACATCCGGCTTGCCATTTCTGTGGGGAGTGCACGACGGGCTGCGATGTGGGCGCATTTTTCTCCACGCCATATTTCTTATTGCCGAAAGCGAAGGCCACGAAGAATCTTGAACTGCGCACCGATGCGTTGGCGAAGAACGTTCTGGTCGATGACAATGGGCAGGCGACCGGAGTGGCTTATATCGACCGCAAGACGAAGCAGGAAGTCGAGGTGTACGGGCGCGCGGTGGTGGTGGCCGCATCGTGCATCGAATCGGCGCGCATCATGCTGAATTCGAAGTCACGGCACTGGCCTAATGGAATCGCCAATTCCAGCGGGCAGTTGGGGCGCAATCTTTGCGATCATCTCTATGGCGAATCGGTTCGGGGATATCTGCCGCAACTAGTGGGACAGCCGAGCTTTCCCGACCACGTGGCCGACAGCACGATTGCGTGGATGCCGCGCTGGCAGAATCTGAAAGATCCGCACGAAGAGAAGTTCATTCGCGGATATTCTGTTTATCCCGACGGCGGGTGTTCTGAATTCCCCTGGTTTGCGAACGAACTCGATGGCTTTGGATCGTCGTTCAAGCGCGAGATTAAACGTCGATATCCTTCGCCGGTAAGTTTCGGAATACAGGCGCCGTCGCTGCGCTCCGACACGAACTACATGGATCTGGATCCTGAGGTAAAAGACCCGTACGGGATTCCTGTCGCCCGCATGCATTTCGAATGGGATGAGAACGTCCTGAAGATGTGGGAGCACTCCAAGCAGATTTGCGCTGATGCGCTGCGCGCGGCTGGCGGCGAGGTTGAGGGATTCGGAGACGCTCCGGAGATTCCAGGCTGGAGCCTGCACGAGACCGGCACATGCCGCATGGGGAACGATCCGAAACATTTTGTGACCCACCGCTTTGGGCAAGCGCACGATGTGCCGAACTTATACGTCTGCGATGCCAGCGTGTTTCTGAACTGCACTGACAAGACCACCACGATCAGCATTCTGGCGTTCTCGCTGCGCACATCTGAACATCTGATCGAGAACTTCCGTCAAGGTGTGCATAAGGCCGCGTGAGCGACGAGCGCATGCCGCCCGCGGAACTTCCGGCGCACGCCGGAACCAGCGCGGGTCGTTTGCGC
Source organism: Acidobacteriaceae bacterium (assembly GCA_003166855.1). GTDB lineage: Bacteria > Acidobacteriota > Terriglobia > Terriglobales > Acidobacteriaceae > Sulfotelmatobacter. Next base: position 10,895 of record PMUM01000422.1, on the reverse strand, counting down.
GAATTAGCGTCACTCTTCCTCAAACTCGGCACCATCAGTTTCGGCGGTCCGGCGGCGCACATCGCGCTGATGGAAACCGAGGTCGTCCGCAAGCGGCAGTGGCTGACGAAGCAGCAGTTTCTCGACCTGCTGGGCGCGGCTAACCTGATTCCCGGCCCTACATCCACGGAGATGGCAATCAACGTAGGATTCGTCCGAGCGGGATGGGCCGGGCTCTGCGTCGCGGGAGCGAGTTTCATTCTGCCCGCAGCGGTGATCACTGGAGCATTTGCGTGGGCCTACGTGCGGTTCGGAACGTTGACGCAGGCGGTATCGGTGCTGGGAGGCATTAAAGCGGCAGTAATCGTGGTCATCGCGATCGCGATCTGGCGTCTGGGAAAAACGGCGGTCAAGGGCGTGGGGCTAGCAGTGCTGGGCGGGTTGGCTTTGGCCGCATTCTTTCTGGGCGTGAGTCCGATTGTGATTTTATTTGGGGGCGGGCTGGTGGGCATGGTCGTTCAAAGGGCTGCGAGCTTTCGCTCCCCAGGCGCTCTGATGTTTTCGCCCCTGTTCGGTCGGCGAACCTTCCCGATAAGCGCGGCCGGAGGAACTTGGACTTCGTGGTCGCGTGCGGTCGGAACTGTCCTTGTTGCATCGACCGCGGCAGGGGCGGTGATTGCCCGACCATCCGTCTACAGGATCGGGTTGTTTTTCCTCAAATTGGGCGCGGTGCTTTATGGCGGCGGATATGTATTGCTGGCCTTTCTGGAGCAAGGATTGGTGCAGCAGAACGCGTGGTTGACGCATCAGCAATTGCTGGATGCGGTCGCGATCGGGCAGTTCACGCCGGGACCCGTGTTTTCGACCGCGACATTCATCGGATACATTCTAGGCGGAGCGCCGGGAGCGGCGGTAGCAACACTCGGGATATTCTTGCCGTCATTTTTCTACGTTGCGCTGCTGGCGCCGGTCCTGTTCCGGCTGAGACAGTCGGCGTGGATCGCGGGTTTTCTGGATTCAGTCAACGTCTGCGCCGTGGCTTTGATGGGTGGGGTCACTTTTCGACTGGCCGCGGACGCGCTGCGGGGATGGCCATCCTGGGCAATCGCTACTATATCGTTGGCGGTGATATTGAGGTGGAAAGTGAGTCCAGCGTGGGTGATAGTAGGCGGCGGGATCGCAGGGCTAGCGTTCGCTGCGTTCCGGTAAGCGTGATACTCTGCGTGTCCGAATCTTTCAAATTCCTTGCGAGGATAACCATGAAACAGCGAATTGTTGTGGGGGTGTTGCTTCTCGTATCTTGTCTTATGGCAGGAGCCGCAGACCGCAAGTTTATTGTGAAGCCGCGAGCCAGTGACATGAAGGCTCTGCCGTTCAGCGACGCCGTGCTGGTGGGCAATACGCTGTATATCGCGGGGCATATCGGGCTGGACCCAAAAACTGGGACTCCACCCGCGAGCGCCGAGGACGAAGCCCGACTCGTTATGGATGGAATCAAGGGGACCGTCGAGTCTGCCGGGTTGACCATGGACGATGTGGTTTCTGTGCAGATCTTCTGCACGGATCTCAAGTTCTATGACACGTTCAACTCTGTGTACAAAACATATTTCCACGGCGATTATCCGGCCCGGGCGTTTATCGGCACCGACAAACTACTGCGGGGCGGAAGATATGAAGTCATGGGGATCGCGATCAAACGGGCGCAGTAAGGCAAGCGGGCGCCAAGATTCGTTTTTTCTTCGCCTCGCCGGTATTTTATGATAAATGTATAGGCCATGCGAAAGGCCGTGAACCATCTCAAGAAATCTGATCCCGTGCTACGCGCGATTATTGAGCGCGTGGGACCGTGCCGCATGGAATTTGGAGTACCGGAGTTTTGCAGTGTGGCCGAGGCGATCGTCTACCAGCAACTGAACGGCAAGGCTGCAGTGACGATCTTCAATCGCTTTGCCGCTCTTGCAGGCGATCCGCTCACGCCGGAAGGCATCCTCAAGCTGAGCGATGAACAGCTGCGCAGTGTGGGGCTGTCGAAACAGAAATCAGCTTATCTAAAGGATCTGGCGAAGAAGACTGCGGATGGACTCCTCAACTTTACGCGCTTGCCTGACATGACGGATGACGAGGTCATCGAGCATCTCACGCAGGTGAAAGGCGTCGGCGTGTGGACCGCGCATATGTTTCTGATGTTTTCCTTGCGGCGTCCGAATGTGTTGCCCACAGGCGACTACGGCGTGCAGGTGGCGATTAAAAAACACTACAAGAGGCGCAAGCTGCCCAAGACAAAAGATATGGAGAAGATCGCGAAAGCGTGGGAACCCTATCGCAGCGTGGCTTGCTGGTATATGTGGCGGAGTCTGGACATGAAGACCGTTTAGCCACAGAGAACACGGGGACCCAGAGGAAGCTCTTGCCGCTTCTCGACTTCCCTCTGTGAACCACTGTGCCCTGTGTGTTTAAATGGTGAGCGATGGCTGATACGAAGATCCGCGTGCTAGTGGCGAAGCCCGGGCTCGACGGGCATGATCGCGGGGCGAAGGTAATTGCCCGCGCGCTGCGCGACGCGGGCATGGAAGTGATCTATACCGGACTGCGGCAGACGCCCGAGATGATCGTCACAGCGGCTCTGCAGGAAGATGTGCAGGTAATCGGGCTGTCGATTCTTTCCGGGGCGCACAACGCGATTGTCCCTCGCGTAATGGATCTGCTCAAGCAGAACAAGATGGACGATGTGATTGTGGTGGTCGGCGGCATCATCCCGAACCAGGACATCGAGGGACTGAAGAGAATTGGCGTAGCGGCGATTTTCCAGCCCGGCACAGCGATGGACGATATCGTTCAGTTCATTCGCACGCGCGTGAAGGGACCCGGCGTGCCGGCGGCCAGCTGATGGCCGAGATCAGCGCCTCCCGTGCCCGGGAGATTCTCTCTAAGACTGTTGGGCCAGTACCGTGGTACTGGAAAACTTTTCCCGCCTTCCGCTCGATGGCGGGCCAGAATTTTGTCTGGACCCATCACGGCGAGCAAGGCCCCATCGCCCACCTTGTGACTCTCGGCCTCGAGCAAGAACCGGATCGGGCCCGTCTCGCACTCAACACTTACTGCCGACTCTTTCTAGTGCCGCCGCATTTTGTCGGCATCTGGTGCCCGGAAGGCCGCAATATTCGGCTTGCATGCTTCGATCCGGACCAACTCAAGGCGTTCGATCTGGCGGAAGTCGCGGGCTGGTTCAAGCCATCGGCCGACCGCATTTACTCGGCGACTGCGCCGGTTGCCGATTTCGAAGCGCCGCTTTCGTTGGGTCCCGGCATGCACAAGATCGACGTGCCTAAGGAGTTGACGACGGTGGACGAGTTGATTGTCCCGACCAGCTACAAGGCGATGTCGAACGATGATCCGGCGTTTGCGCTCCTTGTGTTCTACCCACAGGCGGGACTGCTAGAGGCTTTACCGCAGAAGTGGTTTACCGCCTCACAGTACCGCGTGGGACAGCAATGGATCACGCGGGCCGCCAGGGATCCCGAGTCGCACCGTATCGTGGGAGAATGCTTTGGTGTGGGAACATTCTTGCTGGAGGAAGATGGTTGCCGGCTGGCGGAATGGCTTTCCCGAACGAGTTCCTAGCCGTGGATCCTCATGATGGCGGGCCACAGAGAGCTAGAGTTCACGCTGGCGCATGACAGCGGCATTCTTCTCTTGACCCTCGTGTCGGGCGACGGCATGAACCGCCTTACTCGCCGGAAGGTCATCGCTCTTAAGGAGGAGATTGAGGGCTTCTGCAGTCCTGGTGCTCCGGTTCTTCCCTTGGTCATCTCGGGCGATCCTATTTTCTCTGCGGGCGCGGACTTGAACGAAATCTCGCAACTCAGCGGACCCGACGCTCTTGTCTTCGCCAGAACGGGTCAGGAGTTGATGAATGTGGTTGCGGCATATCCAGCCTCTGTTTACGCGGCGATCCAAGGATTTTGTATGGGCGGGGGGCTCGATCTGGCGCTCGCTTGCGATCACCGAATCGCGTCTCCGCATGCGGTGTTTGGACATCGCGGCGCAGCGCTGGGTCTAATTACGGGCTGGGGAGGCACCCAGCGACTGCCGCGACTCGTAGGCAAAGGACGCGCTCTGGAGATGTTCGCAGCGGCTGAGAAGGTCACGGCTGCGCAAGCTCTGAGGATCGGACTTGTGGACGCGATTGCCGATGATCCTGTGGCCGAGGCGCTAGGTCGCCTCAGCACTCAACTGAGGCGTCCTTAGCATAGAGATTCCGGGCTAAGCCGCATTGCGCGGGTCTGCCTGCGTGGTATACCGTAATCAGTCCGCTTCTTGATTTCTCGACCCATGGCTGAGCGCATCGAATCTCCCATCTCGAACTCGACGGCACCGGACAACGTGCTGACGACCAAGATCGATCCTACTTCCGCGCGCTTTGAAGTCAACATGCGTTTTCTGGCGGACCTGATGTCGCAAGTGCGCAATGAGGGCGAAAAGATCTGCGAGGGTGGCGGCGCCAAAGCCATCGAAAGCCAGCATGCCAAGGGCCGGTTGACGGCGCGCGAGCGTATTGCTCTGTTGGCCGACCCAGGGACGTTCTTCGAACTGGGCCTCTACACAGCTTACGGCATGTACGAAGAATGGGGTGGCGCACCGGCCGCGGGCGTCATTACGGGATTAGCGCGGATTGAGACCCGGATGGTCATGATCATCGCCAATGACGCGACCGTGAAGGCAGGCGCGTTCTTCCCGATGACTGCGAAGAAAGTAATTCGGGCGCAGAACATCGCCATCGAGAACCACATTCCGACCATCTATCTGGTCGATTCCGCGGGCGTGTTTTTGCCGCTGCAGGAAGATGTCTTTCCCGACACCGACGATTTCGGCCGCGTATTTCGCAATAATGCCGTGATGTCGGCCATGGGCATTCCACAAATCGCGGCCATCATGGGGATGTGCGTCGCCGGTGGCGGTTACCTTCCGGTGATGTGCGATCACGTGCTGATGACGGATGGCAGCGGGTTGTTTCTCGCAGGTCCGGCGCTGGTGCAGGCCGCGATCGGACAAAAGGTCTCAGCGGATGAGTTGGGCGGTGCGGCGATGCACTCGGCTATCAGCGGGACGGTCGATTTCCGCGAACCGAATGATCAGGCCTGCATCTCGCGGATTCGCTCGATTGTCGAGAAGTGGGGATATCGGCGGCTCTCTCCGTGGGACCGGAAGAAGCCGGTCGAACCGGAACTGACCGCGGAAGAAATCTATGGGATCTACGATTCCTCGCCGGCACGCCCTTACGACATGAAAGAAGTGCTGGCGCGTGTGCTCGATGGGAGCCGCTTTGACGAGTACAAGCCAGAGTTCGGAAAGACGCTCATCTGCGGATACGGGCGCATTGGGGGCTTTGCCGTGGGTATCGTCGCCAATCAGAAACTGCATGCACAGCAGATCGATCACGAGGGCCACAAGCGAGTCGAATTCGGAGGTGTGATCTACACGGAGTCGGCGGAGAAAGCCGCGCGCTTCATCATGGACTGTAATCAGAATCTGATTCCTCTGATCTTTTTCCACGACGTGAATGGATTCATGGTAGGACGCGACGCGGAGTGGAGCGGGATCATCAAGGCAGGAGCGAAATTGGTCAATGCGGTTTCCAATTCCGTGGTGCCGAAGATCACGGTGATCGTGGGCGGTTCGTTCGGTGCCGGACATTACGCGATGTGCGGGAAGGCGTACGATCCGCGCTTCGTCTTCGCCTGGCCAACGGCGCGCTACGCGGTGATGAGCGGCGATTCGGCCGCGGGCACACTCGTTGAAATTAAGGTCAAGCAACTGGAGCGCGGTGGCAAAAAGCTGAGTGACGAAGAGCGAAAAGAACTGTACGAGTCGGTGAAGCGCACCTACAACGAGCAGACCGATCCGCGCTACGGAGCCGCGCGGCTGTGGATCGACAAAATCATCGATCCCATCGAGACGAGGGACGCAATCACGCAGGCTCTGGAGGCGGCTGCACTCAATCCGGACGTGGCGGAGTTTAAGGTTGGGGTGCTGCAAACTTAGCATTGCGGACCGCTTGCATGGCTGATCCCGTCAAACTGATTGAATGTCCACGCGATGCCTGGCAAGGGCTGAAGGGGATGATTCCTGCCGAGTTGAAGGTGGATTATCTCAAGGCCTTGATCAGCGTGGGTTTCAAGCATATCGATGCTGTATCCTTCGTGTCTTCCAAGGCGGTGCCGCAGATGGCGGACTCCGAAGAAGTGCTGAAAGAACTCGATCCGCCGGACGATGTGGAGATCATTGGCATTGTGGTGAACGAAAAGGGTGCGCAGCGGGCCATTGAGACAAAGGCGGTATCGACGCTGGGGTTTCCGTATTCAATTTCGGAGACTTTCCTGCGCAAGAATCAGAATCAATCGCCCGAGGAAGCTCTCGAAGAACTGGAGAAGATCCAGAACAAGGCCGACGATGCTCGACTCGAGGTTGTGGTCTATATCTCGATGGCATTTGGGAACCCGTATGGCGACCTGTGGAATCCCGAAGAAGTGATCGAGGCGATCTCCCTGATGGAAGTGGACAACTTGCGCATGATCTCACTGGCGGACACGGTCGGCATGGCGAGTCCGCAACAGATCAGCGACGTGGTCGGGGCAGTCATGGCGAAATACGATTATCTTGAAATCGGCGTGCATCTGCACAGCCGTCCTGATCAGGCTGCAGAGAAGGTTCTGGCCGCGTACGACGCGGGCTGTCGTCGATTTGATTCTGCTTTGGGAGGTCTTGGAGGATGTCCCTTTGCGCAGGACGCTTTGGTTGGTAACATCCCGACTGAGAAAGTAATCGCGGCCCTGACCCAGCGGAGCGCTACATTACCGCCGCTGAAGCCATTGGATTCTCTGTTGAAAGCGACGGCGGGGATCGGGGCAAAGTTTTCCAGTTCGGAAGCGGCGGATTAATTCACGCTATGGATTACAAGACGATACAACTCACATACGACGGCGGCGTGGCTACTTTAACGCTGAACCGTCCCGAGAAACGCAACGCCATCAGCTTCGAACTGATTGACGACCTGCTGCACGCACTGGATGAAGTGGCGAAGTCAGATGCAATCGTCCTGATCGTCACTGGCGCGGGCAAGGCTTTTTCTTCCGGGATGGATCTCGACAATCTCAAGTCGCTGCTCGGCCGCTCGCCGCAGCAGAACTTGCAAGATTCGCAAACCATGGTCCAACTGTTCCGCTCACTCTATGAGTTCCCCAAGGTGACGATTGCAGCGGTGAACGGCGCGGCAATCGCCGGCGGAACCGGACTGGCGTTGCTGTGCGACTTCACTCTGGCGGTTCCGGATGCGAAATTTGGCTACACCGAAGTGCGCATCGGATTCGTGCCGGCGATTGTGTCGACTTTCTTATTGCGCCAGGTAGGCGAAAAGCAGGCTCGCGATCTCTTGCTGACGGGAAGGATCCTCGGTGCGGAGGAAGCGGCCCGCATGGGACTGGTCAGCGAAATCGTGCCCCCAGAAACCCTGATGGCGCGAGCGCGCGAGTTGGCCGCCCTGCTCATGGAGAATAGTTCGGCGTCGTTGCGCGCGACCAAGCAGTTGCTCACCGATCACGCCCGCGCGGAACTCGATCTCCAGATCGACGCGGCGGTGCGCGAAAATGCCGCGATCCGCACGACCGCCGACTTCCGCGAAGGGATATCTTCATTCCTCGAAAAGCGCAAGCCGTTGTGGACGGGGAAATGACCTCCAATCATTACCATACATTTCATGAAACGCGGCTGCGGGTTCGTTACGCGGAGACCGACCAGATGGGCGTCGTTTACCACTCGAACCACTTGATCTGGTTCGAAGTGGGCCGCGTAGAACTGATGCGGGAGATGGGATTCTCCTACCGTGACATGGAGCGCGAGGACGGACGCTTCATCGCCGTGGCCGAAGTGCAGTGCCGCTATCGCGCTCCGGTCTATTACGACGAGGAAATCGTGGTGCGGACGCGTCTGAAGACGGTGCGCGAGTCGGTCGTTGTATTCAGTTACGAACTGGTGCGGGCGGAAGGCAGAACCTTGCTGGCGGAAGGGGAGACCACGCACATCGTCACCGATTCAAGAATGAAAGTTGCGGCCCTGCCTGAGAAGTACCTGAAAGCGTTCCGCGCATCAATGGCAAAGTAAGATTCGCGGATCGTTGGCTCACAAGGCACGGAACGCTGAGACATTTCACGGGGAACCCTATTGAACGCACTCCACATCAACGGGAACGATCTCACACTCGAAGCGGTCCGCGAAGTCGCGGCCGAACGCCGGGCTGCCCTGCTCTCTCCTGACGCGCGCCAATCGGTGAACCAGGCACGCGCGGTCGTCGATGAGATTGTCGCCAGCAACAAGGTCGCTTATGCCATTACGACCGGTGTGGGCAAACTGAGCGACGTGCGCATTGCCGGCGAGCAGATTCGTGAACTGCAGGTCAACCTGGTACGCTCGCACGCCGTCGGAGTGGGCGAACCACTCGCCATCGCGGAAACGCGCGCCATGATGCTGCTGCGGGCGAATTCACTCTCCAAGGGCCACTCGGGCGTGCGGGCCATCGTCGTCGACACCCTCTGCGAGATGCTCAACCGGGGCGTCACTCCGGTTGTGCCGTCACAGGGCAGCGTGGGAGCGAGCGGCGATCTGGCTCCGCTGGCACATCTGGCACTGGCTTTGATTGGCGAAGGCGAATGCTTCGATGAGAAAGGCGTGCGGATTCCCAGCGCGGAGGCATTGAAACGAGCACAGATCAAACCACTGGTGCTCGAGTCCAAGGAAAGCATTTCGCTGATCAACGGCACGCAGGCCATGCTGGCAGTTGGTACCTTGGTGCTGTTAGCTGCCGAGACACTGGTGGACACCGCGGATGTACTAGGTGGGCTGTGCTGCGACGCCCTCAAAGGAACTGACGCGGCGTTTGACGAGCGCATTCACAAGGCACGTCCGCACGCGGGACAAATGAAGACTGCGGCCAACCTGCGTCGGATGCTCGAGGGCAGCCAGATCCGCGAGTCGCATCGCGACTGCGGCCGCGTGCAGGATGCTTACTCGCTGCGCTGCATCCCGCAAGTCCACGGTGCTGTACGCGACACGTTCGCGCACTGTCGAGGAGTCTTCGAAACCGAGGCCAATTCCGCGGTCGATAATCCGCTGGTATTCATTACCGACGCGAAGAATGCGGAGGGTGACGTCATCTCCGGCGGAAATTTTCACGGCGAACCGCTGGCGTTTGCCCTGGATTTCCTTGCGATTGCGCTGAGCGCGCTTGCCGGTATCAGCGAGCGGCGGATCGAGAGGCTGGTAAACCCCGCACTCAGCGAAGGCTTGCCGCCGTTTCTTGCTCCGGGCGCCGGCCTGAATTCCGGCTTCATGATGCCGCAAGTCACGGCCGCCGCGTTGGTCAGCGAGAACAAAGTGCTGGCGCATCCAGCGTCGGTCGACTCGATCACCACATCCGGCAATAAAGAAGATTACGTCTCGATGGGGATGACGGCCGCGACCAAACTGAAGCGCGTCGTAGACAACACGCGGAACGTGCTGGCGATCGAAGCGATGGCGGTTGCCCAGGCGCTGGACTTCCTGGCTCCGCTGAAGACTTCGAAGCGCGGGCAGGCGGCGCATGCCGCGATCCGGTCGGTGTGTGCGACGATGGAGAAAGACCGGGTGATGTACGCTGACTTCGCCCGGCTTGCGGCCCTGATTGCGAGCGGCAAAGTGGCGGAAGCGCTCCGGTAGGCTCTGAACTCGAATCAAGACTTTAGGATATGAAGACTCTTACGGAATACTTAAAGTTTCATACCAAGACGCATCGGGCCTACGTCCACATCACGCCGCAGGTCGAGCAGATTGTGGGTAAGAGTGGAGTGCGGGAAGGCATGGTGCTAGTGTCTGCGATGCACATCACCGCCGGCGTGTACGTCAACGACAATGAAAGCGGCCTGATCGAGGATATCGACCAGTGGCTGGAGCACTTAGCTCCGTTTCTCAAAAACTACAAGCATCATGAGACGGGCGAGGATAACGGCGACTCCCACCTGAAGGCGCTGCTGATCCATCATGAAGTGATTGTGCCTATCACCGCAGGCAAGCTCGATCTGGGCACGTGGCAACGGATCTTCTACGCGGAGTTCGACGGGCAGCGGGACAAGCGGGTAATCGTGAAAGTGATGGGAGAGTGAAGTATGTCGGAGGAACTGACTGAATTACAGGAACACGCCGAGCACGCCAAGCACGACCCCTCGCTAGCGCCGATTTCATTGACCATGGCGCTGCTGGCCGTGCTGCTGGCCGTAGTGACTCTACTGGGGCATCGCGCCCATACGGAGGAAGTTGTGATGCAAGCCAAGTCCTCCGATCAATGGGCGTACTACCAGGCGAAGAACATCCGGCGGCACGCAGACGAGATCTTTATTGACTTGACCTCCGTGGAAACAACCACCGACGCTGCCGCTTTAGCCAAGTTGCGCGAGAAGTATTCCGGCGAGGCGTCGCGCTACAAGGACGAACAGAAAGAGATCGAGGATAAAGCCCGCGAAATGGAGGCGGAGGTAGCGCATGAGAGGAACCGGGCTGATCGATTTGATCTGGCGGAGGTCTTTCTGGAGATCGGGTTGGTGATCACCTCGATTACTCTGCTCTCGGGGCGAAGAATCTTCTGGGCTTTAGGCATCGTGCTCGGAGTTGCGGGAATCGTGGTGGCCGCCACCGGATTCCTGGTGCACTAGACGTCCTGCGGTGGTTGATTGAAGCCAAAGCGGGGAAGACGGTCCGCTCATCCATAGCCTTTCCGCTATTCTCATTGCGCCCAGCCTTAACCACACGATCCTATGGGAGAGCGGCTCCCTCGTTCTGGAATCGAAACTCTTAGCAGCCCGGGGTGCAAGTAGCGGATTTCCTACAAGCCG
>PMUM01000388.1 GCA_003166855.1 Acidobacteriaceae bacterium | reverse complement strand
TAGATTTCGGTGCCGGGAGCGGCGATGGGTTTGGGCTCGGGGAGCGGCTTGGCGTCGGGAACCGTGGCTTTGGCGTTGTGTAGCTGCGAGGCCTGCGCGGGCTTAGCTGTTTGGGCTTCCGCCGTGAAGCTGGAAGAGTGCGAGCCGATCAACCATGCGGCGGCGGCCAAAGTGAGACAGGAAAGTGCAGTGATGATACGAACAGACGAAAGGCGCAAAGTTCCTCCGCGAAAACCTACCTGGATTTGATGGTAGCGGCAGCGGGAGGGTGCGGGCTAGTTACGTGTGGAGTAACACGGTTGGCGGAAGGGCGGTTGTCAGTACTCGGTACTCAGTACCCGGTACTCAGCGTTCGGTTGCCCTGGGAAGGTCTGCTCGGGGGCGCTCGGCTTCGCCTTCGCCTTCGCTTGGACGACCGAGGCGGCCGTCGCCACACGAGTCGAGGTGCTGCACTTGGTTACTGGTAAAGGTTCCTTCCTTAGATGGTGCAAAGTATTTCTCTTTGGGGATTTGGGGTTCGTGAATAAGCGGTGGGGAATTGGGATTAGGAGGCTCTAAGCCTTGGTGGATGTGGGGGTTGGCGATTGTTCGGAGCGTGCGCGAGGCGTGGCCAGCGGGTTGCTTATTTCCTAGGCAACCGGATGCGGCAGGATTCGGGAAGCGGGGGGAAGTGAGTAGGGCGCTTCCAGGATGTAGGCAAGGGATACGGAGATAAGCCTACAAAGTCCGGAGATAAATAGAGAAAGGCCGAAGAAAACGGCCTCACGAAAGGGAAAAAGTCCGGGAGCCCCGGGCAACGATCCAATGAGAACGATCCTATGAGAACAAACCTGGCAACCGTGCTAGATCCGAACCGTCGCAGCAACGATGCTGGAGAGTTTGATGGCGCCCTGCGCCGCCGCATTGTAGGGCAGGACGCTGCTGTCGAAAAGGTCGTCGAAATCTATCAGATGTTTCTGGCTGGGCTGAACGCGCCGGGACGTCCGGTGGGGAACCTGCTGTTTCTGGGGCCCACGGGATCGGGCAAGACGCGGGTGGTCGAAGCCATGGCCGAGGCGCTGTTTGGGGACGCGCGGGCGTGCATCAAGATCGATTGCGCGGAGTTCCAGCATTCGCACGAAATTGCGAAGCTGATTGGCTCGCCTCCGGGATACTTGGGACACCGGGAGACGCATCCGCTGCTGACGCAGGAAGCATTGAACCAGTGGTTTACGGAGAAGTTGAAGCTCTCGATTCTGCTGTTTGACGAAATCGAGAAGGCGTCGGATTCGCTGTGGCAGTTGCTGCTGGGGATTCTGGACAAGGCGACTTTGACCTTGGGCGACAACCGGCGCGTGGATCTGTCGCAGTGCATCATCATTATGACCTCGAACCTGGGCGCGTCGGAGATGACGAGCCTGGTGGACGGCGGATTTGGATTTGCGCCGAAAGCGGTCGAGGTGGATGAGTCGTTCGATGACAAGATTCAGCGGACGGCGGTGGAAGCGGCGCGGCGCAAGTTTTCGCCGGAGTTCATGAACCGCATCGACAAGACGGTGGTGTTCAAGACTCTGCGCGATGCACATCTGTCGCAGATTCTGGACATCGAACTCGGAATGGTGCAGCAGCGCGTGCTGATGGCTGCGGGCACGAACCAGTTTGTATTCAACTGCACGACGGCGGTGAAAGAGTATTTGCTGAAGGAAGGCACGGATCCGCGGTACGGAGCGCGGCATTTGAAGCGCGCGATCGAGCGGAACCTGGTTTTTCCGCTGGCGAATCTGGTGGCGACGGGGCAGGTGAAGCTGGGAGACTTCGTCCGCGTGGACATGGCTTCGGAGAACAAGATGATCTTCGTGAAGGAAGCCGAGAACACGATGGCGCCGGTGCTGTTGGAACGCTACGGAGCCGTGGCCGCGAATCAGACCGCTGCGAGGGCAGCCCGGACTGCGGTGAACAATCGCCGCGGGGACTTCGGGACCAGCCCGTCGGTGGCGGAGAGTAAGTAGAGCTTTGAGCTGCGAGTTTTTTTGACCTCTCGCTTGACCGCATCTCGCGAGACGTTCTCACTCGATGGCGCCGGAACCCTTCCGGCGCCTTTTTTGTTGGGCTTCAAAGCGATACACGTGAAGGGGCGGGAGCGGTGACATTGCTTTTTTTCGGGGAACGATAATCCAGTTATGTGAGTTATTCGTGGAGGACGACGCTGAGAAGGGAGCTGTGCACTTGCAGTCCACTGTTCAGTCCGCCGTTGTAATGGATGAATCCGAGTTTGCGGAATTTGTTCATGAAGAAATTGACGCGGGAGCGGGTGGTGCCAACCATTTCCGCCAGAGTTTCCTGACTCACGTTGGGGACGATGGTCTCGGGGGAATCTTCTTTTCCGAAGCGGGCCAGGATCAGCAGGGCGCGAGCCAGGCGTTTTTCGCTGGAATTGAATAACTGATCGACTAAGTCGGCTTGTGTACGGTTGTGGCGTGCGATGACGTAGGCCACAAACAGGTCCGACAATTCGTGTTCTTCATGGAGCGCCTTTAGCATTTGTTTCTTTTCGATGGATAGGATGAAAGAGTCAGCAATTGCCGTGGCGGAAGCCAAGCGGATGGGCTGATCGGAAGCGAGGCATCCCTCGCCGAGGAAGTCGCCGGGGCCAAGCAGAGCGAGCGTCGCTTCCTTACCTTGCTTGGAAAGGACGCTGAGCTGCACTGTGCCCTTTTGAATGTAGAAGACCGTGTCGGCGCGCTGTCCCTGAGAGAAGACGGCTTGTTTCGGTTTGTAGTGACAGACGGTCTTGCCGATGCCGACGCTGTTCAAGAAGGCCTGGGGATCGAACGCCCTGGCTGGTTTCAGGACGCGGCGCTTAGAGGGAAATTCCCGACGCGATGGCATGAAAACTCCTGAGTCCGATGCATCGGTGCTTCTGTTTCCTTTATTCTGCCACAGTACGGTACCGCACATCCACTGTATTAGCGAGTGAGTAAACAGAGTTACCTGCCAACCATAAGGTCGACCGGAAGCCGGCCGTATTTTCCAGCTGTGCCTTTTTGAACAGACAAGTCGATGGCGATAAGGTTCACTAATAGTCAGAGTGTGGGTCATCTAGGTTGGGGTTCCGTTTGAAGGGTAGTTCTGCCAGCTCAATTGGCTATATCGCACCCATAGGCGGGACTGTCCACTGATTGGGAGGTTCCCATGAGTCGAATGTATCGGGGACCACAGAAGATACTCCTCTGCGTCGACGACAGCCGGGCGATTTTGGATTACGAGCGACAGTTGTTCGAAGAGTCAGGATACATCGTGGTCACGGTGGAGTCCGCGCGCCGGGGGCTGAGACTGGCGACGTCATTCGCCTTCGACGTTGTGCTTCTCGATTACCACATGCCGGAAATGAATGGGCACGACCTGGCGTCTGAAATCAGGCGTCTTCGACCGGACACGTGCGTGGTGATGGTTTCGGGCAGCGAGATTCCTGAAGAGACCAGCCGGCTGGTGGATGCAGTGGTCCCCAAGGACGAAGCTCACCGGCGATTATTGCCGACCGTCGACCGGCTGTGTGGGTTGTTGCCGACTTAGCCCAGAGAGATGTACGCTGCCCTCCCCCCCGTCGTCGAGCGGCCCTGCTTCGTGCACTGGCGCGCAGGGCCGCTCGTGCTTCTGACACAGCGCTTTGGCGGTCTTAGCTCGGCGAACTTAGTTCGACGATCTTAGCTCGACGATCTTAAGTTCGCCGAACTTAGTTCGGCAATCTTAGCCAGCGATCTTTCGCCTTGCGATCTTACTTCGCGCGATAGACCGTTTTTCCTGCCACCATGGTCCACAATACTTTTGTGTCGCGCATTTGCTCCGGCGAAATAGTCAAGACGTCGCGATCGAGTAGGACTAAGTCGGCGCGCTTGCCGGGGGCGATGGATCCGATGGAATCGAGATTCATGGCGCGGGCGGAGTTGCGGGTGTAGGCGTAGAACATGGCTTCGCGGGGCATGTCCTGCGAGGGGTCAAGAACGCCTTCGGAGCCTTTTCGGGTTTCTGCCTGATAGATCGCGCGGAAGACGTTAGCGGTGGAGACGGGCCAATCGCTGGCGCCGGAGATGATGCCGCCGTTGTCGAGGATGGAGCGCGCGGGATACTGCCACTGGTAAACGTCGGGATCGAGGTAGGGCTTCACGATTTCGATGGTGTCGTTACTGGCCTCGGCCCAGAAGAGCTGCAGCGCGCTGATCACTCCGAGTTCGCGGAAGCGGGGAAAATCTTCAGGCTGGACGAACTGTTCGTGGGTGAGAGTGTGGGGCAGGGCGGAATTGCCATTAGCCTGGCGCGCGGCGGCAATGCCATTGAGCGCGGCGCGGACGGCGCCATCGCCGAGGGCGTGGACGTGGATGATGAGTCCCTGCTTGTCGGCTGCGATGCAGAGTTCGGCAAATTTGGCGGGATCAAAAAGAAGATCGCCGTTACGGCCGGTGTTTTTGTAGGGCTTGCTGAGGTTCGCGGTTTGGGAGGGGAATTCGACCACGCCGTCGGCGAAGACCTTGATGCCGGTGATATGCAGGTTGGGAATGTTCTTGTAGAGTTCGCGGGTCTTCTGGACGGCAGCGAGTTCGGCCGCAGGATCTTTGGCGAGGACTTGCGGGAAGGCGTCGACTTCGGATGTGAGTTCGCCGTGGTCGGCGAGCATTTTGTAGGCCTGCAAGACATCTTCTCTGGCCAGGGGATCGAGCCAAGCGGTGATGCCGAGGCTGTAGTTGTATTCGAGAGCGGCGCGGGCGGCGGCGAGCAACTGGGCGGGAGTGGAGCGGGGGAGCAAGGGTTCGATCTTGTCGGTGCCGGCGTCGACGAGGAAGCCGTTGGGCTGGCCGTCTTTATTGATGCCGTAGTAGCTGCGCTCGCCGGGGGAAAGCTTGTTGAGGAAATCGGCGGTGACGCCGGCGCGTTGCAAGAGCGTGCGATTGGCCCAGGCGGTGTGGCCGTCCATGCCGCGGAGGAGAACGCTCTGATGCGCGTAGGCGCCGGAACTGAAGTCGGCGTTGAGGACATCGGGGTGCGACCAGAAGGCGAGCGGGAGGCCAAGGATTTCGAGGATGTCGCCGCGCATCCCTTTGCCGGATTTTTTCGCGGCTGCGGCAAAGGGAGGGAGTTCGTCGAGGGTGGTAACTTTCTCGCTGGCATCGGCCGCGATCAGGCCGAGGCCGCCGTCGATCGAGTGACTGTGGGAATCGATGAAGCCGGGGAAGAGAGTCTTGCCTTCGAGATCGATGCGCTCGGCGTTGGGCGAGACGGACTTCGCGACTTCCGGGAGGTTGCCGACGGCGAGGATCTTGTCCCCGCGAATGGCAACTGCTGCGGCATAGGGATTCTGCGGATCGGCGGTGAAGATTTTGGCGTGGAAGAGGATGCGGTCGGCGGCATTGTCCTGAGCGTGCAGCAGAGAGGTGGAGAGAAAGAGTGCTGCCGCGAACAGGAGAAGTGTGAAGTGTCCCGATGTGCGTCTCAAGGTTCGTCCCAATCGATCACCCTTTCTGAAGGCGAGCGTAGCTCGAAGCAAAACGGAAAACATACTATACACAAGTTGGCGGGAGCGGCCTGGGGGCGTGGCTTCGGTTGGGAGGCTACAGAATGTCGATTGCGCTCGGCGTGACAGTTCTCGGGGGGAGCGCGCGAGTGGCAGTAGGGATGCTTCGACTGCGCGGGGAGGATCGCTGCGCTCTCCTCACCGCTTCGCTCAGCATGACAATTTCGTGGCCGTTCCGCTCGGCTTCGCCTTCG
>PMUM01000090.1 GCA_003166855.1 Acidobacteriaceae bacterium | reverse complement strand
CTTTTAAACCTTGCCGAGCTGCGCTCGGCGGACAGCCGGGGGCGGCTGTACCTACATTAATCTTTTCGGCTTAATCATTTACAATCAAAAATTCTACTTTGAGTTGGGAACTCAACTATGCATCGATGGTCTGAAAGCTTCATTCCTACATTGCGCGAGGCGCCTGCGGACGCAGAAGTGGCTTCGCATAAATTTCTGGTGCGGGCGGGATATATCCGGCAGCTTGCGGCGGGGATTTACTCGTATCTCTTCCTGGGAAACCGGTCGTTTAACAAGATCGTGGGGATTGTCCGCGAGGAGATGGACAAGATCGGGCAGGAGTTTTATTTGCCGGCGTTGCATCCGCGGGAGCTTTGGGAGGCGAGCGGACGCGCGGCGCTGATGGGCGAGAATCTTTTTCGGCTGAAAGATCGCAAGGGCTCGGAAATGGTGCTGGGCATGACAGAAGAAGAGGTCATGACTTCGATTGCGTTGAAAGATCTGCGAAGTTACAAGCAGCTGCCGCAGATCTGGTATCAGATTGCGCCGAAGTTTCGCGATGAACCGCGGCCTAGGTCGGGGCTGCTACGGGTGCGGCAGTTCATGATGAAGGACTCGTATTCGTTCGACATCGATGCGGCGGGGCTCGATGTTTCTTACAAGAAGCATTTCGACGCTTATTGCCGGATTTTTGACCGGTGCGGATTGAAGTACATGGTGGTCGAGGCGGACTCGGGGGCGATGGGTGGGAAGGAGTCGCACGAGTTCATGGTGCGGACTCCGGCGGGAGAAGATCAGATTGTGAGCTGCGACGGATGCAATTACGCGGCGAACATGGAGAAGGCAACATCGAAGCTGGAGGCGTGGGGCGATCTTGCGCGGGAGGGAGACGGCAATCCACTGCTCGTGCACACGCCGGGCCAGAAGACGATTGAGGATGTGGCGCGGTTTCTGGGCGTGTCTCCGAAGAACAAGATCAAGACTCTGGCCTACATGGCAGAGGAGAAGGATGAGAAGACGGGCAAGGTGAAGTTGCGCGGCATCGTGGTGCTGATGCGCGGGGATCATCAACTGAACGAGGCCAAGCTGAATGGCGCGGTGGGCGCGGCAACGCGTCCGATGGAAGAGAGCGAGATCAAGGCGCTATTCAAGTCTCCGGCGGGATATTTGGGTCCGGTGGGCGTTGAGTGGGCGCGCGATCGGAAAAAGGATGCGGACAAGGCGGTGCTGTTTGTCGACAAGGCGCTCGAAGGGCGAGTGAACCTGATCGGCGGCGCGAATCAAGAGGACTATCACATGAAGAACATCACGCCGGGGAAGGACTTTCATCCGACGGCGTATGTGGATTTGCGGGCGGTGACGGCGGGGGAGGGTTGTCCCTCGTGCGGGAAGGAACTGCGCATTGATACGGCGGTGGAGATTGGGCACATTTTCAAGCTGGGGTACAGGTATTCGGAGTCGATGGGAGCGCGGGTGCTCGATAAGAATGGCAAGGAAGTGATGCCAATCATGGGGTGCTACGGGATTGGGATTGAGCGGATTCTGACCGCGGCGGTGGAGCAGAGCAATGATGAGAACGGATTTTGGCTGCCACCGTCGATTGCGCCGTTTGAGATTGTGGTGGCGCCGGTCAATGTGAAGGACGAGGCGGTGCGAGCGGCGGCCGAGGACATCGCGAAGCAACTGGAGGCGGCGGGGTTCGACGTGATCCTCGATGACCGGAACGAGCGGCCGGGAGTGAAGTTCAAGGATGCGGATTTGGTGGGTATCCCCTTTAGAATCACCGTGGGAAACAAAGTTACCGAAGGTACTGTGGAGGTCGTTTTACGTTCGACTCGGGAAGTGCGCGATGTTAGGATCGGCGCAGTTGTGGAATCTTTTCGGGAGTTGCTTGGCAGGGCTGAGTGAAATCCCCACTTCTCGCAAAGTGCGCGAGAAATGGGGCACCCAAGTCCTTGCTCGGGCGGATTGTGGGACATGGGAACAGTCAAAGCATTGCTCGGATTTCTGGTCATTATCGCCTGCGCTTATGCGGGGTTTCAGATCGTTCCACCGGAATTGACGAATTATTCGTTCCAGGACGATTTGAAGAATGTGGCCATGATGGGCGGTTCCAACGCCCACACGACAGACCAGGAACTGATCGACGCCGTGATCAAGAAGGCGCAGGAACATCAGATTACGCTGGCCCCGGAGAACGTGACGGTGCAGCGGATCGGGTCGCCGGGAGCGCTGGCGGTGTATTTGGCGGCGGATTATAGTGTGCCGGTGAGTTTGCCGGGATATTCGTTTACATTGCATTTCACTCCTACAAGCGGGAACAAGGGCTTCTAGTCGGCTGTTTTTCCCGCTTCGGAATTTCCTTCGGAAGTTTGAAGTCAGAAGTCAGAAGTCAGAAGTAAAAATCCAAAATCCAAAAGTCAAAATCCCCACCCTCTCGCACAAAACGCGAGAAGGGTGGGGCACCCGCGTCATCGGACAATGACGTTCGTAACCTTGTCAGGTGATTACGTCGGGACCTAACATCGGCGTGGGAAAGAGGTCTTTTCGCGCAATCGTCGAAGTCGGATTCCAGAAAAATTCTTGGAGAAGTCATGAGCATGAAGTTTCGAACGCTCCTTAGTTTTGGTGTGGTGCTGTGCGCGATGTGGCTGAGCAGCTGCGGCCACTACGTGTGTCATACGACGCTTGGAAGTTCCACGTGCACACCGTCGGGCGGCGGTTTATCAAGTGGAGGCGGGGGCAACGCCGCCGCGTCGGCATACGCATTCGCGGTGAACGACAACGGCACCATCGACGGCTACACTCTGAGCGCGTCTGCGTCAACTTTTGTCGCTACGCCAAACTATACAGCGGCAACGACCACAGCCAACGCCGGTGGCGTGGGCATGGTGGTCGCGCAGGGGAAATATCTTTATACAGTGTATGCAGATCTGCATGAGATTTATGGATGGACCATTGATTCCGCGGGTGGGCTGACGCCATTGAGCGGATTCCCCATGCCGGTTTCGCTGACGATCCCTACGCTGCTGGCGTTCAACCAGTACGCGGTGATCACGAACCCAGCGGGGACTCTGCTCTTCGTCTCCGACGCGGGGATTAATCAGATTATCGTGTATCAAATCAGCGCTTCAGGCGGGTTGACTCAGGCTCCGGGATCACCGTTCTCCGCGGGCACCATCGAGCCCCAGAATATGGGTATGGATGGGCTGGGTAAATACCTATACGTTAGCAGCGAGGGGAGTTCGCTCAACCACGCGGGCACGGTTGTGGGGGCATTCAGTGTCTCGAGTACCGGAGTGCTCCAGCAAATCGCAGGCAGCCCCTTCAATTATCCGATTTGGCAGATGCAGGGCGATCCGAGCGGGAACTATCTGATTGGCATCAGCGGGAAAACGGCCTACTGGTACGGTTCGGACGACGACAGCCTGTACGTGTTCAACATTAACCAGAGCACCGGAGCCATTTCGCCGGTTACGGGCTCACCGTTTACCACGACTTATGCGCCGTTCAACATGGCGGTGCGGCCGAGTTCTACGGGTGGAGAATTTGTCTACACCTTCAGCATCAACGACAGCGGCACAGCCTACAATCCCATCGAGGGTTACCAAATAAGCACCACCACCGGGGGCCTTACCGCGTTATCTCTCAGTTCATCGACGCCCACGGCCTGGGGTCAGTTCGATCCGGCCGGAAGTTACTTGTTCTCCTACAGTAATTCGGGCTCCGCCATCAGCCTGGCAGCACTCACCGTGGGCAGTACTGGAGGTCTTACGGCGACGGGAAGTCCGGTGACTTTGGCCACCGGCGGATATTGGGCGGCATCGGACGTTCCGTAGAGTTCTCCTTGGGAAAATGAGAGAGTAAAACGGATGTTAACGGTTCGAGACCCGCATGTACTGCGGGTCTCTTTTCGTTTCAGTGAGCGGCGTTACAATGAGAAATACCACAATTGCGATGGAGCGAAGAGGGTAGAGTTTTGAGGCGTGCGGACGGAAACGTCCCCGCTTCTCGCGCAAAAGACGCGCGAGAAACGGGGCACCCTTTCAAACCTTTTGGCTCGTCTAGTCGTCTGAATAGAGGCGGGGCGTAGAGTCGAGACTGTGACCATCAAGATCAGAATTCCGAAAGCGACTGGGGGAGAAGCGGGGAAGAGGATCCGCGGGCTGCCGCGCGACCCAGTCCTGCGCGCGGCGCTGGTGGTGTTTCTGATCCTGGCCGTGTCGTTTACAGTTCTGTTCTCTTACTTTTACATCAAGTACGACCGGATTATCGTAAAGCGGTTCCGGTCGCCGGTATTCGCCAATTCCGCGAAGATTTATGCGTTGCCGAAGACGGTGCGGGATGGGGAGCAGATCCAGGCGAAGGACATTGCGGCGGAGCTGCGGCGGGCGGGGTATTCGGATAAAGACGGACAGTCGACGCTGGGCACATTCCACGTGTCGAAGGACGGGATTGAGATTACGCCCGGGCCGGAGTCATATCACAGCCCCGAGCCGGCGCGCATCAGCATTCAGGACGGGCAGGTCGACAAGATCAGCAGCAACGGGAACGATCTTTCGGCGTACGAGCTGGAGCCGCAGCTGGTGACCGCGCTGTTCGACGCGGAGCAGCGGTCGAAGCGCGAGCTGGTGAAGTACGACGACATTCCTCCGCAGATGGTGCAGGCGGTGCTGGCGATTGAGGACCGTCGGTTCTTTGAGCACAGCGGCGTGAATTTTCTGCGCATGGCGGAAGCGGCGTGGATCGATGTAGTGCGCGGGCGGCACGAGCAGGGCGGGTCGACGCTGACGATGCAGCTTTCGCGCGGGTTCTTTCTGACGCCGGAGAAGACGATCAAACGCAAGCTGACGGAGATGCTGATCGCCGAGGAACTGGAACAGAAGTTCACGAAGAAGCAGATTTTCGAGTTCTACGCGAACTGGGTGGATTTGGGGCAGCGGGGATCGTTTGCGATCAGTGGGTTTGCGGAGGCGTCGAAGGCGTACTTCAACAAGGATCTGAAGGACATCACGCTGCCTGAGGCGGCGTTGCTGGCGGGCATCATTCAACGGCCGAGTTATCTGTCGCCGTATCGCCATCCGGAGCGCGCGCTGGAGCGACGCAATCTGGTGCTGGAATCGATGGTGGAAACGCACGCGATTACGCGCGAGCAGGCGGATAAGGCCAAGGCCGCGCCGCTGAAGCTGGCGCCGCCGAACGTGGAGGCCAGCGACGCTCCGTATTTTGTCGACATGGTGCGCGACCAGTTGATCAGCAAGTTTAACGAGACCGAGTTGAACGACCAGTCGTACCGGATTTATACGACGCTCGATCCGGACCTGCAGAAGGCGGCGGCACAGTCGGTGGAGATGGGTATCAAACTGGTCGACGACCAGGTCAAGAAACTGCGGACGAAGAAGGTGAAGGTCGGGAAGAAGTTTGAGACGACGGTGGCGCCGGGCCCGCAGGCGCAGGTCGCGATGGTGGTGCTCGATCCGCATACGGGCGCTGTGCTGGCGCTGGTGGGAGGCCGGGATTACGGCTGGAGCCAGCTGAATCACGCGGTGGCGAAGCGGCCGACGGGATCGATCTTCAAACCGTTTGTGTATGCGGCGGCGATGAACACGGCGCTGGACGGATCGCAGACGGTGCTGACTCCGGCGTCGGTAGTGACAGATGCGCCGTCGAGCTTCGCGTATGGCGACCAGATCTACGAGCCGCGCAATTACAAAGAGGAATACAAGGGCGATGTTTCGCTGCGGTACGCGCTGGCGATGTCTCTGAACAATGCGACGGTAAAGGTGGCCGAGCAGGTGGGCTACGACAAGGTGGCGGACCTGGCGAAGTCGGCGGGGATCGCGTCGGTGAAGGCGACTCCGGCGATGGCGCTGGGGTCGTATGATGCCTCGCCGCTGGACATGACCGGGGCGTATACGTCGTTTGCGAATAACGGAATTCGGCTATCGCCGATTCTGCTGCGGTCGGTGCGCAACGGCAAGGGCGACGTGATTGCGAACTACACGACGGACCAGCGGCAGGTGCTGGATCCGCGGATTGCCTACGTCATGACCAACATGATGGAAGGCGTGATCAATAACGGGCTGGGATATACGGCGGTTCGGCTGCGCGGGTTTACTCTGCCAGCGGCGGGCAAGACTGGCAGTTCGCATGACGGGTGGTTCGCGGGATATACCTCGAACCTGCTGTGCATTGTGTGGGTGGGGTATGACGACTACAGCGATTTGCGGCTGAGCGGCGCGATGACCGCGGCGCCGATCTGGACGGAGTTCATGAAGAGGGCGTCTGCACTGCCGCAGTACGCCGATATGAAGCCGTTCCAGCAACCGACGGGCGTGGTGGACGTTCAGCTGGATAAGGTGACGAACCGGCTGGCGACTCCAACCTGCCCGGATGATTATGTCTCCGCGTTTGTGGCGGGGACCGAGCCACGCGATACCTGCGATGCGCAGGAGGGGATGAAGGGGTTCTTCTCGCGTATGTTTGGGGGCGGGGACAAGGGAGTGCAGCCGCAGCAGGCCCAGGCCGATCCGAACGGGCAGGATCCGAATAATCCTCAGGACCCTAAGAAAAAGAAGGGGTTATTCGGCAAGATCGCGGGAATATTTAAGGATGACAAAACGGCGGCTCCGGTGTCCAAACCAGCAGACAGTGGGCAGACAGCGCCGCATTAGGATGGTGTTAGGTCGTGGTCTAAGACCCGGATTTCGTCACAAAACCCTCGCCGACTGCCCAAAACTGTGCCAGAATGTGTCCACTAACTGGGGGTGGCCTATGTCGTCCCGCTCGAGGTTGTTGCTGGTTCCCGTCTCGCTTCTCACCATTTGTGTCTGCGCCCTGACGAGTGTGTCGTGGGGGCAGGCTTCTCACGCCGAACAAGTGCAAATTAAACCGCCGCTGCTGAGGACGATTGATCCTCCGGCGCCGGAAGCGACGGCGGCCGATCTGGAGGCGCGGGCGGACCAGTTGCGCGCGGTGAAACTTTATCTGGACGCGCTCGACTACTATCGCGCGGCGATGGTGAAGAGACCGAATTCGGCGAGTCTGCTGAATAAGGTGGGAATCACCGAGTTGATGATGCAGCGCTATCGCGAAGCGAAGAAGTCGTTTGATCAGTCGATCAAATGCGACCGCAAGTTTGCCGATGCCTACAACAATCGGGGCGTGGTTTTCTACGAAGAGCAGAAGTTCGGTCCGGCGGTGAAGGACTACCGGAGGGCAATCGCGATCGATGGTTCGTCGGCGTCGTTCTATAGCAATCTGGGCGCGGCGCTGTTCGCGAAGAAGGAGTTCGATCCGGCGGTGCTGGCGTATGAGCGCGCAGTGGCGATTGATCCGGACGTGTTTGAGCGGACGTCGCGCGGCGGGGTGCAGGCGCAGTTGCCCAGCCCGGGAGACCGGGCGCGTTACGACTTCACGGTGGCGAAACTCTACGCCAAGATGGGCTACTCGGACCGGTCGCTGGAATATTTGAGGAAGGCGCTGGAAGAGGGATACAAGGATTTCAACAACGTGTATAAGGATGCGGAGTTCGCCGAGGTGCGGAAGGATAAGCGGTTTACGGAGTTGGTGGCGTCGAAGCCTCCGGTGTTGTAGGAGTTGGGGAGTTCGGATCGCCCGATTGCGTTTTTTGAGGATGTGTTCAGAGCCGCCGTGCGAGAAAAGTAGTGTCGTCCCTCCGGGACTCGGTTTCATTTCCATGCGCGCACCCGGCACTTCCGTGCCGGGCTTTCATGTGCCGCCGCTTCGCGGCTGGGGTTTGCACGGATCGTTCCGCCGTAGATTCGTCTCAATCGTTTTCCTGCAAACTGCGGGAATCCTGCGCGGCCTTTCTCACGTAATCTGACCTGCGGCGTCTAATCGGCGAGGACTCAACTCATTTATGCGGATTCAAGGGGTGCGTGCGGGCAGTTTGATTCTTGTGCTTCTTTTCTGCGGGTGTTTGCCATCGGTGGGTGAAGATCCCTGGATGTTTCGGGGGAATCCGGCGCATAGCGGGGTCTATGACGGGGCCGGTTTGACGAAATTCGGCGGCCTCAAGTGGAAGTTTCACACGGGCGGAATGGTGATTGGATCGGCGGCAGTGACCGATGGGAGGGTTTATTTCGGCAGCACGGATGGGAAGCTTTATGCGGTGAATGCCGAGTCGGGAGCGATGCAGTGGAAGTTCGATGCGAAGAGCCGGATTCCGTCGTCTCCGGCAGTCGCGGAGAAGGTCGTTTACTTCGGCGCGTACGACGGGAATTTTTATGCGGTGGATGCTGCCACGGGAGCGTTGAAGTGGAAGTTTCAGACGGGAGGCGAGAGACGATTCGCGGGCAAGCATCTGCATGGGGTGCAGCCGGTCAGCGAGACCATGCCGGATCCGTTTGACTGTTATCTTTCGTCGCCGGTGGTGTGGAAGGGGGCGGTTTATTTCGGCAGCGGTGACGGGAACATTTACTCGCTGAACGCGGCGTCGGGTGCGCTGAACTGGAAATTCAAGACCGGGGATGTGGTGCATGCTTCGCCGGCGATTGCGGACGGCACGCTGTTTCTGGGGAGTTGGGATAGTTATTTCTATGCGCTCGATGCGGTGACCGGGCGAGAGAAGTGGCGGTTCAAGACAGGAGAAGATGCGGATACTCACAATCAAGTGGGCATTCAGTCGTCGGCGGCGGTGGTGGATGGAATGGTTTATTTCGGATGCCGGGATTCGCATCTCTACGCACTCGATGCCGCCACCGGTCAGAAGAAATGGGCGTTTTCAGGCGAGGGTTCGTGGGTGGTGTCGTCGCCGGCGGTGAAAGAGGGTAGAGTCTACTTCGTAACTTCCGACTCGAGCCTGTTGTATGCGCTGGATGCCAAGTCGGGAGCGGTGTTGCAGTCGGTGGGATTCAACCATTGGTATCTGTATTCGTCACCGGCCTTGGCGGGTGGGATGTTGTACGTCGGGTTGACGCAGGGAAAGCTGGTCGCAGTCGATCTCGGCGGGTTCAAGCCTGCCTGGAGCTTTGAAACTGATGGGATGAAGGAACACGGGCCTGCTTATACGAGAGCGGATGGGGCGCCGAACAATGATGTGATTTATCGCTCTGATTTCTACGACGACATGGTGGCTGGGGTCGACAGGGTCATGAGTATGGGAGCGATTCTGTCGTCTCCTGTGGTCTCGGGCGCGGTGGTGTATGTGGGCAGTGCGGACGGGAATCTGTATGCGCTGCGGTAGAGGCGGTCGTTGCGAATCGGGTTCCGGCTATTTTGTGGGTTCGAGATTTTACAACTCTTTACAAAAATAGACGGAACTTATGCGGGTTCCGGTGTTTAATTTCTCTACATACTCCTGAAAACAACAGGGTGAGTAAGGAGAAACGGTAGCCCATCGGATGCTGACCCGAGCACGCCCCAAGCAAGCATCCGGTGGGTTTTTTCTTTAGCTATCAGCTCTCAGCTGTCAGTAAGGGGGAATTCACTTCGATTTTCTTGCCACCAAACAAAGGGCGTGCGGTTGCAGCTACCGTCAGCGAGACTTTGGTTTTTGCTGAGCGCTGATAGCTGAAAGCTGACGGCTGATTTTCGGGCTGCGCTCGCCGATGTAGTCTTCCAGGATTTTTTTCCATTTGCCTTGGGCTTTGAGGATGAACTCCACCGCGTCGCGGAGGGCGCCGTCGCCGCCGGCGTGGGGCGTGGTGTAGTGGGCTTCGTGCTTCACTTCGGCGCGGGCGTTTTTCACGGCGATGGCCAGACCTGCGGCGCGCATGGCGGGGAGATCGATGATGTCGTCGCCGATGAAGGCGGCTTCTTCCGGTTTAATTCTCGCTTCCTTCACTACTTCTTCAAAGCACCTACGCTTGTCGTGGATTCCTTGGCGAACATATTCGAGTTTGAGGTCGCGGGCGCGGAGGGCGACGGTTTCGGAGATGCGCTTGGTGATGAGTCCGGTCTGGATGCCGGCGAGGCGCGCGAGGGAGATCGAGGTGCCATCGTGGGCGTGGAAGCCTTTGGCTTCGATCAGGGACTGGCTCTGGAAGCCGAATCCGCCCTGGCCGGCTTGTTGGGCGGATCGCTCTTGCGTCCGCTGATCGAGGACGGTTTGGTGTGATCCGGTGGGGGCGGGGAAGATGAAGAGCTTGCCGTCGGTGAGGACGCCGTCGACGTCGAAGAGAAGGAGTTTGATTTTGCGAGCGCGGGCGGCGGGGGAGAGTTTGGGCATCGAGCGGAATTTTAGCAGCCTTTGCGAAGAGCGGCTCTTGGACGGCAACCTTGCAATTGCCATGCTCTCAATTTGCTATTTGGGTCAATAGTGCGTAGGGTTGTTTCGCATTTCTATCTGTTTCAGTCTCGTCGTTTTGCTTCCCAGGCGGGAGAAGGAGTGACGGGCATGCCACTCCTAAATGCCGGCTTGATTTCCTGAGTGTCCCGCACGACATACATACCCAGCCATCCTACTTAGGTGGAGAATGAGTACAGGTGAATGAAATGATGAAGAGATTAGCTTTGGCTGCGGGTTTGCTGGGGGTGCTCCTGGCGACTGCTCTCGGGCAGGCTCAGAAAGCCTCGTCGAGCAACGCGAAGGACGTCATCTATGTGACTGCAGATAAGGCGACGTTCAAGCAGGCTCCGGGAGGCGGGGTCTCGATGGCGACCGTTTGGGGTGATCCGGACAAGGGCGTTCATGGAACGTTCACGAAATTTGCGCCGGGGTACGACGCGGGAATGCACACGCACACGAACGATGTCTGGCTCGTCGTGATCAAGGGCGCCTATCTGTATAAGGATGACGCGGGCGAAAAGCGTGTGGGGCCGGGAGAGTTTCTCCGAGTTCCGGGCGGTCACAAGCATTGGAGCGGCGGGGACAAAACGGAAGGCGCGCTCTTCTACGAAGAAGCGTCAGGGAAGTTCGACACGATACCTGCGAAATAGTGCTCCTCACAAGTCCGCTGTTTGAAAGCAAGATCAAGACCCTGAAAGCTAATCCTTTCGGGGTTTTTCCGACTCCAGTCCTTCCGACGACCCCGTCCAGAGATCTTCGCATCTTTCGTTTTTTCCTGAGAAGCGATTGAGACGAATGAACCACAGAGGACGCAGAGGACACGGAGGTCATTTCGTCAACTGCGTCAGAGGAGTTC
This sequence comes from Acidobacteriaceae bacterium, assembly GCA_003166855.1. Classification (GTDB taxonomy): domain Bacteria; phylum Acidobacteriota; class Terriglobia; order Terriglobales; family Acidobacteriaceae; genus Sulfotelmatobacter. The sequence continues at coordinate 220 of PMUM01000090.1, read as the reverse complement.
GATTTTGCGGGCGCGGGCGACGGGGGAGAGTTTGGGCACCGGGGGAGATCTTAGCAGCGCTGGAGGCTGGGGGGCTTCTCGGTTGGTCAATGAGAGATATCGAGATTCTGCAACAGTTGAGGACTTGGAATTGATCAACCGCTCGTCTGGTTTGGGGTTCCTCGACGCAGGCATTACCGGCCAAAGCCCGAATATTAGTCTGTCGGTAGCAAGTTAAAAT
>PMUM01000353.1 GCA_003166855.1 Acidobacteriaceae bacterium | reverse complement strand
CCACGTAAACCTTGACGAGATAGCCCGCTCCCATCGTGAACAGCGTGCCCAGAAAAAAGACGGTGGACTGCCGGAATATTTGCCCGAGATTCCGGCTGAATTCGAGCCCGATTTCGGGCGGCGTCGCCTCGGACGACGAAGTTGGGAGTGAGCCAGCGGCCTCGTGAAAAGGAACCTTCATCGAATGTGGTGTGAGTCTGGAATCTATGGGAACTCAGCAGACCGCCGGCACTTCCGATTTCATCGTGCTCCCTGTGGCGTGCCGGCTCAGACGTTGCCACCACAGGAACTTGCGTCGGACAATTGAGAAACGTCGCGGGAAACCCATCTTCTCTAACCCGCGGATTGAGGACGTATTCGTGGCCGCGCTGAAGCCCCATGCCCTCTTTCCTTGTTGCTGGATGCTTTCCGCAACCAGCACGAGGGTTGGGGCGTAATACCCCCGTCCTCGCTGGGAAACCGGAGTCCACGAGTCGAAAAGTACCACCGCATCTGGCGAGGGAGTAGGCAAAGTACTGTTCAGTTCTGCCCAATGAAATCCGCCAAACGGTCCCGCCCACGTAAAGTGGACAGCCTGGCCCTCGCCATTCAGCAACGCGAATCCGGCGTATTCTTCGATATGCAAACGTTTCGCACAGCGCAAGAGATACGCCAGGGTACCCTCGTCGTCGGCGTATTGCATCGCGGCCGTTGCCAACAAGTCAAGATCGATTCGACTCAGCGACAGCGCCTTCGACTCGGACAATGGCCGATTGCGAACCAATTCATAGAAGAAAACCTCATCCCGCGCGAGCAAGCTCGTTCGAATACGACGTAGCACCCAACTTATCGTTTCTCGAATGCTATTCACCTTCAGACGCTTGCTCAGAGAATTGACCGCCGCCCCCACTGCGCGCACTCCCCGTTCGACTTTCGATGACGCCTTAGCCAGTTTCGCTAAATGATAACGACCAATTTCGTACATGTGCTCGGCGGCAGACGTGTTCAAGCGTACATATAGAGTCTTCCGGCTCTGGTTCGAGACACGATCTTTGTACTCTTCTGCCCCCAACCCCAGATCAACGGTGTGAATCTGTGAATTCTCCCCCGCTTCCTCGATTATCTTTGCCAGCAGACAATACCCCGGGGAGTGCTTCTCCACCCTGCTATCGAACGTGGGTTGGTACCAGAACCAGCTTCCATGAAATTGGAACCCGTAATTCCAGGCAACCGCCTTCTCCCCTGTCATCATGCGCGTTAGGCACACCCAGTCGGAACTGGACAACAGTTTGGCCAATTCGGTGAGGAATACGCGTCGTTCCGCCCGCGCAATATTACTGATTCGCCCTGTTACGAGGAATCGCGCCACATGCGCCTTCATGAACTGGGGCAACACTGCCGTCACTTCGTCCCACGAGCGTGCGTGATCCAGTCGGACTGCGCCTTCGCTGCCCATAGCCTTCAGAGAACGACGAATCATTTTAGGGCGGGCGATGCTCACTTTTTCGTTCTTCATCCGATCGAGCGCCCGCAGTGAAAACTGCGCGCAGACATACGCCAACCGCTGAAAACAATAGTATCCGCTGCCACGAGCCTGCTCTTCAATCGCCCGAAACGTGGGTGAGTCGGCCGGCAGGTTCGTCAACGTCACCTTCCGGGCGCCCTCTTTCCTGAGTTCGAGCAGAACTGCCTCAACCAGAACGGACCGATCTTCAGGCGCACTCAGAAAATCGCAGTAGTCGCCGGTCGTGGCACACAAGAATGAAAACTGATCTTCGACGACACTCGTGGCAAGCGCCGCCACTCCGCGAAGGCTATCCTGGCCGTCATAGGCGAGCCAAATTCGAGGGGCTAGTGAGTCCGAGTATGCGCGCTGGACTGCGAGGGCCCACTCGTAGGTGTAAAACACCTGGGGGTCCCCTGTTCGCTCCACCAAAGCATTCCACTGGTGGCGAAGATTTTCGTCTTCAACGATTTGTTTCAGCAGAACCAGGCGCAAGGTGTTCAGTCACCCACCCTCAAATCATAGAAAAAGAAAGTCGCAATACGAATCAATACTCTACTCTGAATGGAACGGCCTCACTCATCCGTTCTTCTGTCACTCGAGACAAGAGCTCGAAATTTTGCCTGAACGGCTTCGTGAAAGCCTGAGATGTGAGCCTCATATGCCGGCAGCAACATCTCTGCAGTGATGTGGACGCGCGGAAGCCTGAATTTGGATGATACCGTGTCGAACACTCCTCCCACATTCACAAACCCGCAAGCGTATCCGGCCTCTTCGGCCAGCTTGAATTCACGCGCACCGACCGAGGCAGGATCGCCAAAAGGATACGCGATGGCCCATACCCGCTGCCCTAGCGATTGTCCCAGAGCCATGCGGCAATCAGCAATTTCGGCGCGAGCCAAGTCTGAAGATTGCTCCGCCAAGACTGGATGACTCAGGGTGTGCGCGCCGATCACCATCCCTGCTTCCGCCAGTTGTTTCAATTCCGGCAATCGCAAAAGTTGAAATCGGTTCCGCAGCAATGGATCATCCAGGTAGCGCACTTTCCACGATGGTCGCAACCCCAATCCTGCGGCCGCGTCCTGCAAGAAACCGCGTCTCGTCTCGGCATCGACCTGCGAGAGCTTCTTGAGCAATGTCAGCCAGAGAACGCGACGCTTCCCCGGATCAGCCGAGATCTCCGGAATGACGATCCCGTGTAGACAAATTGGCTCATTCCGGATCGGCGCCTGCATGAGCAACAGATACAGCTCAACATACCAGAGCACAGTTGGGGTGTTTTCCAGAAACGAGCCCGTCACGAAAAACAGACACTTCAATTTCTCTTCCCGCAAAATGGGGACCATGACGCTGAGATGATTGAGCAAGCCATCATCGCAGGTCAACAAAATGGCCCTCTCCGGCAAGTCCCCACCCTTGCGAAGCCACAGCAAAAACTCATCGGGCGAGATGACGTTGTAATGCTTCTTCAGCAATCGCAGCTGCGATCGGAACGCTCCCTCCGGGACCAGCGTGTTGTCCAGGAACGCGTCCTCACTCTTGTATCCGGCGGGCAGAACGCCATGATAGGTAATGACGGTCAGGGGAGCGATCCGACGGGAATGAAAATACCCCGTGGATCCCAGCACCGGGTAAATCACGCGATGAAGAATGGGACTTAAGACGCGCATTTGGTTGACGTCAGAACTCCACTCGTCCCGAACAGGAGCTGATCCAGACGTTGCTGATCAGTGGGCTGCCAAAATCGTCGAATCCTCGAACGATCCGGCACAAAATCGGCGAGGCGCTGTGGGATGGAGAGGATCTCATCCGGCGTATTCAGCCACATCCCGACTCTAAAGCGGGCAAATTGCCGCATGTATCCGAAGCCATTGAAGTCCAGCCAGCCGCACATAAAATACGGAATCTCTCGCTGCGCGCACTCGACCGCGACACTCGAGTCCAATCCGATCCCAAGCAACGTTCGCGGCAGAATCTCCGAAGCAGGCGCTCTGCTGACTTGCACTCGTTCAAATTCATCGGCCGACAAGAACGATTTCAATAACCGTGTCCGCCCTCGAACGCTCTCAAACGGGTGGAGTTTCACAATGACCTTGCGATTCAGTTCCCGTGCGACCGCAACCAGTGGACGAACGATCTCCCGGTAGATCTCCCCGCCACGTCCGCCCACCACTTCGTAAGGCTGAGAGAAGAAAACGATTTCGGCGAGTGCGGAATCGGCGAAGCCCGCCCGCTCGGCACCGCTGCGGTCCTCCGCCGGTGCCGCGATCTCAACTTGTTCCGGCTTGATATCGCTCACCTCGAGCATGTAGTCGCGTTCCATTTCGCCCTTCACCAGGTGAAGGTCGGCGTAAGACTTCTTGAACAGCAATCCACCGTCGAGAGCGCCGTGAGAGCAGTAAACGGCTCTGCGGCCCATGCTCTTCGCCAGGATCAGCGGCAGACGCGTGTGGTAATTCAGATCGTCACCACAAAGAACACCGCTCACCGGCTCGGAGGACATCAGGAAGTGCCATGCGTCCCGCAGGCGTAATCCGACTTCCAACTGGGGTGTGATGTAATTCCAAACACCCGCCTGAATCCTTTGGCGAAGCTCGTCGGTCTGCCCTAATTCTGTCTGCAACGCGCTCCAGGCTTCGAGCATCTCCGCCGTTTCAATCTTCGTGTCGCCGGAGGTCTCGGCATAGGCAGAAAGAGGAACAGAGACTACATTGGCAGGCAAATCGCTGGTCTCTCCGCTGCGCCGCGTCGTCGCCAGCAGAAAGCGTCGATCCGGCAACTGAGCAGCGTAGGCCAGCACCGTGCGCGTGACATTGGAATATGCCGTTGGCAACAACACAACGGACTCTCTCAACTGCACTCGCCGGTGCTTCGCGATTCTTTTCCTGAGGCGATACCTGGGATCCCACTTATCAAACGCGATCTCCACCATCTGGGAAGGGCGCAGGTCTTGCGCGGCCGCAACCACGCGCGCAATAAAACTCGGCCGGTTCGATTCCGCTGCCAAAGTCCGCACCGGCCATCCTGTAACAAGGCTCAGCAGCCGCACATGCGAGTGCGCTCGGGTTGCGACGAGTTCCACTGGACCCGGGCCAAGTTCCCGTCGCAATTGCTCAAGCAGATAAAGCGAATGTTGCTCCTGATAGCCGCAAGGAGCCAGAATCTCCCACCAATCGAGCCCCATCCGGTCCAGCAGTCTTCCCTGCCCCGCGACTAAACCTCGCTTGACCCACCGGAAGCTCTCCTGCGATGAGAATTGATGCAGGCTGATGACCCTGGACCCAGCTTGCCTAGACCATTCCTCGTAGACGCTCGCGCCCGCAAAGCCCAAATCAACGATCAAATCCCAGTGCGAACGGGTGCTCTCGCCTCGCAACGGCACATCCTCGGGATGCAGCAGAAGGACTCTCATCAGACGTCAGACTGGCTCTGTTTCCGGAGTGGTTACGGTTCGTACTTAGCGGATCAGCCTTACTGCCTCGAAGGCCTCGGCAGCCTTCCGGCCCACTACGCTGCCCCACCGCTGCGCAATCGCCGTCAGCGCCTCGATCGACCGGGGATGTGGATATTTTCGGGCTTCGCTCTCGTACTGCCGCATGCCTTCCAGTTTCAGCGAAAGCGTGTCTTCGATGTCGACAAACACATTCGGCTTGAACACCGGAGAAAATTGTTGAAACGCCCACTCCGTAGAGGACGCAATCTCGAACATATACAATTCCTGCACGGGATGGCCTTCTGTGGGCCGCGTCGCTGTCAGCACCGCGCGGCTCACCACCTGGTGATCCACATTCAAATCGCCGCCGTGGTGCGTATAGATTGCAGTCGGGCGCCAACGCTCGATCAGTCCTTCCACAATCTTGATCACCTCCAGCAAAGGCAGCGTGTCGAAGCGGTTGTCGGGCAAACCATGCAGCGAGAGTTCCTTGACTCCCAACAGATCCGCAACCCGTTGGCTGCAGTTACTCAAGCGCTTCAGCGCCGACGGCGAAACCTCCGCCGGCTGCGCAACGCGCGAGGTGAGCCCCTCGCCGAGTATCGCCATGTAGACCGAATGCCCTTCCTTCGCCAGCCGGGCCGCTGTTCCACCGCATCCCAGCAGTTCGTCATCCGGGTGTGCAGCCACCACGAGAACATTCATCGAGAAATCGTCTCCTGATTCTTCAAGATGATCGCCAAGCTTGCCGGACCGGCATTGAACAATAGATCCAGCGCCGCCATATACGGCTCAAAGCCGGGATATACCTGCGAGTATTCCGGATGTTGGTAGTCATCATACCGGACCGCGATCTTGTGATCTCGGAACAACTCTTCCCGAAGGTAGTTCCTCCCCAGCGGCCCGGAGACATATTCCGTCGCTCCCAGTTCGCGGCACAAGTTCAAAACCAGTTCATCCTTCTTCCCGGAAGCTTTCATCCGGGAGCCGAAATATAACTTCGTCCGAATGCCGAACGCGTCCAGCAGGTACAGCGTGATCTCGCGCGTTAGATCTGCCAGTTTTCCCCACTGCCGAGTGTAGACACCTTCCAAGAACGCAGCGTGCTGGGCGAAGAACGGAGCCTTCGAATAATTCAGCCGCAGAGTCTGCCAGTGCTTGGCGGCCCATTGCTTTTCGTTGGCGATTTCAATTTCCGCGATCGCCAGGTCCCCGAACTTACCGGCAGTCTTGACCGGCACCGTGAGCCAGCACCATCCTTCCCCTGTGCGCACCTTGTTGCGATTGGTGAAGCTGTTTTTTTCGAACTGCACCTGGTCCAGCACAATGTGCGCATCCGATACGGCGACGCGATGAAAATACCCCAGCCAGGGCAGGTAGGCAGGCTGATTGATGGAAACGATCATGACCTGTCAGTCTTGTACAGATAGACCGTAAAATCGCGCGAATGATAGTCGTGCCGCAGCACCACCCTCGGCGTCAGCCGGCGGCAAAACTCCACCACGCGCAGAGGGTCTGCATAAAACTCACTCGCCTCTTGATCTGTCGCCCACGCGCTGAGTGAATTGAATGCCACCGCCTTTGTGGCCAAATCGTACATGCGTTCGATCAACTGCTGCATCATCGGCCACGCCTGGTCGCCCAACAGATAGAAAATTCCATTCGCTGTCACCACATCAAACGTGCGATCAAACGCGGCATCGAAAATATTCGCCATCCGCAAGTCAAGGTTGGGATGGTTGCGCTGCGCCTCATCCACCATCGCAGAACAGAGATCGATTCCCGAATACCGTACTCCCGGAGAGTGCTCTCCCAGAAACGTGGCGAAGTCGGCGAAGCCACAACCCACGTCCAGCAGACTCAGATTCCCCAGCGGCAGCACCTCACTGAGAACCCGAAACTTGATCTTCTGCGATTCAACGCGACCGTAGTCGCACGCCCGCGGATCGTGCCCGTATTTTCGAACCAGGCCGTCGTAGTAATCGGCAATCCGCGCAAATGGATCCGTTATCTGCTCAGGCATGGGCGTTCTCCTCGCACAGCCGAAGAAATGCCACCACCACGGCGTCCTGCTCATCCTCGGTCAGAGTTGGATAAAGCGGCAGCGAAACCACCATCCGATACGCTCTGTCGGCGACTGGAGCGGCAGGGCTGTCGGACGGCCGCCAGTCAGTCACGGGGGTAGCCGCGTGAATACCAAGACCTTCCAGTCCGAGCACCACTTTCTCCGCGGAAGTCGTGAGCATCTCCACTGCAAAACGATACCAGACGCGCTCTTTAGTGTTTGGAGGAATCCGATAAAGACGCTGAAACCTCGGGTCAGCAAGCCGTTCCAGATAGCGACTCGCGACCGCTTCCCTGGCTGCGATCATCTCCGGAAGCCTCTCCAACTGAGCCAACACGAGCGACGCCTCCAGGTCGTTCATCTTGTCATTCATGCGATGCCCATCGGCCGGCTGGTCTGTGTAATCGCGCGCCGACCTGACAAAGTGCGCGATCGGATCCGAATTCGTCAGTACCGCGCCACCCTCGCCGCCACCAATCAGCTTCGTGGCATAAAAAGAGAGAACGCCAACCTGCGCACGCGACCCGAGCCCGCGCCCGCCCTTCTTTATTCCGAACCCGTGAGCGCAATCTTCGATGACAGGCACGTCGCCCGAAACGATTTCCTCCACCGCCGCCGGCACACCAAAATTGTTTATTGCGATCGTGGCGCGCGGCCGTCCCCTCTCGGCATGCGACCGGCAAAGCGCAGGCTCGATATTCCAGTGGGTTCCATCGACATCGACCGGCACCGGAGCCGCGCCCCAGGCCAGAACGGAATTCGCCAGCGCCACGCACGAATAAGCCGGCACCAGCACCGAGTCACCCGACCGAATCCCCAGCGCCCCAAGCGCCAGCCGCAGCGCCGCCAACCCGGAGGCCACGCACACCGCATGCCGCACGCCGCTCATCCGCGCCAGCGCCGCCTCCAGCTCCTGTACCCGCGGCCCTTGCGCCCATTGCCCGCTGCGAACGGTCCGCATCACGGCGTCGCACTCGGCTTCTCCAAAGGTCAGACGATTGTGTGGAACTAATTTCGGCATTCTCGATCACCACCGAACATCTATGTGCCCAAACAGCAGGTTTCATCCAACCTGTCGGTCGGAACGTCTCCATTGACACTAGTGAGTGTGAGGACCCCTTCACCGCACTGGACCTGAAGTCCCCGCGCGCTAACTCCAATCACCTGGCCCCCGGGCACATTCGAATCCGACTCTGGATCGACCCGAGCCTTCCAGACATAGACCTTCTTGCCTTTCCAGGTCGTGAATGCGCCGGGATACGGCGCGGCCACCGCTCGAACCAGATTGCAAATCGAACGTGCCGGCTGACTCCAATCAATGGCTCCGTCTTCCGGTTTGCGTCGGGGAAACACCGTCGCATGTGTGTGGTCCTGAGGAGTTCGAGGCACCGTTCCAAACCGGAAGTGCCCCAGAATTTTTCGCGTGATGCTCGTGTAAAGCGGGTAAAGGATATTAAGGCAGTCGCCTACGTCCTGATCCTCACCAAGCTCGTAACTTACCTGTTCAATAATGTCTCCCGTATCCATGCCCTCGTCGACGAAGTGCCCTGTCAGCCCCAACTGAGTCTCGCCTTTCAGGATCGCCCAATTGATCGAGGCGCGGCCGCGATAAGCGGGAAGAAGGCTGGGATGCAGGTTCACCGCACCAAGGGGCGCCAAGGATACCACCATGGACGGGATCAGATAACGAAAATCGGTAATCCAAAGGAGATCGGGCTTGGCCGCAGCGATTAACTCTTGTGTCGGAAGATCTTTTCCGGTACCGCGCACCACTCTCCAGCCCCGTTTTTCGGCGAATTGAAAAACGGACTCGTAGCGCACACCATCTTCCGGGTCAGGAGGGTGTGCCACGACTCCAACCACTTCTGCCTCTTCACTTACCGCCTCGAGAGAGCGGACTCCAACGGTGTGGTTGCCTAGGAATACGACTTTCATTCCGCAAAATCCTCGGCCGCGAACACGTGCCCCGACGGAATGTTCCTCACCAACTCTCGGGCCATCAAACGATCGAGTTCCTTCGGAGGAAAGCCAAACCCGGGCCTGCGAAACGCAATGTCGGCAGCGACGAGGCGGTGTCCCGAAGGAAGCTCGCGCGCCGCCACACAAGAGAGCCGGTAATCGCGCCGTCCCAACTCCTCCGACGCAGCGGGTCTTAATTCCGCGCTCCCCAGACTTTTCTCCATGGTGCGCACCGACTCAACCAGCGTGCGGAATTCCGCCGGATTAGCCGAGAACCGGTGATCCGGGCCCGGCAGATTTTTATCGAGCGTGAAGTGCTTCTCGATCATGCACGCGCCGAGCGCCACCGCCCCGATCGCAGC
>PMUM01000278.1 GCA_003166855.1 Acidobacteriaceae bacterium | reverse complement strand
AGAGGCTAGAAGCTAGCAGCTACCTTCGCAACACCCACATCGCCCAGCCGGCCACCAGCACGCCGCCCAAAAACATCGCGAAACAATAGAAACCATACTTCACCATCTCGCGCGTGGTCTCGCGGTGGGTGATGCCGAATACGATCGAGGCGAACAGGGCAAACACCGCCGCCGCACTAAAATGATTGAGAGTAATCGTCACTGCACCGATCTCCGAGTGAAGGTGTGAACTGACGGCTGATAGCTGACAGCTGATCGCTGTTTCATTGCTTTTTTCCGATGGCGATGTGATAGGCGTCGGCGACGGCGATAAAGTTCAGCAGTCCCGCGACAATCATGAATTTCGTTCCATAGTCCGCAGTGGCGAATGCGATCGCGCCCTGGCCCCAGTCTGCAGCCATCGTCACGATGTAAAGAGCGCCCGCGCCCACGTCGCCAATAAAGCCGAGAATGTCGAGGATGTCGCCGCCGTTCGCCTTATAGACGCGGCCCTGCATCGCGAGTCCGAGCACGAACAGGGTCGCGATCGACACGAACAGCAGCAAGCCTCGGATCCAGCGCTTTTGGATCATGTGTCCGGCGCCCGGAATCAGCCAGCCTACCGCGGGGGCAACCACGGACATCATGTTCACTTGTTCCTGCTGAGCGGGCCTCGTTTTGTCTGTCGTGGAATTAGCCATTCAGATGTTCACAATCTCACGTTGGATTTTCCCAGTCACTTCGGCGGACTTGGCGCGCACCAGCACGTTCACTTCGGTGCGCACGCCAAACTCCGGCAAATAGATGCCGGGCTCAATAGAGAAGCAGGAGTTGGGAAGAATCTGCCGCTCGTCGTGAATCTCGAGGTCGTCCATGTTGGCCCCATTGGAATGGACGTCGGTGCCGATGGAATGTCCGGTGCGATGAATAAAATAATCGCCGTAGCCCGCCTTCTTGATGAGTCCGCGGGTGGCGCGATCCACTTCCCATCCGGCGATGCGGCGTCCGCCGTTGATCGCGTCGAGAACGGTCGTCACCCCGGCGTCGCGCGCGTCGCGCACAATCTGGAAAACTTCCTGCATCTTTCCCGAGGGCGCGCTGCCCACAAAACCCATCCACGTTATGTCGTAGTAGACCGCGTTGGCGGTGTTCTTCTTGCCCCAGACATCGAGCAGAAGCAGATCGCCCTCGCGGATAGGCACGGGATGACTCGCGTGGGGCTCGTAGTGCGGGTTGCCAGCGTTGGCGTTGACGGCCACGATCGGCGGATCGTCGGTCAGCAGATTCTCGCGGGCAAACGCCTCCATAAACCATTGCTGAATTTCGTGTTCCTTGGTACCACTGTTGCGCACGCGTTGGCCGACCTCTTTGAATGCCGCGGACACAATGGAGTCGATGCTGTCGCGCGCCGCGAAGTGCGACTGGATCTGTTCTTCGCTCCACGTCGATTCAAACTGCGCAACCAGATCCGCGGAGCTAACCACATTTTTGCCCAGGCCGCGGAGCAGATCGATCGTGCCGCCATCGACCAGCGAGATGGTGAACACGCTGTTGTTCGGCGAGTACTGCATCGCCAGGTCGCGATGCTTGGCGAGAATCGCTTTCAGTTGGTCGAACAGTTCCTGCCAACCGGAATATTGATGTTTCTTGCCGGGCAGGGAATCGAGGTGTCCGGCTTCGATTTTGTGGACCAGTTTGACCGGCTCGCCTTCGGCGGGAATCAGGTAGAACCAGCGCCGGGTCACCATCAGGCTCGAGGGCAAACCGAGCACGCGGTAGGCGATGGGATCGCGATGGTGGTGGTCGTAGAAAAGCCACGCGTCAATGTTGCGTTCGCGCAGCGCAGACTGGATGGCAGCGAGGTCCATGGGCAAACCTCTATTGTAAACAAGAGCAAGGATTTGGGCGAATCCACCCCAGCCGGATTTTGATAAACTCCGCCAGATGCCTGCGATAGCCGAATCCGTTCCGACGAAGGTGGTTCAGCGCGTTCGCATCGAGTCCATCGACGTGGTGCGCGGCGTCATCATGATCTTGATGGCCCTCGACCATACGCGGGACTTCTTCGGTAACTCGGGCCTGAATCCCACCGATCCCGCCACGACGACCGTTTCGCTGTTCTTCACGCGATGGATCACGCATTTCTGCGCCCCCGTCTTCTTCCTGCTTACCGGCACCGGAGCTTATCTCTCGCTGCGCAAGAAATCGAAGAGCGAGTTATCGCGATTCCTGTTTACGCGTGGCCTGTGGCTGATTTTTCTTGAGTTGGCAATATCCCGTTGCCTGGGATGGCAGTTCAACTTTGACTATCACGTGGTCTTCATCATCGTTCTGTGGGCGCTGGGCTGGGCGATGATCGTGCTGTCGGCGCTGGTCTATCTGCCAGCCTGGACCGTGGCGGCGTTCGGGGTTGTGATGATCGCGACCCACAACCTGTTCGACTCCGTGCAATCTTCCAACTGGCTGTGGACCATTCTGCACTCGCCCAGTTTTCTGGTCAACACTCCGACGCATACAGTGTTCGTAGGGTATCCGCTTGTTCCGTGGATCGGCGTGACCGCAGCGGGCTACGGACTCGGCCAGATCTACAGTTGGCCCGCGGAGCGGCGCAGGGCATTCTTGCTGCGGCTGGGGCTGGGGCTGAGTACGGGATTTGTCATCTTGCGCGCGATCAACGTTTATGGCGATCCACAGCGCTGGTCAGCGCAGAAATCCTCGGCATTTACGGTGCTCTCATTTATGAACACGACGAAGTATCCGCCGTCGTTGCTGTACCTGTTGATGACGCTTGGTCCGGCGATGCTTTTCCTGTGGGCGATCGACACCGGAACCCCGCGCTGGCTGCGGCCCGCGCTCACCATCGGCAAAGTGCCGATGTTCTACTACCTGCTGCACGTGCCGCTTATCCATCTGATTGCCATTGCAGTGTGCTACGCGCGCTACGGGCAGGTGCATTGGATGTTCGAGTCTCCGACCATGGGCCAGTTCCCCGTCACACAACCGCCGGGCTGGGGATATTCGCTGCCGATTGTGTACCTGGTGTGGGCAACTGTAGTGGTGACACTGTATCCGCTGTGCCGATGGTTTGCTGGATTGAAGCAGCGGCGCAGTGATGCGTGGCTGAGTTATTTCTGACGTATTCGGGAGGACCGTGCGGTCGAGTTTCGAGTTCGAATGTATGAAGGCCCCGCTTTACCGGGGCCTTTTTCAATAACCGTGGTGTTACTTAGCACTCTGCAACTACAGTATCCGCAGCGTGCACAGCCTTGTCAAGTTACGTGGGGAGGTATCTCTGCGTTGCGCCTCCCCATTTACAATTCTCAGTCCGTGCCTACGCACAAAGGGAGAATGGACCCGACGGGATTCGAACCCGTATCCGCGACTTTTGCAGAGTGCTGTGTTCCCCTTACACCACGGGCCCTGATGCCATCTGAGCACCAGCGCCTGCTGACTGCAAGGACTCGAAGCATAATATGTCACTCTGATTCCCAAACCGGGCTCGATCACAATGAAGAGGAAGTAGCAAGAACCCTTCGTTTCGCAGAAGGGGCAAGCATCTCGCACGCCGTCCGCAACACCAGCCGCGGAGCGCGCCCGCGAATCTTCATCAAATACGGTACCGTGCGCTTCGGATCGTATTTCGCCGTTTCCCGCAGCAGCCAGCCCAGGCCTTTTTGGACCATGTCGTCCTGGTCGGCGAGCAGAGCGTCGGAAAGCTCGACGATTTCACGGAAGAACATCTTGGCTCGCGCCCCGCGAATGAGCGCCACGCAGGCCGCTCGCCGGTGCCAGCGTTTCGGCGCCTTCGCCCAACGGAACACGTCCTTGACCCGCGCCGGGGTTGCCGCCACCATCGGCGCGATCAAGTAATGCACCAGCCCGTCGTGATCGGCCCAACTGCTGATGCGGTCCATCCACGACTCGAACATCTTGAACTCGCGATCGCCAAACTGCGCATCCAGTTTCTCGAGCAGAAACACCGCGGCAACTTTCTCTTCGAGCACATGGCCGGAGAATAGTTTGTCGGCCACTCTTACTAGAAAATCGAAGTCGTGTTCCCGCAAAATGTCGCGGCGGCATTGCCGGACGGCGCGCCGCAGTTCAGCCGTGTACCAGCCGTGCGATTTGATTTCTTCCTTGAAGAACCACTGCACCCCGGCGGCATGCTCGGCGGAGCCGCCCCCCTTGAGCGCGCTGCGTATCTGTGTGGCGATTGCGGATGAGCTGCTCTTCGGATTCGGCATGACGACTGTTCCAACTCAAGATTGCGAAGCAGGATCAGCCGCGACGCCGGCGGTTCTTACAAATATGTCATACATCCCGAGCCCCGCTGCAGTCGCCAGTCCGATGCCGGTGATCCAGAACCAGATCAGTGCCGGCCGGTGCAGAACTTCGCCGAAATGATGCAGCAGGAATCCGCCGAACGGGCCGCCGATGAGCGATCCAATGCCGATGGGCACGAAGGCAAATCCCATGTACGTGCCCTGCTGCCCCGCGGGCGCAAGCCGCGAGATGTATTCGTAGTAGCGCGGGGCTTGAATGATTTCGCCCATCGCAAGGAAGAAGAGCGAGAAGATGGCTCCCCAGATTGTGGGCCGGAAGGCGAGGATCAACCACGATAGGGAAGTGATCACCGTACCCAGAATGACGGCGGCGAAGGCGGGAATCTTGCGCGTCAGGAAATTTACCACGAGGGTCAGGCAGATGACAGTCAATCCATCCACCACTAGAATCATCTCAACATCTGCATGCGCATCGATATACCCGTGAATGAATCCAGGCAGACTGATGTACTGTTGCCAGAAAACGATCCAGTAGCCGGTGAAGATCACGAGGAACCACATGAAACGGCTGATGCCAGCAACCATCACCGCGAGGAAACCAATCCAGATCCACCACGGGACGGACCACTCCGGCTTCGTCCAAAGCGCAATCCGTAACACCAGCGCCACGGCAAGTACTGGTAAGACGAGCCGGTAGTTGCCCAACACGATGCAGAAATTCCGCGCGACCGTCGCAATGGATGGCGGAGGCGCGTCGCCGGCCTTGCGGGGCTCACGGAAGAAGAGCAAGACCACGAAAAACATCGCAAACACGCTGAGCGCAGCGACGCGGTAAACATTTTCGACGCCGAGGTGGCGATGCGCCCAGGATGCAAAATAGGGCCCGGCAGCGCCGCCGATGTTGACCATGGTGTAATAAATCGAGTAGCCGATCGAGCGGACGTTCTCTTTCGAGGCACGAGCCGTGGTGCCGACCACGCAGGGCTTTACGAGGGAAACTCCGAGCGCGGGAAGGACAAGGATGAATCCTACAAATAATCCCAACGGCACTGCGTTGCGCACAGGCGCCAGCCACGATGCTCCGATTGATCCGATCAGGAAATACGATGCGCCCAGAATGAGATAGGCGACTGACAGAGCGCGGCGGAATCCCAGTCGATCGGCAGCGGCTCCGCCGAAAATCGCGAGGAACCACACCATGCCACCGAAGATGCCGGTGAGAGTGCCGGTCTGCTCGGTGGAGAAATTCAGCTGTTCCTGCAGGTACAAGGCGAGCGAGGCGAACGCTCCGTAGTAGGCGAGGCGCTCGAAAATCTCGGTGATATTCGCGATCCAGAAGGGACGTTCGAACCCGGTGCGGATTTCTTCGAAGCGTTGCGAGAAGGACAAAGTGGCTCCTAAAGGTTATGTGTCGTCGGCACGCTGCCCGCCGTGCCGGGTAGAATTCCTGCTACGCATTCTCGCTGTACGCTGCGAGCGCAAGATGCGCTCGCGACAGCCGGCGAGACGCCGGCGCTACTGTTCAATTCGGTTGCGCAACTCGGCGGCGGAAATGCCCGCCACGCGAATCACTTTATTCCGGCTGGTCTGGCCGGAGGCAATGGTAACGGAAGAGCGCGGCACCTTCAAAAGTTTCGCGAAGAATTCGATGCAGGCCTCGTTGGCCCGGCCTTCGATAGGAGGCGTGGTCAGAGAAACTTTCAGCGCGTCGCCCAGTTCGCCGGTGATGGCGTTCTTCTTCGCACGCGGATGTACTTTGACGGCGAAGGTGACTCCGCTCTCTGACTCCTGAAGAGGGATCATTCTTATTCCTCAATGGCCTCTGTGTCCTCTGTGGTTAAGGTTTTGGTCTTTCCCCGAAGATGGCCGTTCCCACGCGCACGCAAGTCGAACCTTCCGCAATCGCGACCTCGAAGTCGTGCGACATGCCCATGGAAAGCACGTGCATCCTCACTGCGGGCAGTTTGCGTGCCGCGATCGCATCGCGCAATTCGCGAAGCTTGCGGAAGTACGGCCGCGCGCCTTCGGGATCGTCGGTAAACGGAGGCACCGTCATCAGTCCGCGAAACTCGAGCGCCTCGAATCCAGGCGCAGCCAACAACAACTCCTCCAGTTCCCGTGAATCCGGAGCAACTCCGCTCTTCGCGGCTTCACCGCCGACGTTGATCTCGATCAACACGCTCAGCTTTTTGCCGATGCTTTGCGCGGCGGCATCGAGTTTCTCGGCGAGTTTCACGGAATCGCCCGAGTCCATTGCGCCGAACAATTCTGCCGCCTTGCCCGCTTTGTTCGTCTGCAGGTGCCCGATCATGTGCCACTCGGCTCCGGCCAGATCGGCCAGCGCTGTGGCCTTCCCCGCGAACTCCTGCACGCGGTTCTCGCCGAACAGGCGCAGTCCCGCCGCGTAGGCTTCGCGAATGCGCTCCGGTGGATGCGTCTTGCTCACCGCCATCAGCGCAATCTCTTCAGGACGCCTCCCTGCGTGGTGCGCGGCTTCCTCGATTCGTTCTTGAAGAGCCGCTATGTTCTCGGGAATCGACATAAGAACCCTAAACCACGAAGGACACGAAGTTGCACGAAGCGTGGAATACCTTCGTGTTTCTTCGTGCCCTTCGTGGTTCATGCATTTACATAATCGCGGTCGGCGGCGCCGGATCTTCGGGGCGACCGCAACTGGCCAGCGGCAAGCGGATCATCACTATCGCCAGCACGGCGAGAGCCCCCAGCGCGAGCAGGAATGGCGGCGTCCACTTGAACAGAGTGACGTCGTGGCCCGATCCCACCAGTCCGGCAATAACCAATCCGCAGAGCGCTTCACCGGCAATCATGCCAGAGGCGGTCAGCACGCCCGCGTTGTCGACACGCGCCTTCTGCGCATCGTTGAAGCCGCGGCGGTCGCGCAACGTGTCGGTGATCCAGCGGATGACGCCACCCACGAAAATTGCGAACGTCGTTCCCAACGGCAGGTACATGCCGACGGCGAACAGCATTACGCTTTTCACTTCGATCATGATCATTCCCAGACCGAGCAGGATGCCGACAATCACCAGCGGCCACGCCATGTCGCCGCCGACGATTCCTTTCGAGAGCATGGCCATCAACCCAGCCTGCGGAGCCGGAAGAGCCGAACTGCCGAAGTGGTACGCTTTGGCCAGAATCGCGATCGGGAAGAAGAGAACAAGGGACGCCACTACGATGCCGAACAGATCTCCAATCTGCATCTTGGAAGGTGTGCCGCCGAGGATGTATCCAACCTTCAAGTCTTGCAGCATCTCGCCCGCTACGGCAGACGAGACGCAGACCACCGCGGCGACGCCGAGCACTGCAGCCACGCCACCGGTTCCTTTTACGCCCATCGCGACCATAAGCAACGCAGCAATCACCAGCGTGCAGAGCGTGAGCCCCGAGACGGGATTATTCGATGATCCGATCATGCCGACCAGGTTGCCGGAGACGGCGGCAAAAAAGAATCCGACGATAATCATGACACCCGCTGCTACGAGGGAACCAGAAAGCACTTGCGAACTGGAAAGCGTTCCCGCACCGCTGATGAAGTAGTGATACAGCAGAATCATGGCGATGAACACGACGCCCACGCCCGCAAAGATTGCTTTGGCAGGCAGATCACGCTCGGTGCGATTGGTTGCGGCTTGGACTGCAGCCGACTTTTTCAAATCGGAGACGGCGCGGCCCATGCCGAGCGCCAATTGCTTGCGCATCTTGAACAGCGTGTAGGAGGCGCCGACAAGCATGCCTCCGACTGCAATGGGACGCACGATGGAAAAGTAGATCGCGCCGGCAAGCAGAGTCCATGAGATCGGTTGATCCGCGGGCTGCGTTGCCTGAATGTACGGACCGATCGTGAAGGTTAGAAGCGGAACCAGCAGTCCCCAGGCGAGCACGCCACCAGCAAAGTTCAGAGCGGCGAGTCTTGGTCCAATGATGTAACCCACGCCGAGGTATGCCGGGCTGACGTCGGGCGCGGTGAATAGGGTTGTGCCGCCGGTGATGGTTGTGGCCACGTTCGGATTTGTGCTGGTGCGTAGTAACAGCTTCTTGCCGAGATTGCCGATGATCACCGGGAACGTATTGTTGGGATTGAATATGTTAATCGCGCCCAGCAGATACATGAAGCCGCCGAACCCCATGTTGGCGAACAGAATCTTCGCGGCCGTGGATCCCTGCTGGCCTGCCTTGTGAATTTCCGATGCGGCCACCGACTCAGGGTAGGGAAGATCGGGGTCCTCGACCATCACGCGGCGCAGCAGCGTCACGAACAGGATGCCCAGCGTGCCGCCGATTGTCATCAGGGCGACCGACTTCCAGTATTCCGGAGTCCTGAACGCCCCGAAGCCCGGCGTAAGCTCGGGCCATAAGTCGGCCATGACAAACGCAGGGATCGTAAAGATGGCGCCGGCCGCCACCGACTCGCCGATCGATCCCACGGTGCGCGCGATATTCTCTTCCAGCAACGAACCCTTCATCAGCCGCAGCAGCGCCATGCCGATCACCGCTGCGGGATAGGTTGCCGCGATCGTCATTCCGGCCTTGAGCCCGAGATACGCGTTCGCCGCACCGAGAATCGCGGTCATGACCAGCCCGATCAGCAGGGCGCGGAAGGTGAACTCCTTCATCTCCATGGTTTCAGGCACATAAGGCATGTGTTTCTTCTTGGCGGGGAGATCGGTCACTGTAGTGCTCATAGGTGGAATCCTTATTAGGCCGTGGGCTAGAAGCAAGTTCGCCTGCGTTGCCTTCTCGATGGACTCAAATCACTGGAACCGCGCACGTTAGCACGCGGCAAGCCCGCGTGACAAGTGTACCCGTGGTAGATGCCCTGGCGCACAAAACACGACAAGGGAAGGGGCAGCCCGGTAGAAGCGAAATATCATGGCTGGCCGCCGCGCTCCGCGATCAACTTCATGGCGGGCTTGCTCACCCAGGTGTGGCCGTGAGATCCGGGGTTGTAAAAGCGCTCTCCCCACGACAGCGGCGTGACGTCGCGGTATTCGTGCATCGACTCGTCCGGAACGAACCGCAGGCGCTTGCGCAGCGATGCCCGGGCATTCGGGTCGGCGCCGTGATCGAGCAGCAAGCGGGCGAAGGCAGCGTCGCGCTGCAGGCCGCAGAGATATGCTTGCGAGACCACACAGCCGAACAGCGGAGTGTGTCCGCCGAATCCGTCGGCGTCGATTTCGGCTTTGGCGTTTACGTCGGCGCCGTGCGCAATCAGCCAGCGCGCGATCTCGATCTCGTCGAAATCCACACACATATGAAGCAGAGTGGTTCCGGCCAGCGGCGTGCCGTGCAGCGCGAGGGAATGGTCGGCGTGGCATCCCAACTCCGGAGGATAGATGTCCTCGTGTGAGAATGTGCAGGCCAATAGCTGTGGATCGCGGCGCAGATGCGCTTCGAGCAAATCGATGCGACCGCGATGGATTGCCATCGGGGGCGTGTCGGGTAGAGCGATTCCTCGCTCGGCCACGAGCTCAAGGCAACGATGCTTCCCTTCGGGACCGCGGCAATAGGTTTGCAGCAGCAACGCGACGGGCGCGAGGCGGTCGCCGTGATCGTTGGTGAGCTCTGCTCCCAGTTCAAACAAAAACGCCAGGCCTTCGGCATTCAGCGTTTCACACGGCCCCATCACCATGCCCGGAAGGACGCGGGCGCCCATCGCATGCAGACGGCGCGCCGTTTCGATTTGGCCCTGCAGGCAGGCGCGGTCGAAGGCGTGCTGCAAGTCGTCCGCGCCCATCTCGCGCAGCATCGCGATGATTGCATCCTGGCCAACGTTTGCCGCGTACGACATCGGCGGACCCCAGTTGCTGTCGGGCACGCCCCTCGCGGCGTCGCGCAGCAGTCGCGGATCTTTCAATATCAGCGACCGGACGGTGTCAGCATCGCCGCGCCAAATCGCATCGGTCATGCGGCAGGCGGTGACGAGCCGCGGCCAGCTGGCGAGTCCGTAGCTTCGCGCCAGCGCAGCCTGCACTTCGGCCAGCTTTGCGGCTGCGGGATCGATTGCCTTCGTGGTTTACTTAGGATGATGCTTGCGCAGTTCGGCGATTGCGGCCGCATCTCCCTGTCGTATCGCGCGCAGCAAATCCTTAGCCTGATGCTTGAGTTGGTCGAGGTTGGGACGTACAGGAAAGTGACGATCGTGAAACTGCTTGGCCATAACGGACCTCCTTCGTGGTCATGCCCGAGTCCGCTGCAGCGGGCGAAAGGAGGTTCGTGAGAACCTTGGTATTCAAATTCGCTCAGGTGGACTCAGTCCTGTCCGCGGACGGGCGGCGTCCTGTACGCCGGAGGACAGTATACAGCACGGAAGGCGAAATCATGATCAAGGTCGCGTGGAACGCTTTCGAAAGAATCTGCTAACCTCACGGTTCTGTGAGGTGGTCATGCCGCAATTTGTGATCGAGCGGGAAATCCCTGGTGCGGGAAATTTATCCGACGCGGAACTGCAGGCCGTCGCCAAAAAGTTGGTCGGTGTGATCAAAGACATGGGACCGGA
>PMUM01000428.1 GCA_003166855.1 Acidobacteriaceae bacterium | reverse complement strand
GTGCAATCCCGGTCCAGCGCGTTCCCTCCTCGAACTCCCCATGAACACCTGGCTCTTGCAGGCGCCGAACGATGTGTCGCCGCGCCTACGATATATGAACCCCGCCGTGCATCCACATCTCTTTGCAAACGCTCTGAAGAACTGGGAGAATGCGTGCAAGGTTTCACCGTCTGACTTGTTGGTCTGGGTCATGATTTTTCATCCGGACGAGGTGCTCGCTACCCAAGGGGACGATGCGCTGTACTCCCGTTCGACACAGGCGCTTTGTACGAACCTCCTTTCCGTGGCGGACACCCTGCGGCGCCTGGGACACGACTTCGAGTGGCTGACCGTCTCGGATGCGGCGGAGCGCTGGAGAGGACATCAGCAACGGCTGAGTGCATGAGTTCACTGCTGCAAAAAGCGGAGACGAGCAAGATTCTGCAACCGGTCGAAGCCGACCTGCTGCGCGAAAGCGGAGGCGCAGCCATCGAATGGTACGGAAGAGCTGCGACCGCTCTTTACCGCGCCTACACCATTGCCCGCAAGTCGTCCGGCGCGGAAGCCAAGGAAGCCGAAGTAATTCTGCCCTCGATCTCTTGCGCTACGCCCGCCAACGCCGCCCTGCTGGCTGGAGTTACTCCCCGATTCGCTGACATCGATCCCCGCACGGGAATGCCAACGCTGCAAAACATTCAACAATGCTGGACTCCGCAAACCTGCGCCGTAGTCTTTATCCACCTGTTTGGTCAGACGGCAGACTTGCGTTCGTTAGCCGAATGGTGCCGTGCGCGGAACGTTCTTCTCATCGAGGATATGGCGCAGGCCTTGGGTGCACGTTTACCGGACGGCACAGCCGCAGGCTCGGTCGGCGATCTATCCGTGTACAGCTTCAACCCGACCAAGATTTTGGAATGTGGCGGCGGAGCCTTGCTCATCCGCTCTCCAAAGCTGGTGCCTATCTGCACGACATTAGCCGGGTCTGATACCTTGCCGCCAGAAATCGACGACGCGCAAGCCAAAACCCTCTCACTCAGTTATCGCAATCTCCATCACTCGCTCGTGGCGTTGTTGAGAACCCGGGCGGTGGATGAGGTTTCCACTGCGTTTCTGAAATTGCAGCCGGCGTTTCGACCCCTCTACCTCCGCCACATGAAGGATCCTGCTGCACTGGCTGTCGCCTGGCCACAATTGCAGCAGGTCCTTGAGCATCGTTATCGCAATGCGCAGCAGTATGACGAAATCCTGGCCGAGGGAAATTGGCAACGCATCAGCCAGTGGCAACGGAGCGGTGTCTGCTGGCGCTATTCCCTGTTGGTGAATTTCTCCGAGAAACTGGTGGAGTTCAGCGAGGCCATACGGCGGGATGGTTTTCACGTCTCGAACTTGTACTGGCCGGTGAACGATTTCTTCCGGCCAAGCGATCCCTGCCCGAATGCCGACGAATTCGCCCGCAGGATCGTTAATCTGTGGGTGGACCAGACCGTCGATCGGCAGTGGGTGGAGAAATGCGCCAGGAGTCTCGTCAGGAATGCCAGCCGGTTTGCGGCCTGACTCCGTTACACTAGAAGCGAATTTGATGAACTCTATGGGCGGTCCCGAACTCAGCATTGTCATCCCGGTCTACAACGAAGAGGCCGTGCTTCCGGCACTGGTCGCGCGTTTGCGCACCTTCATGGAGCGGCTCGCACCTCTGGAGGCGGAAGTGATTCTGGCCGACGACCATTCGTCCGACCGGTCTCCGGAACTGTTGAAGGAAATCTGCCGAAGCGATTCGAGATTCCGCTTCGTCCGTCTCGCCAAGAACAGCGGAAGCCATGTGGCCATCCTCGCTGGGCTGGCGCAGGCGCACGGCGAGTGTGCCGTCTTCCTGGCTGCGGATTTGCAGGATCCGCCGGAACTGATTTTACAGATGCTGGATTTGTGGCGGGCTGGCCATCATGTAGTGTGGGCCGTGAGAGAAGAACGCGAAGGTGTCTCGAAGGCCGACCTGTTCCTGGCCAACACCTTCTACCGTTTACTGAATCTCCTTGGCGAAGTGAATCTTCCCCCGCGAGGCTCGGACTTTTCCCTGCTGGACCGAAAGGTCATGGACGCGTTGCTGAAGTCAGCGGGAAGCAATCCCAGCCTCGGCGGCGAGGTCGCCCGATTGGGTTTCTCCTCTGCTCAGGTCGCCTACACCAAAGAGAAACGGGCCGCGGGCACCACCAAATGGACGCTCAAGAAAAAGTTGACGGCGTTCGCCGATGCGTTCGTCTCTTTCTCCTATGCCCCACTGCGGGCAATGTCCTACCTGGGAATGCTCTTCAGTTTCCTCGGATTTGGCTACGCTCTGATCGTGGTTGTCTTGCGCCTGATGACGCGCACTCCGGTGCCAGGCTGGTCATCTCTAATCGTAGTAGTGCTCGTCTTAGGCGGCGTCCAGATGATGATGCTGGGCATCCTGGGTGAATACCTCTGGAGAACGCTGGAAGCGGCCCGCCAACGCCCAATCTATTTCCTGGAAGACTCGTCGGAAATGGATACCAGCGCCGACACGAAACCGCAGCAAGTGGGGCGGCGCTTTGGGACGTAAGTTCCGCGTCCAGTCGGCCGTGGTGGGCGTTCTCATCGGCCTTGGATGTCTTGCCCTTCTCCTCCGGCAGGTCGACCTCAAACAATCCTGGAACGCGCTCGGAAAGCTGAACGGTCCATTCCTTCTGGTTCCACTGGCTGTGTTTTTCTTGAATCTGCCGTTGCGCGCGTGGCGCTGGCAGTTGATCTTTCCTTCCTCATCGCGCCCCAGCATTGGAAACTGCCTGACCGTTCTTGGCATCGGGAACATGGCAAACTTTCTCTTACCGGGACGCGCCGGTGATCTGGCGCGTTGTGTCCTCGTGGGACGCGCCGGCTCACTCGAAGAAAGCAGCCGAACGCTGGGCACTCTCGCGGTCGAGAAAGTCTTGGACGGATTGGCCTTGGTAGGGATAGTTCTGTTCTCCATTTGGACGTTGCATCCGCCCCACTGGCTGCTTGATCTGCTGCGCGTGGCGATTCTGATTTTTGGCGGAGCCCTGCTTCTCTTGGTGGCTCTTCGCTATCGCACCCGCGCCCTCATTGACTTCGTGCGCCGCGCCTTCCGCGTCGTGCATCTTTCCGCACTTGAGGAAAGGTTCGATGGCCTGCTCACCTCTTTTGCCGACGGACTCAGCGCCGTGAGTTCCGCGGGGCAGATGCTGACTTTACTACTGATAACAGCTGCGATCTGGACAACCGAAGCCGGATCGATCTGGGGATTGGCCGGCGCTCTGGGACTTGCCGTGTCCCTGAAGTCGGCCGTGGTCGCCTCAGCGATTCTGGGTTTGGGCCTGATGATTCCCGCCGCGCCGGGTGGCTTAGGCACCTATGAACTGTTCGGGACGGAAGCTTTCAAACTGGCGGGAATCGCCGCTAGCAGCGCGCTGGCGCTGACCGTCGTAATCCATGCCTGGGTATTCGTGGCGAACATCGCAGTGGGGATCTGCCTGCTTGCTATCAAGGGCATCACCCTGTCACAACTGCGGAACCGCCTCGAGGTCGACCCCGGCTCACGATCTACGATTCAACCGTCCAGCTAGTTCTTGCGGCTGATAGAATCATCCTTCGAATTTTTCACTTTCCTGGGGGAGTTCAATGCCGAATCAGCGTGTTCTGGTGACGGGCGGCGCCGGGTTCATTGGGTCCGAACTCGTAAGGCAACTGGCCGGACAGGGCTTTGCCGTGCGCATCGTCGACAATCTGGTGAACGGCCGGCGGGAGAATCTCCAGGGCGTGCTGGGTGAGAACGTCGAACTGATCGTGGCAGACATCCGCGACACAAAGTCCATGATGTCGCTGGTTCGCGACGTGGACATCATTTTCCATCTGGCCTGCCTCGGGGTGCGGCACTCCATTCACTCTCCGTATGAGAATCACGAGGTCAACGCGTCTGCCACGCTCGGACTTCTGAACATAGCGCGTCGCATCGGCGTCGGGCGTTTCGTCTACGTCTCCACCTCCGAGGTTTACGGAATGGTCGTGACGTCGGAGCCGCTGACGGAAGAACAGCCTACGTTTCCGATGACCGTTTACGGCGCTTCCAAACTCGCGGGCGAATGTTACGCTCGCGCATTTTGGAACACCTACCGGTACCCCACTGTCATTTTGCGGCCGTTTAATGCCTACGGTCCGCGCTGCCATCATGAGGGTGACAGCGGAGAAGTGATTCCCAAGTTCATGCTGCGCTGCCTGGCCGGACAGCCCATGGTCATCTTCGGAGACGGGACCCAGACCCGCGATTTCACCTTCGTTAGCGATACCGCCAGCGGCATTATCGCGGCTGGCCTCTCGGATACTTCCGTCGGACAAACCTTCAATTTGGGTACTGGCAAAGAGATTCGAGTCCTAGAATTGGCGAATACGATCAGGCAGGTTCTGGACCGGCCACAGGCGGAAATCTCGCATGCTGATCCCCGGCCCGGAGATGTGCCACGGCTGATGGCTGACAGTTCAAAAGCGCGAAGACTCTTTCAATTCCAGCCCACGGTCGGCCTTCGCGACGGACTCGCACAGATTCGGGATTGGTACGCCAGCCAGGGCAAGTCCCCGGAAGAACTATTGGAAGAGGAAGTCTTGCGCAACTGGGAAGGTCGGGTTGTGCCCATCCATGCCTAAAGACTTTGTTCCAGTGGCGCGCCCGCATCTCGGCCAAGAGGAAGTTGCGGCGGCGGGCCGGGCGATTCTCTCAGGCTGGGTTACGCAAGGGCCGGAAGTTGCACGCTTTGAGCGCGAGTTTGCTGCCTACGTGGGTTCGCCGCACGCCTGCGCTGTCTCCAGTGGTACCACTGCCCTGCACCTCGCGCTTCTGGCGGTGGGTGTGCGCCCGGGCGATGAAGTCATCACGGTAAGTCATTCCTACATCGCTACCGCCAATAGCATTCGCTACTGCGGAGCCAAACCGGTCTTTGTCGATATTGATCCGGCCACGTTCAACATTGATCCTCAGAAGATCGAGCCTGCCATCAGTGATCGTACTCGCGCCATTCTCTGTGTCCACCAGATGGGGATGCCGTGCGATCTTAAGGCGATTGTTGAGATCGGCCGTCACCGTGGGCTTCCCGTAGTGGAAGACGCTGCCTGTGCGATCGGGAGTGAGATTCTCTGGCAGGGCCAGTGGGAAAAAATCGGCAAGCCGCACGGGGACGTCGCGTGCTTCTCGTTCCACCCCCGCAAACTGCTAACCACAGGGGACGGCGGCATGTTGACCACCGCGAGTGCCGAAATCGACGCCAAGTTCCGACTCTGGCGCCAGCACGGCATGAGCGTGCCTGACACCGTGAGGCACTCGTCGCCAGAAGTGGTATTCGAATCGTATCCGGAACTAGGATTCAATTACCGTTTGACCGACATCCAGGCGGCAATCGGACGCGAGCAACTGAAGCGCCTTCCCGAGGCGATCGCGCAGCGGCGCCAGCTCGCCAACCGCTACAAGCAACTGCTGGGCGACATGCCGGGTCTGACCCTGCCCGACGAACCCGACTGGACGCGGGCGAACTGGCAAAGCTTCTGCATCCGTCTGCCGAAAGACATAGACCAGCGCACAGTCATGCAGAAGATGCTCGACGAAGGCATCGCCACCCGCAGAGGCATCATGTGTGCGCACCTGGAACCTGCATACCGCGATCCGGAAACCTGGCGCTGCGCACAAACTACCTGCAAGCCCAGCGGAAGGTGTCCAAACCTGGCCGAGAGTGAGCGAGCGCAACGCGAAGGTGTAATCCTGCCACTTTTCTCGGAAATGACGGAAGAACAGCAGGACCGAGTTGTGCGTGCGCTTCGCGCGGCCTGCTCTCCCAGGAATCAAGGCTGAATGGAATCCGCCGCCAGCCGCCGGCCCTCCGAGGCTCCCGCCTTCGGACGTCTAAGAATCATTCTTTGGATCTTGCTTCTTGCAGCCGCCTGGGAATTTGTGGCTCGCGGGTCGGTGCGATTTCTCAGCTGGCCGTCGGAGTGGAGCGATCTGTCGCAAAACTACACTGCGTCGAAGCTCTGGCTCCAAGGACAGAGTCCTTCCGATCCAGCAAGTTTTGTCGCCCTCTGGAAACAACAGGTCCACAGCCGCCTGGAGCTCTCCGACATTCGGACTCATCTGGCTCCGCCACTGGCCGGACTCGTTGTGATGGCTCCAATCGCAGCCTTTCCATGGAAGATAGCCAAAGTCCTGTGGTTGCTGGTCTTGTTGATCGCCTTTGGCGCAACTGTCTGGGCTCTGTCGCGGGTGGCGGGTTTTGGCCGTAACGATCTCAGTGCCGTGGCTTTTGTCGCCGCCTGCCTGGCGCTCGCCCCCTTCCAAACAGGAATCTCGAGTGGAAACCCAACGATCCTCGTCGTCGGGCTATGCACCGTGGCAATCTGGGCCGCTCACACACGCCGCGATGTTCTCGCCGGAGTTCTTTTCGGAATGGCTTGCGGCCTCAAGCCGCAACTCGGGGCCCTTCTGGTTCTCTACTATCTCGTGCGGCGCCGCTGGCACCTGTTCTTTACAGCGGTCGCCACCACCTTCGGGCTGACCCTGGTTGCTGTTGTCTACTTGTGGCTCCGAGGTGTTTCCTGGACCCAGGGCTACCTCAACAATGCCAGGGGATTCGTATCCGCCAACAACATTGATGATTTCTCAACCGCCAATCCCGGCCGCTTCAATCTGATCAACCTGCAAGTCCCCATGTTTTCGATGACTGGGCATTCTTCATCGGCGAATCTGCTCGCATTTGCCGTGGGCGGTTGCCTGATATGCGCGTGGCTTTACTGGATGCTCAGGGGCAACCAGCGTGAGTCAGAATTATTGTCTCTCGGGGCCATCTCAATCATCGGCCTCCTGCCCGTCTATCACAGGTTTTATGATGCTGCGCTGCTGGTCGTGCCCCTGTGCTGGTGCATGACTCGCATCATTGGACGACCCAAGAAAATCGCCAGGATGGCGTTGCTCCTAATGATTCCGTTCCTGGTCCCGGGCACTGCATTTCTACAAAAACTCGCCGCGCACGGTCAGGTTTCTGCCGCAGTCGCGCATTCTTGGTGGTGGGATCGGGTTGTGATGCCCCACCAAACGTGGGCGTTGTTGTTGCTATCTTTGCTCTTGCTTTACGGAATCAGCCAGGATGCATCGGGTCCGAATCAAGAGCAAGGCATCTGAGCCCCTCAGGATTACCGCTCCGCCGCTCTCTGATCTAGGTCTTGCTCCCCTTGGAATCAATCAGGCTGCGGCACAATTCGAGGATCTTCTCGACGTGCACTTTCCACGAAAATGCTCGCGCCCGCTCCGTGCCGGCGGACGCCATACGTCTTAATGTCTCCGGCGACTGTGCGACTTGCGCCACTGCGCCGGCCAACGACTCCGCTGAGAATCGCGGAAAATATGCACCCGCCTCTCCACAGATCTCTTGATGAACCGCGAGATCAGAGGCGACCACCGGTACTCCACTCGCCATCGCCTCTACCAAGGGGTGTGCAAAAGTTTCCGTGTAGGCCGGAGTTACGTAGATGTCGGCGCGCCCATACAGCAGATGAAGTTGCCGGTACGGGATGGCTCCAAGTTCGACCACCATCTCGGAGGCGCCGAGGTCCTTCACCAATTTCGCCGCTGTCTTTGGACGATAGTCGCCGGGATTCTCCCCGGCACTTAATTTGCAGGTCAGAAAGAGTGTGACTGCTCGATTCGGCAACAGTTGCCTCAGCAATGGCAGGGCGCGAATCAGAGTCTCGAAGTTACGGTAGTAGTTATAGTGGCTGACAAAAAGCAGGCGGAGCGAGCCCTCCGCGCGAGCCAATTTCTCTTTCACCTCCTGCGCTAGCGGGCTCGACTCGCGGAAGAAAGCGTCCGGATCGAACCCGTGGTGAATCGCTCGGATCGGTTTGCCGGTCCAGCGTCGCAGATCGGCGGCAAAAGCCTCGCTGGGCGCGACCGTGCAATCCGCCCAGAGGATGGACCTTTTCGCCAGCACTGCTCGAAACCGAGTATCCAACCATGTGCGGTACTCACCCCGGGCAATCAGGTCATGATAGAAATCGCCGGAGGTGTACACGGAATTGCGTGAAAGCAGAATTTGCGGAACTGGTGAATTCCGTAACGCGAAGTTTCCCGCCGATAGCAGAACGTCCGCGCCGCACCGCCGAATCAAACCCGGCAGTTTGGACTGCTCGAACCAGAAGCGTTTCGCCGGAGGAGTCTCGAGCTCCAGAAACTCAATGTTGCCCGGGCCGGGGAATTCTTTCCGCAGACTGGGGCTAAGGGCAACCGTCACCCGCAGATCCGGTCTGGCCGCCAGATGCGGAATCACGTTGCGAATGTAAGTGAGTCCTCCGCCCGCGGACGCCGCGAGCGAATTGATGAACAAGCGCATCATCGGCTCGCAGGAACGCCGTCCAGGCGCAGAGCGCTCACGTAGAGGCTGTCGGCAACGTAATTGAGAGCGGGGATGTGCATGCTGAGACGCCGCAGCCACTCTGACGCATACACGATCGCCCGGTAACGAGGCGGCATGAACCCGACATCGCTGACTTGGGCGTTGAGCGAGAAGTACCCGTCCACCGACACACTCACCGGACCAATCAAGCTGGAAAATGTGGACTTCAGCTCGGGAATGGTCCAGTACCGAACCTCAAAACCTCGGGTTTCGCGAAAGCCCCTCCGAATTTCGTGATAGAGAGAGCGGAAGCCAAAGACGTTGGGGAGTTGCACCATCGCTTCGCCGCCAGTCTTCAGCACCCTGCGAATTTCGGGAAGCACGATCTGCACGTTTTCCTTGGAAAGGTGTTGCAGCACACTATACGAGAAGACCCGGGAAAATGAACCATCAGGAAAAGGCAGGAACCGCCCGTCCGCCACCAGGAAATGTCCTTCAATCCCCAACTGCTGAGATACCCGCCGCGCTGCCAGAACTCCCTTCAGCGAAGGATCAATCCCCACCACTCTGTATCCTTTGCGGGCAGCCGCAATGGTCCAGCGTCCCCAGCTGCAGCCAATCTCGAGAAACGTGGCTCCATCGCCAGGTGGAATCCGAAGGTCCGGGATCGGGTACGCCTTGAGGTTTCCCACCAGATTCTGGTAAAGGCCTCCGTTCGTCGCGCCGATGCTGTTCTTCACGAACGGATCGATCTCGTCGGCGCCCAGCGTCAATTTCAAAAGTGGCGCGTGCGACAAGTCTCCTTCGGCAACCAGCAATGCGCGGTCACCCTCGATATGCGTCTGGTCTACCCCAGAAACCAACAGAATCGGAATCCCTTCGACAACCCGGTATCGATGCTCGCTCGAACAGACGAGGTAGTCTCCCTCGTCGCGCATAGGCTTCTTGTCGCGAGGGCACACAACGAGTTTCAGAAGTTCCGGATCAGCGGAGTTCATGACAATGCCCGGCCACGGGACGGCAATTTCAGAATCCTGCGCTCGCTGATGCGGCGACGGTGTTCACACATCAATGTGTCATCGGCTTGGCGCAACCCCAAAACCGCGTTGCGCAGCTCTGAAACGCCAGGCGAACGTAACCTGAGGAGCCGACGAAGGAGCCACATCCGCGAAAATAAACGCAAGACTCCAAAACCACATGCAGAGATAATTGCCAGGAGCGAATAACCAGTCTTCGAACCCCGCGTGCAGCAATCCCGCGACCATGATCAGCGCTAGAGGTACGGCCGGATGGCACGGATTACCCGTCTTCACCAGCCAGTAAAATGTACGAAGAACCTTGCCTAACAGCAGCAGCAATAAGAATGAGAACGGCACGACTCCGAGAATCCCAACTCCCGAAAGGATCGAGAGATAACTACTTCCGTTTTCCGCCGACACATTCGAGTTCGAAGCAAACAACCCGACCTGTCTTGGATCCTTGCCGGTCTCCACCGTTCCCAGGCCGGTTCCAAACCAGAAATGGGTGTGAATGCTCTCGATGGCCCTTTGCCAGGGGGATTCGCGCGAGGCCAATATGCTGCCCTCACTTCCGCCTTTGTAGATAACGGACGTCTTCAATGACGAATAAGTGTTCGACATGGTTTCTGGTTGCAAAATAGCACCTACGGAAACCAGAACCAGGATGAAGCTCGCGCCCTTCATGACCGCTCCATACTTGCGCAAAGCGACACACAGGAGTCCAGAAGAAACTAAAGCCGCTGCCATGCCAGCTCGCGCGTGACTATGGAACGCCAGATACATGCACACTGCGTAAAGCGCGAACCGCCGCCGTTGCACAAAGCGAGTCTCCTCCAGAAATGTTCCCCACAGAAGAACCGGGGCTCCCACGATTCCTGTGACCGCACCGAGTGAGTTAGGATTGCCCATCATTTCGATGCCGATCAAATGAAATCCAGCGAGCACCCCAACAAACACCTCGCATCCGAGTAGTAGTCCCGTAAAGAACTGCTGCTCACGCCCCGACACTGCAAGTCTTGCTCCAGTACCCCCGTAGACGAACAACAACAGCAAGCTCAGAGCCTTCAGCAGAGCGACCTGTGGAAATTGGGAAACGGCGGCTGAAGCGAGCGCTGACAGGATGGCAAACGTTGCCACGATATGGAACAGACCGAAGTGGTGGCTGCGCTCTCTGAACATGAGAAAAGTGCCAGCCAATGCTCCCACGGCAAGGAACACCCAGCGCAAGATTGCCCAGAACGCTCCCACTGGCAGATCCACGCCCGCGAGGAGGAAAGCCACCATAATGAGCGGAAAGAAAACCCTCCGGTACATCCAGACCGCAGCCGCCAGACACTCGATCAGGAGGATGCCTCCCAAATAGGTTTGGCTGGTGAAGTAGCCTGGCCGGGAATAAGCGAGATACGCCAGTGCCATCAGGCCCAGAACTGAAGCAGCGATGATGACGCTCTTGGGAATCCGATCAGGCATGCTCACCTGCCTCCGCTTCTACCATCCGCGCAATCCCACGGGACCATTCGTTCGGCGAATAGTGGGCAATACGCTCCGCGCTGTTTGCGCCCATCATTGCGCAGAGGTCGGGTTGATCGGCGAGGCTCCGTATAGCCGATGCTAACGACGATGCATCCCGCGGCGGCACGAGCAACCCGTTCCAGTTCTCCCTCACCAATTCCGGAGCGCATCCCGCCGCCTGGCTCAGGATTACCGGTAACCCGCACGCCATCGCTTCATTCACAACCAATCCCCAAGTGTCCGCGTAAGTGGGCAGAATCAGCATTTCGGCGAGCCCATAGTAGATCGCCAACTGCTCCCGCTGCGCAAAACCCGCAAATCTTATCGCTCCCGGCGAGATAGATGCCGCCTGCTGCTCCAACTGCTGTCGAGATGCGCCGTCTCCAACGAACACCAGGCCCACCTGTTGGCGCATCGACTCAGTCAGTTTGGCATACGCAGATAGCAATTCAAACACACCCTTTCCCCTCACCAGCCGTCCGCTAAAGAGAAAATACCGTCGCGGCAAATCCAGTTCTCGACGCAGGGCGTCCGCATTTTGGCGAGCGGCACCCGCCCCCGCGGCAAACAGGTCGTTGTCTACAGCATTCGGCGCGGTGAACAGGGCATTTTCCGCAACTTTTTTGTCGGCGCAAAGGTATTCCTGTGCCGCCCGCCCCGGCACCACGAATCCGCTGCATTTGCTTAGGAATGAGCTCTTCAGAAACTCTACCACGGTGTGGCCTCGGCGCAGATCCTTCGCATTGCTCTCCGACCACAGGACAAAAGGAATCTTCTGCGCCCTCGCCCATCTGAGCGCCTGCCAGGAAGCAACATAGTTGTATCCACCACAGAGAATGACATCGGGCGCACTCGTCGCCAGAGCGCGCGCGATTCCGCGGTTCAGCAATATGTTGTAGCGGCCCAACCGCCGCCGCCACGAGGGCAGCACCTGATAGGAAAACCGAATTTCATCCTTATAGACCTGCCATTGACGGAGTGTTGGATCGGTCTCCGCGAGGAAAATTACATGCAGATCCACTTTCGCGTGCTGCGCAAGAGTATTAAACAGCGGAATGCGATACGGCGAGATAATTTCCGTCAGAATAACCAGGCGGCGCTTCATGCCACCGACTCCCGGTAGATGCGGGCCAGGCTTTCCGCCTGTTGCTCCAGCGTGAGTCTCTCCAGAATCGTATCTCGCGCCGCGGCACCGAGACTGCGCCGCCGTGGTTCATCGCGTAGCAGCATCGCCACTGCCAGCGTCAGTTCCTTCTCGTTGTCCGGCCCCACCAAAAAACCGTTGGACCCGTGATGGATGATCTCGGCAATTCCCTGTCCGCGGCAGCCGATCACGGGCTTGCCCACCGACATGGCTTCCAGATAAACGCAACCCAACCCTTCGTATCGGCTGGGCAGCGCGAACACTGTGCACCGGCGCATGGCGGCCGCCACCTGCTGCCGCGACTGCAGTCCGAGAAAGCGCACGGAGTTCCCGATTCCCAGTTGCTGCGCCAGAGCCTGCAGTCGAGATTGCTCGGGTCCGCGTCCGATGATGTCTAGCGTCAGTTCCAGAAACTCAGCGCTAAGCGCCGCGACCGCACGAACGAGCACTTCATGGCCCTTGATAGGAATCAGATTCCCCACACTCAAAATCACTGGCGCGCCGGAAGATGGTTCACTTCCCGGCGAAAATATCTCTGGATCCACTCCGTTGTACATCACGGATGTACGGCAACTTGCTCCCGTACCTTCGAGAACCTGCTCGCGGACACGTTCACTAATGCAAATCGCTCTCCGAGACGATCGGTATACCCGCTGAGAAATTCGTCGGCACCACTCGCCCGCCCTGCCCCCGACCTGCTCCGTCGAGAACGCGTCGAGACCGTGCACCGAGACCACATACGGGATTCCTAGTTCCGCGCTCAAGAGCATGGCGGCATGTCCACAAGGCAAAGGCGCGTGCGCATGGATGAGGTCGATTCGTTGCAAGCGGTGGAGTTCCCGCACCCTTCCGATGATGTGCGCGAACAAAAACACTCCAGCCGTTGGAAGTCCGATACCTCCCGGCAACGAGAAATACCGAAGCCACTCAGCCTTCATCGCCGAATCGCTCGCGCGGAGTCGAGCGCGGTAAAACGGCTGAACCGCAAATACCGTATTTCGCACTCCCGTTTTCGCGAGCCAATCCAGCGGTTCAGAGATGAAGCACCCATTGGTGGCATCACGGTCGTTCGGGTAAAACGGTGTGAGGGTCAGGACGTGAGGGCTACTACCCTTTTGGACGCTCGGAAGATTAGCGTTCAGGCTCGTCATTTCCTGCTGTTGTTCGACATCTGTCCTACAGCCCTCCGGCCCCTTCACCTGTCCCATGATTCCCCAGAACTGCGAATCAGACTCTGCTTCGATTGTCTTTGATCACGCAGGAAGCCGCAAGCCGCGAGGCAATGCTATCGACCGCTTCCGATTTCCAGATACGCCTTCTCCCACTGCCTGCCCACCGGATCCCAGTCGAAATCAGCCATGTGCTTGCGGGCCGCTTCCCCCATTCGCTGCCGCAAGGAACGATCGGCGATCAGTTTTGCCAGAGCCTGCATCATCTCCTCGGCCGTTGCGACCTGAAATCCAGTGACTCCATCAATCACCGACGGTGTCTGATAATCGCGAAACACAACGCACGGCAAGCCCGTGGCAGCGGCTTCAAGCGTGACCTTCGGAATCCCTTCCAGGCGAGACGGAAGCAGAAAGATGTCGCTCTGGCGCATGATTTCGAGCATCCGCGCCTGCGTGCTGGGCCCCTCCAGCGTTACATTCTTCAGACTGGATTGCGCGATCTTCTGCCGCAAGACCTCTTCAAATCCTTCCCGCCCCGTGCCCACCAGGCGGAAGGTTGCGTCTGGAAACTGAGCGGCGGCATCGAGAACGTATTGCGGCCCCTTCCGTTCAATCAGTGTTCCCGCAAAAAGCACGACCGGCGCCACATTGGTTCGCTCCGCGGGCGGACGGAACAGACTCGTATCGACGCCAACCGGAAGAATATAGCTCACCTTCTTTTTCGTTACGCCATAGAACTCGTCGGCAACGAATTTCGTAATTCCCGTGTAGACATCACAGCGGGATCGAATCCCCTCATAGAGTCGTCGCAGTTGCGGCGATGGATTCGTCAACTGCGAGGTTGGCGCCTCCAGGTGCATCACAGCTTTTGCCCGCCGCACCGGGCGCGGCACAAGAAGAAACAGGTAACTGGCCGGGCTGTAGTCCATGTAGCCGACAATGTCGTAGGCGCCGAGCATTTCCCTCAGAATCCTTAGAGTCTTCCTGCGTGACGGCAACTGCAACAACCGCACGCTCGACAAATTCCGCAGCCGCGGCTCCGGCTCGCGCTCGTACCAGAGCGTGCAGTGAAATTTTTCGGGATCAAGCCGCAGAACAATCTCTCGCACATTCAGACTCTGAGCGTTGGTATTGTCACGATCCACGTCTGGCATAAACAACACTCGAAGTTTACCCATAGTCTTAGAAATCCGTCTTTATGCGAAACCTAAGAGAGACTGGCGCTGTCGCCTGCCATTCTCGCCGATTGCTGCAGTTCCCGAAGACGCGCGCGTAAGCGCAGATCCGTCCTCTGACTGTCGCTTGTCCTGAGTAAATGCCTGCGCGCTATCTGCAAAAGGCTCACTCGTTCGCGGGTTCGCTGCCCGGGCAACAGCGGCTTGCGTTCTCCCGGATCATTTCTCAGGTCGTACAAGTAATCCTGGTTCTCACGGAAATTGATTACCAGTTTCAATTCCTGGTCCCGAACCGCCATCAACCGAGGGCGGACGCGGTCATCTGGCTGGGCGGGATTGTTACACCCGTCAATGCACTCTGTAATCACAGGTTCGCCCTGCAACTCTCCTGCCGAGATCTGGCCCCAAGCGCTTCGCCCAAGAAAACTCTCGGGAGCGGAAACACCCACGGCGTCTAGCAGAGTCGGAGCCAGATGAATCGAGCTGAACGGTCGCTTCAACACACGCCGCCCAGATAACTCGGGCGCGCGTACTAGCACCGGCACATGAATCAGATGTTCCGGCAAGCTCGTCGGCGAGTGGTAACGGTCGCCATGTTCAAGAAACGCTTCCCCATGATCCGCTGTTACTACAAAAACTGTTTCATCCCATCGCTGAGAATTCCGGAGCGCCTGCACCAGGCGTGAGAGTTGCTTATCCACCCAATACACCCCGGCATCGTAAAGCGACAGAATCTCCGCCTGATACTGTTTTAGCCTTCGGGGCCCGATGTCCCCCCGGTTCCAAAAAGAGTTCAGAAACCGCGCCCGTCGAGCCGTAATGTTGGTCGTGCCCAAAGCCGCCAACGATTCCTCAGGAGGATAGTAAGGATGATGCGGGTCCATCAGGTGCAGCCACAGGAAGAACGGCTGATCTCCCAAGCCGCTCAACCAGGACTTTGCGGCATCAACGATTACGTTCGCAGCCGGATAACGCCGCAATGTATCCATCGGAAGCTCTTGTCGCGCAGTTCGCCACTGGCAGTACCAGAAATAGAGTTCCTCGTACGCTCCCGCCAACAGACCATTCTGGCGCGAACCGGCCCGGATCCACTGATTCAGATTCGCGAACCGTCCCGGAGTCGTGCCCAGAGGTAACGGCCCGGTACCTGCCGAGTTCAGAAAATCGTGAAAGCTGTCGAAGCCCTGGTCATAACCATAGCGCCGGCTCAAGTACGGGTTGCCTGCCAGGAAGGCTGCCGTTGTATAACCCGCATCGTGCAGAACCGTCGTCAGCGTCGACTCGTGCGGCGCGATCCCCAGCACATCGCGCCCGAGCGCCAGAGGATAGCGCGAAGCGAGGATGGCGGGAAAGGAAAAATAAGTTGGCGCGCCCGCCACAATTGCATTCGAGAACACCGCGCTGTTCTCCCCCAATGCGTCCAGATTTGGCGTCACGGGGCGGGAGTATCCCAGAAAGCCGACATGATCGGCCCGTAGGCAATCGACCGTCACCAATACCAGCGAACGTTTCTTCATTGCGTTGCGATGTGGATCAAGAAAGCGGCAGGCATTACCAACAGCTTCAAATGTAGCCCAGATCTTTCAGGCGCTGTTCAATCATCTGCTCTTCCGCCTGATCGAACTTGCTTCCATCGTCTTTGACAACTTCCTGCAGCAGAAAACTGATGAGCGCCTCGAGGCTCTCGAATCGACCTGTCATGAATTTTTCCGCCGCCACGCACAGGTCTTCGGGCAAATTGACTGTCCGGTCTTGGTTCATCAGGCCTTCGCTCCAAACTTTTGCATACCCCCGCGCACTTGCGACCAGACGCTCCGCGCAAACATTCGATCATCCGGATCGAACGCAAATGCAGCGGCAAGTCCGACGAACACCGCATATCCCAGCAGCAGCGACAAGGCCACCACAAACCACGGATTTGCGCTCGACCCGGTCGTGTACCGCACCAGCAACACCGTCAATAACGCAGACCCTCCGGGAATCAAAAGCGCGAAGTAGCTTCGATTATAGGGGGAAATCCCCAGCGCCTTGCGCACCTCGTATAAATTCCACAAGTTCCCTCCGACATTTACCCCGGCCGAAGCAAGCGCTGCTCCCACCAAGCCGAGAGTGGGAATCAAAGAGAGGTTCGTCACGACCGAGACAACCGTCATCGCAAACTGCACCTTGATCAACCGCTTCTGGTTTCCCGACATCAACAGAAGGAATCCGACCGAGCCCACCCCGCAGTTCACGAGCTGCCCCACCGCTCCGATCACCAGAACCGGCCACCCGCTTTCAAAGTCTGGCCCGAAGATGCGCATCAGCCGGGAAGCAAAAACAATCATCACGCACGCCAGAGGAAAGGTGAGTCCGACAACCCATTTCGTGAGAGTCTGAAACAACTTCTGCAACACGTCGCGCCTTCCCTGCGCATGCAGATCCGCGATCACGGGAGCAAAGATCTGATTCACCGATTGCAGAATCATTGGAATGAACGACGAGAGCGTAGACGCCAAAACATAGATTCCCACCACGCGGGCATTCAGATAGAGCCCGAGCAGAATCTTATCCGCCTGAGTTACCAGAAACTCCAGCGCACTCATCCCCAGAAACGCCAAGGCCATCGACTTGACCTCGGGACCAAGTGGCGGAACAGCCGCCAGTGAAAAACGGGCTTCTCGCGGAGTCAGCTTCCGGGCAGCCGCCACAAGCAGCGCCACTACCACGACGGAACTTGCGATCTGCGCGCTCAGATAGCCCCACATGCCCGTTCCCAAAGCCAGCAGCATGACGGTCAGAGCGATCACCAACGGACTTCCCACGAAGTTCGTAATCACCGTGCGCTTGGCAATGTCTTTGAATCCTGCGAGAACCTGGCAATAAAAAACATTGACGGCCCCGAGAACAGCCAGAACCGCAAACAGCGGGATATACTGCGCCAGGTCAGGTGCGTGGTACAGATTCCGCGCGATCCAACTCCCGCCCAATACCAGACCAACCGCCCAGAGCAAGTTCAGCAAGATGATCGCGCCGGTACTCCGGGTCAGGTATCCGCGCAACTCGTCAAACTTCCCGGTCGCGTTGTACGCCGACACGAAACGTGGAGCTGTTCCATGCAGTCCCAGCATCCCCGCCATCTGAACGAGGCTTACCATCGTCATGCCGAGTGCGTATATACCCAACTGCTCCGCACCCAACACACGGGCCACGTAAACCTTGACGAGATAGCCCGCTCCCATCGTGAACAGCGTGCCCAGAAAAAAGACGGTGGACTGCCGGAATATTTGCCCGAGATTCCGGCTGAATTCGAGCCCGATTTCGGGCGGCGTCGCCTCGGACGACGAAGTTGGGAGTGAGCCAGCGGCCTCGTGAAAAGGAACCTT
>PMUM01000385.1 GCA_003166855.1 Acidobacteriaceae bacterium | reverse complement strand
CGTCGGCGGGCTGGCGGGATACCTGGGTGGCGCCTGGGATCGGGCTGCGATGGCGGTAACGGATCTGTATCTGTCGCTGCCATGGCTGTTTCTGCTGATCACCGTTCGCGCGATGATGCCGCTCAACGTGTCGCCGCTGGTCTCGGTGCTGGTGACTTTTCTGATGTTGGGACTGCTGGGGTGGACGAGCGCGGCGCGCGTGTTGTGTTCGACCGCAGGCTCTTTGCGTAGTTCGGATTTTGTGCGGCAGGCAAGAGCGTCAGGTATTCGCGGCGCTCGGTTGTTCTGGATTCATGTGCTTCCGAATCTGAAGCCGGTGCTGTATGCGCAGTTCTGGATCTCGATTCCGGCGTTCATCCTGAGCGAAGCGAACCTCGGGATCCTGGGACTGGGTGTCGCCGAGCCGATGCCGTCGTGGGGAAGCTTGTTGAAAGAGTTGGAAGGGCTGGTTTCAGTGGGCGAAGAGCCGTGGAAATTCGTGCCGCTGGTGTTGCTCGTAGTCGTGGTGACCACGTTTCAGTTTGCACTTTCGAAGCATGAGGAAATGCCCGCATGACGGGCCTCACGGAAGGTTGGCGGTGATGGGAACAAAGAGCAAACGAGCAATCTTCATTGCGCTGGTCTGCCTGGGAATGCTAGCAGGCTCGGCGATGGCGCAGGGCGAACTGCGGTTTTGCCTGCGGTCGGAACCGAAGACATTTGATCCTTTGAAAGTCGAAGACGATGCATCGGTAGCAATCCGTTATTTGACCGGAGGCGTGCTGCTGCGCCTGAATCGTCAGACGCAGGCGCTGGAGCCCGAACTGGCGCAGTCGTGGAAGGTCTCGAAAGACGGAAAGGAGATCACGTTCAAGCTGCGCGGCGGAGTCTCGTTCTCCGATGGCACTCCTTTTTCCGCGGAGGACGTGGCTTACACGGTAAAGCAGTTGATGGATCCGGCGCTGCATTCGCCGACGGGAGATGCGTTCCGTTCGGGACCGGGTGACGTAGAGACGCGGATTATTTCTGCCACGCAGATTTCGATTACCTTTCCGGCGCCCGTGGCCGGACTCGAACGGCAGTTCGATCAGGTAGCGATTCTCTCGGCACACTCCGGCAAGAAGGAAATGGCGGTTCTGGGGCCGTTCATGGTGACCGACTACAAGCCTGGAGCGACGGTTCTGCTGAAGCGCAATCCCAATTACTGGAAGACGGACGCGCAGGGACGGAAGCTGCCTTATCTGGATTCGATCAAGCTGGACATTCAGCCGAACCGCGACGTAGAAATGCTGCGCTTCAAGCGCGGAGAAATCGACTTAATCAACTCGCTCGACAGCGAGTACTTCGACAAACTGGCGGCGACTTCTCCGCAACTGGTGCATGATGCGGGCGCATCGCTCGACAGCGAGCAGATGTGGTTCAACGAAGTGGGGAAGTCTCCGTTGCCGGGGTACAAGAAGAACTGGTTCAGGTCGGCAAATTTCCGGCGGGCGATTTCGCAGGCGATCAATCGCGAGGATCTGGCACGGGTAGTGTTCCGTGGACATGCGCAGCCAGCGGTTGGTCCAGTGTCTCCTGCGAACAAGTTCTGGTTCAACGCCCGTCTGAAGGCTGAGCCTCATTCTCAAGAGGCGGCTCTGAGAGCATTGCAGGGCGAGGGCTTCCGTATGGAGAACGGCACGTTAAAAGACCGGGACGGCAATGCAGTGATGTTTTCCATTATCACTAACGCGGGAAATAAATACCGCGAGCGCATGGCTACGATGATTCAGGAAGATCTGCAGAAGATCGGGATTCAAGTGAACGTGGTGACGCTCGACTTCCCTTCCCTGATCGAGCGCATGACGCAGACCTTCGACTACGAAGCGATCTTGCTCGGCCTTACCAATGTCGGACTCGACCCGAGCGAGCAGATGAACGTGTGGCTCAGTTCGTCGGAAAACCACCAGTGGAATCCGTCGGAGAAGGTCCCGGAAACCGCGTGGGAAGCCGAGATCGACAAGCTGATGAGGGCGCAGGCGTCGTCGGCCGATCCGAAGAAGCGCAAAGAAAGCTTCGACCGCGTGCAGGAGATTGCCGTGGAGCAAGCTCCGTTTATTTACCTGGTGAATCGGAATGCGCTGTCGGCGGTCGCTGCCTCCGTGCAGGGCGCAAGCCCGGTGATTCTGGTGCCGCAGACTTACTGGAATGCGGAGCGGCTGACGGTCAAGTGATCATCAACTTTTTCCGTCGCCTGGGTTCACGAAATCAGAACCATTAACCACGAGGGACACTAAGGTACACGAAAGCATGGTCGACGAATCACAAAACGGAGTTCTCTTGTCGGCCCACTTGTGGCTGCGTTACGGGAAAAAGCCTCCGGTGCTGCGCGATGTGGATGTGGACATCTGCCGCGGCGAAGTGCTCGGCCTCATTGGCCAGAGTGGATCGGGCAAGAGCACGCTCGCCATGGCGATTCTGGGCCTACTTGATCGCAAGCACGCCCAGGTGGAAGGCACGGTCCGGTTCGATGGAGCCGACCTGTTGCGACTCAGCGAGTCGGACCTGCGTGCCCTGCGCGGAAGGAAGCTGGCCCTGGTGCTGCAGAGTCCACTGTCGTCGTTGAATCCCGCGTTGAAAATTCGGACCCAGCTGAAAGAGGCGTGGCGAGCCCACGCATCGGGATCGAAGGCAGATTGCGAGGCCGCGATCCGGGCTGCGCTGGAAAGCGTGAGCCTGCCGGCGACCGATGAGTTCCTACGAAAGTATCCTTCCCAGATGAGCGTCGGCCAGGCGCAGCGCGTGCTGATTGCGATGGCCGTGATGCACCGCCCCGCGCTGTTGATTGCCGACGAAGCCACCAGCGCACTCGACGTGATCACGCAGGCTGAAATTCTGGCTCTGTTTCGCGAGCTGAACCGCAGCTTCGGAATGGCGATTCTTTACATCTCGCACGATCTCGCCTCGGTGGCAGGCATCTGCGACCGCATTGCGATTCTGCACGAAGGCCAAATCGTCGAGACGGGATCCACGGAACAGGTATTGACTAGTCCTCACCACGAATACACGCAACGCCTGATGGCCGCCATGCCGAAGATGCCGCAGCGGCTTGCGCTTGGCAAAGCAGCGGCTCTCTAGCACCGCTAAGCAGCCTCGCGGTCCCATTTCAGACTCACTTGGTAACCCATTGCAGAGGACTGAGGTCACATCCGCGCCGACTGGAAGTGAGACAGAGTGTCCCATGCCCAGACTCAAGGGACAGAGTGGCCCAACCGGCCCCTGTTCGAATTCGCCAATCCCCCATAGAACCAACGACTTACGCGGACTCGCATTGGCCGCTCCCGTGCAACAGTAGGGCTGGGTACGAAGCTCGATCTTTCCCCCATCAAGAAAGTAGGGTGAGATTTTATGGAGCACACGGCGAAAACACAGAAACCTAAGTGGCGCGGGGAACGACATAGCGCCGCATGGGGAAAGCGCTTGAGCCTGGTCCTTCTCCTGGCAACGGGAATGGCATTTGGTCAGCGCTGGAACAACCCCATCGCGGGCGAATCGAACGGCCGATTCTCCTCTCGGATCGCTCCCGAACTCTCGGGACTTCTGGCCAAGGCCCATCAGGGAACTGCCAAGGGCCAGACCGTGAGGGTCATTGTGCAATACAAACAGGTCCCGACGGCGGCGCACTACGCCACGATGCAGGGCCGCGGCGGACGCTTGCATTCGAAACTGCACATGATCAAGAGTGCGGCGTTTACGATTCCGGTCAGCGCTCTGGCTGCCTTGGAGGCTGATCCGGAGATCGCGTCCGTGACCATTGACCATCCGATGAACGTGATGGACGATCTGACGAACGATGTGACGGGCGTCGAGACGGCTTGGAGCGCAGGATATACCGGAGCAGGCGTCGGCGTGGCCGTGATCGATAGCGGCATCAACGACAGCCACCCCGATCTGCAGAACCCGGACGGGTCTTCGCGCGTGGTCTATCACCAGGACTTTACGGGTACGGCGACGAGCAACTCCGCCGGGGCACAGTATGACCTCTACGGTCACGGCACGCATGTGGCCGGTATCATTGCTGGCAACGGGTCGCTCTCGGGTGGGGAATATGCTGGCGTCGCTCCCGGTGCCAGTCTGATCGATCTGCGGGCCCTGGATGCGAATGGCGCGGGCACGGACAGTACAGTGATCGCGGCTATTCAGCAGGCTATTGCGTTGCAGCACACCTACAACATTCGTGTAATCAACCTGTCCCTTGGCCGCGGAATTCCCTCCAGCTACAAGCAGGATCCTCTCTGCCAGGCCGTGGAAGCGGCATGGAATAGCGGGATCGTGGTGGTTGTCGCTGCTGGCAACTATGGCCGCTTGAGCGTAAATGGAAGCAACGGCTTTGGAACCGTCACGGCACCAGGTAACGATCCTCTTGTGCTGACGGTCGGCGCGACCAAGAGCAACGGATCCACGTCGCCCTCAGCAGAAACGAAGGCCAGCTATAGCTCCAAGGGACCCACGACCTACGATCACGTGGTAAAACCTGACATCATGGCGCCAGGCAACGACATCGTTTCTCTTGCCGCCCCGGGAGCCACGCTGGAGGCCTCCTATCCGAATGAACTGGTCACCGGCACCGACGGCAAGAACGACTACTTCACGTTGAGTGGCACCAGCATGGCGACTCCTGCCGTCGTCGGCGCGGTAGCTTTGTTACTGCAAGAGCAAAGCACGCTGACTCCGGATCAAGTGAAAGCCAGACTGATGAAGACTGCCTACAAGATGAAC
Organism: Acidobacteriaceae bacterium; assembly: GCA_003166855.1. GTDB lineage: Bacteria > Acidobacteriota > Terriglobia > Terriglobales > Acidobacteriaceae > Sulfotelmatobacter. The sequence goes on along the minus strand of PMUM01000385.1, from coordinate 15,165 downwards.
GGATTTGGGCTCGTTTCTACGTCGGCTTATGTCCCGCATCTGGTGCAGACCTTCGTCGATTTCTATGATCTGTTTTCGGTGGGCTCGGGATTGCTGAACGTACAGGCCGCTACTACCAATAGCGACCTGGCTCCGGCCAACGTTGGCGCCGCCCTTTCGCCGACGGCAGTCTTTAACCCGCAAACACATACAGTGTCGCTGGCGTATGGGAACTCGAGCGTCGCCAGCACTTCAGTCGTTTGGGGCACTTCGGTGGTCTGGGGTACCTCAGTTGTCTGGGGAACTTCGACCGTAAACGGCAGCTCTGTCGTCTGGGGTAGTTCGCTTCCCTGGATGGACAACACTCTAAACGCTTTCAGCGTGGTTTGGGGATCCAGCACGGGCACTGCTTCGGCCACCAGCGTGGTCTGGGGTTCATCCGTGGGGACTGCCGACGCTGCCTTTACTGACGCTGGAGATGATGAGCAATAGTGAGCCGTGTGAATCCAAGGAAAGGAGACGAGATTATATGAACAACACACGGCGAATTAAGACCTTCATCGGCGCAATGATGCTGGCCGCAGCGATCACCGCGGGATATGCAACCTTCGTGAGCCACGCGCTGCATACCTACTTCGCTCTGGCGGTTCTGGTACTGGCAGCGGTGACTTCGAGGATGAAAGTCAAGCTGCCGGGAATTAACGGCAACATGTCGGTGAACCTGCCATTCCTGCTTACGGCGGTCGTCAGTCTGAGCGCAGCCGAAGCAGTCGTCATCACCTGCGTGTCAACCGCGGTGCAGTGCTGGCCGCGGAAGAATGCGAAGTTCAACCCGCAGCAGATGGCGTTCAACCTGAGCATGATGGCGTTTGCCAGCTGCCTGGCAAGCCTCATGTTCCATGCCCACTGGCCGGGTATGCAGTGGAGTTCGAGTACTCTGGGACTGGTGCTGGCGACAGCCACTTTGTTCCTGGGACAAACTGCTCCGGTCGCTGCGATCGTAGCGGTAAGCGAGGGCAAGGCGGCAGGACAAATCTGGTGGAGCCTGGCGCATCTCTCATTCCCCTACTACATCGTCAGCGCAGGAGTCACCACGATGGTCCAGGCAGTCAGCTCTCACATGGGCTGGGGACTGGCTCTCGCGGTCTTCCCGGTGATGTACGGCGTCTACCGCTCCTACCGCACGTACTTTGGAGCGATTGCCGAAAATCTTCGCGCGGAGGCTTTGCGCCCGGAAGGTCGGGTCAAAGCAGCCAGCGCGGGAGCGTAACCAGTCCGAGAGTACTAGCATTGTAAGAAGGGTGGCAGCGCGGCCCAACCGCACCTGCCACCCTTTTTGCGCTCCGACAGCGCACCCGGAACTACGAGCCGGACCCGCCGTGATCGCAGAGTCAATTCAGATCGCTGACCAAACGAGGCAGTGAGGTGGATACGAACGCGTTTGGTGCCGGGAGGGGGAATCGAACCCCTCAGTGCTTTCTGCCTGCCAGCCCGCCAAACACGCAAGAACCAGATATCTGGACGAAATCTTACCCGAGGGTGTGAAACCCGGGAATCATCTCTCAACGAATCAGCCCGGAACTGCATCAGAGAGTTGTGACATCGATCTCCCATGGATCGCTTGGGACCCGGCGCATCCTCGTCGTGGATGACAATGCTGTAATGCGTCGCACACTGAGACACCTTCTGGAGACCCAGGATGATTGGAAAGTGTACGATGAAGCGAGCGACGGACGGGAAGCCGTTGCGAAATTTGATAAAGAAAAGTTTGACGTCATCGTGCTCGACTTTCAAATGCCTGGCATGAATGGACTGGACGCGGCGAAAGAGATCACGTCGCGTTCCCCGAGTACGCCTATTCTGATGGTCACCCTGCACCACTCGCCCCAGCTTGCCGAGGCAGCGCGGAAGATCGGCATCCGCGGTATCTGCCCAAAGGCTGATATCAAATGTGTGGTCGAAGGCGTTTCGACAATTCTCGATAACAAGTCATACTTCAAGAACTGAGCGTTAGGTACGGCCCGGATTCACAATTGCACGCCCTGATTCTTGAAGGATACTCATGCTGCACTCGAAGGCGCATCTTTTGAGTCGGGACAGGGAGCGGCCCTCAATGAGCAAGCTGCGACACAGGCAAGGCCAGTCTTACGGAACAAATGCGGAAGGAGGCCCGCAGTCTTGCGGCGTAGCGAATCCAGGCTCAGGTTGCGACACTCGCCAGTGTACAGACTATACCGGATGGACTCCTCGATTCACAGGCGTTTAGCGTTGAATGTGTGTCACTAACATCCTCACCGGGAAGACGCAACCTCCCGAAGGCACTCAGCCATTCTTGCAGGATGTCGAGAAATAGGCCGGGCGGACAAAGGCAAAAGACTGATACTCAGACCACGCTGCACAGATGCGTTGTCTCCACCACATTACTCGTGGAAACAACTGTCGGAAAGCCGTTTTAGACCTCCACTGACTCTGACTTATCCCAAAAGGCCCGTCGATGTCTGCAGACAGTACAACAGGAAAAGCCATGCGAGCCGGCGCCAATCGTCTTGCAGACGGTAGTTGGGAGTTTCTAGTTTGGGCCCCAAACGCTGGCTCAGTCAGCCTGCACCTTCTGCACAGTGGCGAATTGCTCACGCTGGCCCCTCTTGCACGCGGATATTTTCGCGGAGCCATCAAGAATCTAAAGCCCGGCTCGCGGTATTTTTTCCAGCTCGACGGCGCGCGCGACCTGCCTGATCCGGCTTCTCGGTTTCAACCTGAGGGTGTACATGGTCCGTCCGAAATAGTCGATGTGAGCCATTTCCATTGGACGGACCAAAACTGGCGAGGGTCGACCCTGGAACGCAGCGTCTTCTATGAACTCCATGTGGGAACGTACACGGCCGAGGGGACATTTGACGCACTAATCCCTCGTATTCCCGAACTTGTCGAATTGGGTATCACGACCATTGAGTTGATGCCGGTCGCACAATTCCCTGGCTCACGCAATTGGGGCTATGACGGGGTATATCCCTTCGCACCACAGAACAGCTACGGCGGGCCAGAGTCGCTCAAACGATTCGTCAATGCTGCCCACGAGCATGGCCTGTCCGTCGCTCTCGACGTGGTCCACAACCATCTGGGGCCGGAAGGCAACTACCTTAATGCCTACGGACCGTACTTCACCGATCGTTACCGTACGCCTTGGGGTCAGGCTCTCAACTTTGACGGTGCGGGCAGCGACGAAGTGAGGAGATTCTTTATCGAAAACGCATTGTGCTGGCTTGAGGATTATCACTTCGATGCGCTCCGTCTGGATGCCGTGCACGGAATTTTCGATTTCAGCGCGCGTCACTTTCTGGCCGAACTCCAATGCTCGGTCAGGGACCTGTCGAAGAGGCTGGGAAGGATGATTCATTGCATCGCGGAAAGCGATCTGAACGATTCGCGCCTTCTGCACAGTCATGAGCAGGGAGGATACGGCGTGGATGCGCAGTGGAGCGATGATTTTCATCACTCAGTCCACAGGTTGCTGACGGGGGAGGATCGTGGCTACTACGCCGACTTCGAAGGAATCGCTCCTCTGGCCTCCACGTTGCGAGACGGCTGGTATTACAAAGGGCAGTATTCGCACTTTCGGCGGCGGCACCACGGCAACTCACCCCAGGGCATAGCCGCTTCGAAATTTGTGGTATGCAATCAGAATCACGATCAGGTTGGCAATCGCGCTGCTGGCGAGCGACTGAGTGGCTTAGTGAACTTCGAAGCACAGAAACTCGCCGCCGGAATCACGCTGCTTTCGCCATTCGTACCTCTGCTGTTCATGGGTGAAGAGTATGGTGAAACTGCGCCGTTTCAATACTTCACCAGTCACGGCGATCCGGAGTTGATCGAGGCAGTGCGCCGGGGCCGGCGTGAGGAATTCGCGGCATTTGGTTGGGAACAAGAAAAGACGGTTCCTGATCCCCAGGATGATCAAACATTCTCGCGCTCACGGCTGGATCATTCCCTGAAAAACGAGGAACCGCACCGCACGCTCTTGCGCTTCTATCAAACTCTGATCCGCATTCGGCGTGAGTTTGAGTTGGGATCTCCGTCCCTTCGGTCAGTCCGCGAAATCGGAGGCTCGGTGCTCTTGGTTCTGCGACAATGTGAGCGAAGCCAACTGCTGATGATGTTCAACTTCGGGGAATCACCCATCCGTCTGAATTTGACGGAAATTCTGGGGGCTTGGACGACAGTAATGAACTCGGCCGATACTTCGTGGAATGGCCCGGCGCGCAATCTCGCACACCAAATAACGCTGAACACGGGCAACCTAAGGCTTTCTCCGCATTCCTTCGTGGTTATGAAACAAGAGCAAGCAGGTACTAAGCCGATATGAAATACGTCTGCATTCATGGGCATTTTTACCAGCCACCACGCGAGAACCCATATCTCGAGGCGATTGAACTCCAGGACTCCGCCTATCCGTACCATGACTGGAACGAACGCATTACGGCGGAGTGCTACGCGCCCAACGCAGCCTCGCGAATTCTCGACTCCGAGAATCGCATCCTCAAAATGCTCAACAACTACGCAAAGATGAGCTTCAACTTCGGACCGACAGTACTGTCGTGGATGAAAGAGCAGGCTCCCCGGGTCTATCAGGCGATCCTCGATGCCGACAGGCTCAGTGGCGAACAATTTTCCGGACATGGGTCCGCGATTGCGCAGGGCTACAACCATATGATTCTGCCTCTGGCGAATCGACGGGATAAGGTGACCCAGGTCAAGTGGGGGATTGCAGATTTTGAAAGCCGGTTCGGACGCCGCCCCGAAGGAATGTGGCTTCCCGAGACTGCCGTCGACACGGAGACTCTCGAGGTACTGGCTGAAAACGGAATTCGGTTCACGATTCTCGCGCCGCGACAGGCCCAGCGTATTCGATCCAAGAACAGCTCCAAATACGAAGACGTAAGTGGCGCGCAAATTGATCCGGCGCGGGCCTACCGCGCGCAGCTGCCCTCGAAGAAGAAAATCAACTTGTTCTTTTACGATGGACCGATCTCGCAAGGCGTGGCGTTTGAAGGATTGCTGAATGACGGAAAGCGGTTCGCCGACCGCCTGATGAGCGGCTTCTCCGACGCTCGACAAGGGGCGCAACTCGTCCACATTGCGACCGACGGAGAGAGCTATGGCCACCATCATCATTACGGCGAAATGGCTCTAAGCTTTGCGCTGGACGAAATCGAGAAGGGGAATATTGCCCAGCTTACCAACTACGGCGAGTTCCTGGAGCAAAATCCTCCGAAGCACCTCGTTGAAATTGTCGAAAACAGTTCTTGGAGTTGTGACCATGGTGTGGAACGCTGGCGCAGCGACTGTGGGTGTAATTCTGGCGGTCACCCATGGAACCAGCAATGGCGTGCTCCGTTGCGGGCTGCGCTTGACTGGCTGCGAGACAGGCTTGCGCCCATCTTCGAATCGCAGCTCAAGAAATATCTGCGAGACCCATGGCAGAGCCGCGATGACTACATCCGCGTCATTCTCGACCGTTCCGAAGAATCGAGGAAAGCATTCTTCGCGGATCACGCCATTCGGCCGCTGGCGGCCGAGGAGCAAGTAACCATCCTGAAACTGCTGGAAATGCAGCGCCACGCGTTGCTCATGTACACGAGTTGTGGATGGTTCTTCGACGAACTCTCCGGCCTGGAAACGGTGCAGGTCATCCATTACGCAGGACGCGCGGTGCAACTCGCAGAGCAGTGCTCAGGCGAGAGTATTGAACCGGGCTTCTTGCAACATCTGGCAAACGCGAAAAGCAATCTTCCCGAGCACGGGGACGGCGCAAAGATCTACGAGAAGTGGGTCAAGCCCGCCGTCGTCGACATCGATCGCGTTGCGGGTCACTACGCCATCAGCTCTCTTTTTGAGAGCTATACCGACAAAACACGCATTTACTGTTACGAAGTGGATCGTGTCAGATATTCAGTCGAGGCTGAAGGAAAGATGCGGCTGGCCACGGGCTGCGCCCAGTTCCGATCCGCCATCACCGAAGAATCCGCCTCTCTGGATTTTTCAGTTCTGCATCTGGGCGATCACAATATCACGGCGGGAACACGCCGGGGTGATTCCTCCTCCGACGAAGACCGGAAAAGGCTGCTCAGCGCCTTTTCCCAAGCCGATACAGCCGAAGTCATCCGGTTGCTCGACCAAGTTTATGGAAAGAACATATTCTCTTTGCGTTTGCTCTTCCGCGATGAGCAGAGGAAGATTACGAACTTGATTTTGAACGAATCGCTAAATTCCGCCGCAGCTGTCTACCGCGCGGTTTTCGAGAGCCATGCTCCGCTCATTCGTTTTCTGAATGGGCTCGACATTCCCGTACCACACGCCCTGGAGTCGGCGGCGGAGATCGCTTTGAACAACCAATTGGAGCAATCTCTGGAACGTCCGGACCTCAATGTAGATAGTATTCAAGGTTTGTTACGGGAAGCCGCAGCGACTCGAATCGCTTTGGACTCAACGACACTTGAGTTCAGGGTGCGGAAGCGTGTGGAGAAGGAAGCGGCTGACTTCGCCGCGAATCCGGCGGATCTCTCGATTGTCGAGAGAATGATCAAGCTGCTCGACCTGATTCCCACGCTTCCCTTTCCAGTCACCCTGTGGGAAGCTCAGAACGTTTGCTACCGGCCTTTGCTCACGGCGTTCGAGCAAAACGGCTGGCATTCCCCGGCACCGGATGCAGAGGCGATGAAGCGCCGAGAAGACCTGAATCGTCTGGCCTCGCAACTCCGCATTCTGTTGCCGCAGGCGTCGTAAAATATGTCGGCCACGCGTTTTCCATCCGCAACGTACCGGGTGCAACTCAGCCGGGACTTCCGGTTCGTGGATGCGACCAGGATTCTCGACTATCTCCATACACTCGGCATCTCCGATCTATACTTGTCGCCAATTCTGGCCAGCCGCAAAGGGAGCGGGCATGGATACGACGTCACCGACCCCAGCCGGATCAATCCTGAACTGGGCAGCGAAGAGGAATTCGCAACTCTGCAGACTGAAATGCAAAATCGCGGGATGGGCCTCTTACTCGATACGGTGCCCAATCACATGGCTGCAAGCGCCGAAAATCCCTGGTGGATGGATGTCCTGGAAAATGGGGCCCAGTCAGCCTTCGCCGCATTTTTTGACATCGAATGGCATCCTCACGCCCGCAGTCTCGAGGGCAAAATTCTTCTTCCGGTGCTCGGGCGCCCTTTCGGCGAAGCTCTCGACGCCGGTGAGATTCGGCTCACCTTACAGGATGCCCGGTTCTTCTTCCAGTACTTTGATTCGCTCCTTCCGCTCACTCCCCGGTCCCATCACGCGATTCTGAACCACCGGTTTGATCGACTGAAAGAGGTTCTGGGAGAAGAAGACCCCGCATATCGCGAGTATTCCGGAATTCTAGCGTCTGTTCGCGAACTCTCCAACGCGAATCGGCAGGCATCTGAAAACACCGCCGACCAGCGATTGCGATTTGAGGCGTCTCGTGATCGATTGAGATCTTTGATTGCCAGCAGCAAGGAAGTCGCAAAGCTGGTCGAGGACAGCGTAGCGGACATCAATGGCAAGGAAGGCGATCCTGGAAGTTTTGGTTTTGTTCAGCGGCTGCTCGCAGAGCAGAACTACAAACTGGCGTTTTGGCAGAATCTGAACGAAAGCATCAACTACCGCCGATTCTTCACGATCGCTGATCTCGTCGGCGTACGGGTGGAAGATCCCCTCGTGTTTGAGGCGACTCACGGTTACATCCTGCGCCTCGTCTCTAAAAGCCCCGCCGCCGGACTGCGCGTCGACCACATCGACGGCCTTCGCGATCCTTTGGCCTATCTGAACAGACTGCAGGAGCGACTGGCTTCCGACGACAGCCGCAAGGGATCGCCGTCGTACGTGCTGGTCGAGAAGATCCTTTCGCGGCATGAAGCTTTGCTGGAGGACTGGCCGGTGAGCGGAACCACCGGCTATGACTATTTGAACGAAGCCAACAGAGTATTTGTCGAGCCCCAGGGCGCACCCCGCATGGAGGAGATATTTTCTGCATTCACCGGTCGGCAACAGAACTTTGCCGACCTGGTGTACGAGAAGAAGAAACTCGTCATGAACACGCTTCTTGGCGTGGAGATGCGAACGCTGGGTCGCCAACTGGCCGAACTCGCCTCTCAGGATCGATACGCGCGCGAATTGAACCGGGAGCAATTGATCGACGCTCTCATCGAAGTCACCGCTTGCCTTAGCGTCTACCGAACCTACATTCGAAACATGGATTTGACGGCGCACGCCACAAAATACATCGAAGAGGCAATCAGCGAGGCCCGCGGCCGGGCCTCATCCCTGAACCCATCGTGCTTCGATTTCGTGCGGGAAGTCTTATTGATTCTGAATCCTCCTCATGTGCTGGTGGACCAACGCGAAGCACGTCTCTCGTTCGTGATGAGATGGCAGCAATTTACCGGACCAATTGTCGCCAAAGGCCTGGAGGATACGGCACTCTACGTTTATCATCCGCTGCTGTCGTTGAATGAAGTGGGCGGGGATCCGCGGCCGTCGGCGGCGACGTGTCGCGAGGACTTCTACGCGTTTCTCGAGGAACGCCGTAAGCTTTGGCCTGGAAGTCTTGACGCCAGCGCAACTCATGACACGAAACGAAGCGAAGACGTGCGGGCACGATTGAACGCGGTTTCCGAAATGCCTTCCGAGTGGGAAGATCATCTGAAGCTTTGGGCGAAACAAAATGCCCAGTTCAAGACAACCATAACCGGCCAATCCGTCCCCGATCGCAGTGAGGAGTACTTTCTCTATCAGACGCTCCTTGGCGTCTGGCCGCTCGACTCACAGGCTTGCGCATCTTTGCTTGAGAGAGTCCAGGCACACATGATCAAAGCCACTCGCGAGGCGATGGTGCACACTCGTTGGACGCGGCCGAATCAGCCCCATGAAGACGCGCTTCTGAGCTTTGTATCCAGAATTCTCTCGAACGACAATGCCGACTTCCTTGAGGACTTCCGTCAATTTCAGAAGAAGGTCGCATATTTCGGCATGATCAACGGCCTTTCCCAGACATTATTGAAGATCGCGGCGCCGGGCGTGCCCGATTTCTACCAGGGCTCGGAATTGTGGGATCTTCGCTTAGTTGATCCTGACAATCGCGGCCCCGTTGATTTCGATAAGCGGTCAGCAGCTCTCGACGAGATAGTAAAGGCAGGCACCGGCGGACAGATCGCACAGAATCTAATAGAGCGCTGGCACGATGGGCAAATCAAGTTGTATCTGATCTGGAGGGCACTACAATTCAGGCACAACCACGACGAGATATTCCGTGATGGAGATTTTCTACCGCTGCAGGTGGAGGGGAGCTGTTCGCGAAATATAGTTGCATTCGCTCGCAGACATGGGGCGTCATGGGTCTTGGCCGCGGCGCCCAGGTGGATATCGCAACTACCGGCGACCCGTGAGAGCGAGAGGACCGCGTTCAATTGGGGAGATACACGGCTGGTGTTGCCGTCCGGATCACCGTCACTTTGGAACAGTATTCTGACGTCACAGCAGGTGCCGTCATTCGCGGAAGACAGCAAGGGTTTCGTCAAGGCGAGTGATCTATTCTGCGACCTACCAGTAGCGTTGATATCAGGCGGCCTTGGCGCGGCTTCTTGACCCCTTGGCCTTTTCTATGCGCTTTGAAAGTAGCACCTTGGCCTTATTCAGCTCTGCTCGCCGCTCGCGACTCAGGCCACGTCCTGCCCGGTTGATGAAGTAAGTCAGCATGCGCATGCCCGATCCGATGCCTTTCGGAGAGACTTTCTTTGAGGCAAGCGTCCGCGCGATCGTGGCTGCACTCTTGGTAAACAAGCCACGAGGAGGGTGCGTGGAATCCGTCGTGACTTTCGCCACCCATCGTTTTTTCTTCCCAGTCGACATAGGAAAGGTGTCCTAATGGTGCTTGAAGTATTGCACCGCTTTTTCGTGCGCCTCAGCTGCGTTTCTCGTGGTGAACGTGCCGAGGTTCTTGCGCTTGCCAGTTTTGGCGTCTTTCTTGCGCGAGTACAAACGATATTGGCCCGTTTTCAGTTTCCGAATCATAAGAGAATTCTTCCTGTGTGCATTTTCTTAGCGCGTCCCTTAGCCTGTCTTTCTCGTCCTGCTTCTCGTCTGACTGGCCTTGACAGCGGATTTGCGACGCGCCGCCGATCCGCGCTTCTTTGCCGCCGCCCGGGCATGCTGCGCGAGAGATCGATGCGAGGCCGCACTATGACCTTCCTTCTGTAAGGCTTGCCTGACGGCGCGGGACCGCGTAGCCGACGGCTCGCTCGCGGAGCGACTCTGTCCCTCACGGTGTTCCCGTTGCGCTTGCTTGATGGTTTGCGACGACGCCTTCCCTTTCGTTGGTATTTGCAGCTTCACGCCCGCGCGCCGGGCTTTCGAGAGTCCAATTGCAATCGCCTGTTTCGTGGAAGCCGCACCGTGCTTGCCTTCTCGCACGTGATGCATCTCTTCCCGCACGAATTCTCCAGCCTGGGTGCTTGGCGACTTTCCCTCGCGGGCATCTTCACGGGCGCGCTCGATCGTCTCTTTTTCCGGCATATTTGAACCTCACACCCTTAGATTAGTCCTCCAAGTGGTTCAGATGTATCGACGATTTTCTGTAGGCGGATTGGCCTGGTGCTGTAGGTGTTCGGCCTGAGATTTCCCGTGGAAGTGGGCTTCGTCGGCGACAGCAGGCGTATTCTTCGTGACTTGCTGCCGCGTCTCAAACGGAAAGAAAACCGAAAGCATCGGATTGTTTGTTTTTGCGTTAGTCGTCTGGCAATTCATGCCGAGAGATCGCGCATGGATCGTTCTCGCTGGCGCCACGCTTCTGTGGCTAGGAGTCTCAGTAACAGTTTGGCAAATTCGAAAGAGACTGCGAACCAAAGCAAAACGCTGGCACCCACCTCTACTCGATCCCTTCGGCGTGAGTGCGATGAGCACCACTAGGATCGCTTTTATCGTGGCTAAGCACAGCTGTTCATGACAATACCCTGAGCGCCAATATGAGGATGAAGATAACCCGTCAGAGCGCGCGAACCATCAGGAACATCGAGCAACCCAGAACATCCCACGCCATCCTTAACGGGGCAGGATCAATGCAAAAACGTGGTGCAGGCGGAGGGACTTGAACCCTCATGGGCACGTTTAGGCCCTGCGGATTTTCATACCGTCTACGGCTTTCGCCGCCCCGACGTGCACTTTTGCAAGGGCTCACGCCAGGTTTGCGGTCTGGACTATCCCTTCACCTTCCCCCGGAAGGCCCGGAGCTTAGGTGCTGCCCGTCTAGTCTCTACACCTTCCCGGCTGGTGTCTCTCCGGGCTTGGCTCGGGATTGCCATTTGAGGTTTCCCCGAATTTGAGCAGTTCTGCATCGCCGGTTTCCCGGCGAGCACTCAAGTTTTCCTTAAATCCGCTGCGTCTTACTGTAAGCAACTGTAAGTAAAGTGTTTACAATGCTGCCTCGGTGAAAGTGTGTAAGAAAATATGTAAGCTTCCAGAAAGTCTCCAGCAGCAGAAAATCCCCGCGTGCGCCTCGCCTAAACCAATGATGGGTTCGAAATGCGTTGAACTGCGGGCATCGATCTGCTTCACTCGCCCGCGATGACCGACCCACTGGGAGCTGTGAGCCCCCCCGGCCACCAATTCCAGTCGCCTGCAACGCGAAGAAGCGCAGGTCCAATCACAATGCGAACCAGGGTCGCGTCAATTAGCACGGCTACAGCCAGCGTGAATCCGAGCATCTTAATCACGAGGAAGCCGCCGAACGTGAATGCCGCGAATACCACAATCATGATGGCAGCGGCGCTCGTAATCAGCCCGGCGGTTCTAGCTAACCCTTCGGGAATTGCCTCTAATTCACTCATCCCGCTCCTCCTCGCTTCGAGAACCCGAGCGACCAAAAACACTTCGTAATCCATGCTCAGTCCGAACACGATGGCAAACGCGACAATCGGCACAATGGGAAATATGCTGCCCGTGCCCTCAGCAACTCCAAAGAAGCTGCTTCCGCGTCCGTCCTGAAACACTAGAACCAACGCTCCGAAGGAGGCCGCAACCGAGAGCAAGTTCAGAGCGATGGCCTTGACGGCGGCGAAAAGCGATCGGAAGCCACACAGCAGCGCCACAAGCGTTCCTCCCACCACCAGCGCGATGACCGAAAAAAAACGCTCCCTGACGATCGTTTGATAATCGGCTGTTAGCGCCGCGATGCCCCCAATGCGCAGCGTGGCGCCGGGTACTCCGGTGAGAGTTGCCGCTCCGGCCTTCCGCAGCTCCCGTACCCACTTGATCTGATCGTTCACGGAAACGGAAGTAGCAGGAAGCACTTCGATCAGCGCCGCCCGCCCATCGCGGCTCAGGAACGTTCGACGCGTCTCACGCGGAAGGTTGTCGAGGCCAGACCGGTCACTCTCCGCCATTGTCGTCAGGGAGATCACGCGATGGGAACGAGGGTCACTCGCAAGTCGCTTGCTAAAACGATCGAGTGCATTCCAGTCCGCGTCCGTTTGCGCAATGGAGTCGGTTGGGAGTTCGAGAATCACGCGCAGCGAGTACACAATACCAACCCGATCCATGTGTTCGAGGGTGTGAAGAGCGCGCACCGATTCTGCCGCTGACGGCAGCCAATCTCCGTTGGGCACGTCGGTATCGAGCCGTGCAGCCTGCGAGGCGAGCAGTAGTAACGGGGCACCCGCTAAAATGATGGCAAGCCAGGGATGGGCGACAATCACTTTCCCCCATCCCCTCCAACGGTTGGCCGTGCGTGCTGCCCGATGCTCATCCCAACTTGCAATAAAGGTCACCCGGCCAGAATTGATGCGCGGACCGAGGGCTCCCAGTAGCGCCGGAACGACGTTGTACGCCAATAGCACACTCATTCCCGCCACCAGCACTCCAGCCAAACCGATGGAGCGGACTTCGCTGATGGGAACGGTCAAGAGGGCTAGAAATCCGATGGCCACGGTCGAGGCCGAAATCAGGAGGGTACGACCTGCCTGACGTGCCGCGATGACTGCGGCTTTCACTCCGTCCGGCTCGACAGCGATCGCTTCCCGGAAGCGGCTGACCATGAGGAGCGCGTAATCAATTCCCAAGCCTAGGCCAAGCATCGTGGACAAATTCTGAACCAGGATGGACAAGTGCCAACGTAGAGCCAGAAATCCCGCAATCGCCAGAGCGCTCGCGATGGCAAGCTGACCAATCGCGACTGGAATCAGGGCGGCAACCAAGCTTCCGAAAGCCACCAGCAGAAGCGCCAGGGTGGCAGGAATCGCGAGCGTTTCGGCGCGGCGCACATCGTCGGAGCTGGCTTTCCGAATGTCGAAATTAAGCGGCGTCTCACCCGTCAGTTCGAGCCTTACCGCCGGATAGCGGCCCCGCAATTGGTTTTGAAGAGAGTTCTCCAGCTCGTGAAGCTTGGGGACGAGCAACTCCACGGGACCCTCCATCGAAGTTAGTCCCACCAGAACAAAAGTTCCTCCTCCCTTGCCCAGGAAAATCGGATCGTGAAGATCAAGATAAGAAACGACTCCGGACACACCGGGTTCCTCTTGCAGCGACTTTTCAATCGTTGCTAATGCTTGCTCGCCCGCCTCCGAGTCCGTAGGGGGGAGACCCTGAACCACCAGGACTACGCGGTCCACGAACGGCGAATGAAAGCGAGTGGCCAACTCCTCCGGGACCTTTCCCGCTTCGCTACCGTCTATGCGCGTTGCGGTCTCCAGATGGCGCTCAGCGCGAAAGGAAAATGGGAGCAGCGCAAGGGTAGCTACAAGGACAGCCCCGGCCAACCAGAAACGGCGCATATGCACAAGGTTTTTCATTCCGCGCAAAATTGGATTGGGCTAGTTCCTCTTCGTTTAGCTCGTCGTTATTCGGAATCTTAGAGGATGGGCGGAAAGATCAGCAACACGGAATTGACCTGCTACCCAAAATCGTTACCGCAAGGAGCTCACATCACGCGCGAAGACCAGTTCGGCTTTCGAATCAGTAATCCATTTGAGGTCTCTGCTTCCGACGACGCCGGTACGGGGTCGATTCGCATTCCGGACGCGTTCGTATTACTTTATTGTGTAGTCAGGATACGCGGTTCCCAGGAGGACCATTGCATAAACTCGCGCTGCTAGGGTTGTTTGCCGCCCTTCAAATTGGTGCCGCAGACCCCCGCATTGGCTCTTGGATGCTCACCTCCGCACAGTCTACTGTAGATCCTCCCAACAAACTTTCCATCACATCTCTCCATGGTGCAGTACATGTAGCGATTTCAGGCGAAAAGCACCTCGATTTTACGGCTAAGTTGGGGGGCCATGGATCGGCTGTGCAAGGCAATCCGGCATTTAATCAAATCGAGCTGCGGAGAATCGACAAGCGTCAAGTCGAAGTCATCCAGAAAAAGGATGGAACCGTCGTGGCGACGATTCGTGACAAACTGTCGAAAGATGCTAACGAGTTAACGAGCACGACTACACAGAACGGTCACCCCGACCAGATCACCGTGTGGACGAGGAGCGGAGGAAAGAAGTCGGCCACCGACCCATTCGTCGGCGAGTGGACCCAGGATCTAAGCAAGACTCGATTGCGGCAAGGGACAGGGCTCAAGATCGAGGCGGACGGAGCGGGAGGAGTGCGCTTCTCAGGTGACTTCAGTTACAGCGCCCGCTTTGACGGCAAAGAATACGATTTGAAAAACTCCAGCAACGACACAGTGAGCCTCCAGCTCGTCGACGCCCACACGGTCGATTCGATTTACCGGCGAGATGAGCAAATCACCCAGAAGGATCGATGGGTGGTTTCCGCCGACGGAACAGAGATGACGCGGACCACGACAGGCACGCTGGAAACTGGTCAGCAAGTAAAAGAGACAATGGTATTTCGGAAACAGTAACTATCGCTGTGCCACGCCCGCTGCACCCATGGGTGAGCCGCCTACCGGCAAGTTACCCACGGCATTGAACTCGCGCGTCGCAACCGAGATGATTCCCTTTCGTTGCATGAATCGCAGAATGCCATTGACGGTTTCTTCGAGAGACGGATCCGGCCTGCCCCATGCGGAAGCATCCCGAGCTGCCTGATAGCAGGAACTGTCGTAGCGTTTGAACTCCATCGATGAGATGTTGTCCACTGAGTTCACCAGAAAGTCCAGCAGCGGAAAGAGCAGAT
>PMUM01000215.1 GCA_003166855.1 Acidobacteriaceae bacterium | reverse complement strand
CGCGCATGGCGGCGAGGTCGACTACGCAGGGCACGCCGGTGAAATCCTGCAGAAGGACGCGACTCGGCGTGAAGGCGATTTCTTTTTCGGGCTTCGACTTGCTGTTCCAGTTCGCGAGCGCACGCACTTCTTCCTTGGTGACGTTGCGTCCGTCTTCGGTGCGCAACAAGTTTTCGAGCAGGATGCGCAAGGAGAACGGGAGGTGCTTGGTCGAGATGCCCTGTTTGTCAAGAGCATCGAGGCGATAGATTTCGTATTCTTTGGTACCGACTTTGAGTGTGGATTTGCTGTTGAAACTATTCACTGACATGATTGCCTTCCTCGCGGTATGAATTCGGGCACTGCGGCGGAGCTTCGCTCCGCAGGACAGCCCCTTCGGCTGCGCTCAGGGCAGGCTAGGGCGGCTGTCCCCACATGGGGATTGCAACCTATTAGTGTAATGCGTTGGGGCGGGAATTGAGTAGTGCGGTCAGGTGGCTTGGATGCGCTCGATGGCGGGGACGAGGTCGAGGGCGAGGCGGCTTTTGTCGATGCAGGCGTGGGCGCCCGCTTCCAGCGCGCGGGGCAAAAGCACGGACGGATCGTGTTGGCTCATGACCAAAATGCAGGTGGCGGGAACTTTCTCCCGAAGAAGACGCGCCACGTCCAGCCCGCTTAGGCCCGGCATGCTGATGTCGAGCAGGACGAGATCGGGGAGGAGTTCGGTCGCCTTCTGAATTGCGTCCGGGCCATCGATCGCTTCGCCGCAAACCTCCCAACTCGTCGACGTGAGGATATTCCTTACGCCACGCCGGACGACTTCGCTGTCATCGGCGATGAGAATTCTCATGATTGTGGGTGAACTCGTCCCCGTACCAGAGAGAGTATCACCCAACGATCGGGGCGGGTTGATGCGTTTTTGTTAGGGAATCTGTCTAGGAGCGATTCTGACGCCCCTCCGGGGCTCGGTCATTTTGTACGCACCACCCACGGCTTACGCCGTGGGCTGCATTCTTTCGCCGCCTCGAGGCTGGGAACACGGCTCAACTCCACTCCGCTAGCGGACTACGACAACGACTCCTGCGGGATGGGCTCGTCTTGTTTTGGAGCAATTTTGGACACCGGGAACTGGAAGGAAATCTTTGTTCCCTTGTGATTGGATTCAATCATCATATGGCCGCCAAAGTGGCGGGCGCGCTCGCGCATGCCCCGGATGCCAACACCAGAGCCCTGCGATTGAATCGCAGAGAATTTTTCCGCGGAGATGCCTTTGCCGCTGTCCTGAACTTCGAGGGAGACACTGTCGCCGTTGCGGGCGAGACGAATGGCCGCACTCTTGCTGCCGCTGTGACGATGGATGTTGGTGAGTGATTCCTGAACCAGACGGAACATCACCAACTCCATTTCACGGGAGAGGCGCGCAAAGTCCGCGGGAACATCGAGCGCGATTTCCAGGCCACTGCGTTCGCTCAGGCCCTGGATGTACCAGCGGAGGGCTTCGGATAATCCGGTTTCATCCAGCAGCGGCGGATGCAACAAATAAGACATCGTGCGTATTTCCTGGCTGAGCTGCTGAGCGAGTTCTTCGCTTTGCTCCAATTGCTTGGCCAGGGCCGCAGACTCTTGAGGGGCATGCTGAGAGGCCAGCGCGAGACTCATCGACAGAGCGGTGAGGATTTGACCTGCGCTGTCGTGGAGCTCGCGGGCAATGTGCCGCCGTTCTTCGTCCTGAGCTTGCAGCAGACGACTGGAGAGATCGCGGAGTTGCTCGGCCTGCTGCACGACCTCGGTCGTGCGAATGCGAACTTCGGCATCCAGGGATTCTGCCAAAGTCCGGTACTTTTCCTCGGCACGCTTCAGGTCGGTAATGTCGACTCCGGTCGGGTGAAGGAAGAGGATCTTGCCGTGGTCGTCGCGGATGGGATGGACGGCGAAGTCGACCAGACGCTCGGTGTCGTCGGCCCAATGGTAGGTCAAATTCTCCCGATAGGGAGTGCCCTGCGCGGCCTGCAGGGTAGCGGCGCGAACTTTATCCTGCACGTCCTTGGAGCGTCGCCACCAGCCGGTCTCCCAGAACAAACGTCCCAGAACATCTTCGGCGCGATAACCACACGCTTCCAGGCACAGCTGATTTGCGTCCATGATCGTGCCGTCAAGGGCCATGATGCCGGCAAAGACCGGGGTCTGCTCGAAGACGGCGCGGAACTTCGCGGTGGCGGCGACGGCCTCGGCGGCCATCTGGCGCTCGCGCTCCTCAATACGCTTGCGATCGGTGATGTCGCGGAAATAGCAGACGACGCCGTGGCCGCCTTCCGGGAGAGGGATGCGGTTGATCTGCCACTCGTAAGTCGTGCGGTCACCGTCCTGTGAGCCCCACCTGCTCCACTCGGGGACAATGTAGGGTTCTCCGGTTTCAAGGGTATGCCGGAACCGGCTCAGGATTTCATCCGCGTGCTCTTGCGGCCACCGCAGACGCATGAATCCCTCAAAATCGGTACCGATCAAGTTCGGAATATTTTCAAATGCCGAGAGGGCGGGAGGATTCACCGCCCGTAAGCGAAAGTCACCATCCACCAGGTACACACCGAGCGGGGCTTCGTTGAGCAAGGTTTCGAATTGCTCGGTACGGCGGCGCAAGTCCTCTTCGGCCTGCTTGCGAATGCGGGCCATTTCCAAATGAGTTTGCACGCGGGCCAGCAATTCGCGGGCGCTGAAGGGCTTGATCAAATAATCGTCGGCGCCGTGTTCCATTCCTTCGACGCGGGATTCTTCACCGGCGCGGGCGGAGAGCAGAATGATGGGAACGGTTCGAGTCGCGGGATCGGAGCGCAGCTCGTGCAAAAGACCGAAGCCATCGAGATTGGGCATCATCACGTCGGACAAGATCAGTTCCGGAGGATCCTCGTGCACCGCGTCCAAGGCGGCCTGCCCGTCAGGAACTGCATGCACCTCGTAACGCTCCGACAACAGGCGAACCAGATATTGCCGCATGTCGGCATTGTCGTCAGCCACGAGGATGCGTGGGCGTTTCTCGGATGCAGTCTTGCCATTCGCCAGCGGAGGGCAAGGAACGGGAAGCAACTCGTGCGCGGGAAGAGTCTCCTCCGCAATTTCGCCGTCCGCGGTGTCAGGAAGCCAGCGCAGAGCTTCCTCAACAAATGGGGCAGCGCCAAGGGCGGTAGTCGCCAAAGTGCGATTTCCGCCAATTCGGTCGGCGGGCAGATGCGCGGTTCCGAGAGGCAGACTGACGATGAAGGTGCTGCCTTCTCCGGGTTCGCTTTCGACGCGCACCGCTCCGCCATGAAGTTTGACGAGTTCGTGCACGAGCGCCAAGCCGATGCCGCTGCCTTCGTGGGTGCGGCTGCGGGTGTTCTCGATGCGATGAAAGCGGTCAAAGAGGCGGGAAAGTTCTTTGGAGGGAATGCCCACTCCGGTGTCCCGAACCCGCAATTCAGCATCCGTGCCTGACCTGGTCAAGGAGACGGCGATGCTGCCTTCGAAGGTGAACTTGAAAGCATTGGAGATCAGGTTGAGAACAATCTTTTCCCACATGCCGCGGTCGACAAAGACCGGTTCGTCGAGTTGGGGACAGTCCAGTTCGAGTTGCAGGCCGGCTTTTTCCGTGGCCGAACGGAAGACGCTGGCGAGTTCGACGGTGAAGGCGGCGAGATCTGTGGGCAGATAGATGGCTTGCATCCGGCCCGCTTCAATGCGGGAGAAATCCAGCAAGGTGTTGACCAAGCGGAGGAGGCGGGAGCCGTTGCGATTCACCAGTTCGAGCTGGCTCTTGGCGGCGGGTGAAAGGCCGGTATAGCTCTTGGCCAGCAAGTCTTCGACGGGGCCGAGCATGAGAGTCAGCGGCGTGCGGAATTCGTGGCTGACATTGCTGAAGAATGCGGTCTTGGCGCGATCGATTTCGGCCAGGGATTCGAGACGCTTGCGTTCCTCTTCGGCGGCGCGCGCATTCTGAATGGCGGTCGCGATCTGGCCGGCGATCAATTCATAGGAAGGTACGGTATTCCGCATCGAGTTTTCGAGCCGGATTGACTCCGGCGACCAGCACTCCAACCGCGCCATCGTCCCCGCGCGAGATCACGGGCAGGACCATCGCCTGGGAAATGGTTTGCTGCGCAAGGCCGCGAGGCAAGCCCGCCTCATCATCGAGCGAGATCACCTGACCCTGACCTGTTTTGACAACTTCAGCTAGCGGCCACAGACAGTGTTGGTCGCCTCCGTTCAAATCGACTACGAGCGGGGAAAGGTCATCGAGCCCGTCGAGCAAACCGCAAAGCCGTTCCAGCCGGGCAGTTTGTCCGGGATCGCTTTGTCGGTCCTCTAGAAGGTAGAGGATGGCAAAGGGCACATCATCGGTATTCGACGCCAGAGTGGCAATGGCGGACTCACAAGCGGCCGAGGTAGTTTTTTGCACGAGGGCATGCGCCGAAAGTTGCGACAGGGTTCGCAGCCGCCGAGCATTGATGACTTTTGGGGTCACCTCAGTCGAGGGACAGAACAATCCCGCGACGGTGCCGGATTCGTCACGAATCGGGCTGTAGGAAAACGAATAATAGGTTTCCTCCACAAAATCTCCGCGATTCATGAACAGGCGAACCTCGTCGAAGGAAGCCTCGCCATTCTGGAAGACCTTGTCTGCCAACGGGCCGCAGATGTCCCAAATCTCAGACCAAACCTCGGCCGCGGGCTGTCCCAGCGCCCAGGGGTGTTTGGCGGAACTCAACACCTGAACGTAGGCATCGTTGTAGAGGAAAGTGGCTTCCGGGCCCCAGCCGATCCACATGGGGTGCTGCGAATTGAGGATCAGGTTGACGGAAGTCTTGAGACTCTGCGGCCAGCCGGCAATGGGGCCGAGCGGGCTTTTGGAAAAGTCATGTTCCTGGATCAGGCGACTCAGAATTCCACCGCCAGCCAGCCAGTCGAGCACGGGTGGCGACGAGACAGGCTGGGTCGGCGTGATGCCGTCGCAAGAATCCGTGTGACCGAGAAAACTGGAGAGTGTGGGCAGCAAGTCGCGGGACAGATCACTCTTGGAGATGTAGGCCGCCGCGTCCACTTCTTTCGCCTGGCGGCGGGCGATGGCGGGATCGTTCTGGCTGATGATGACAACTTTGGTTTCGGGGAGATCTCGGCGGAGGATGCGAGTGGCCTCGAGTCCGTTCATGCGAGGCATGGAGATGTCCATCAGGACGAGGGATGGGCGCAAAGCCTTCGCTCGTTCAACACCCTGTAGGCCGTCTTCGGCCTCGCCGCAGATCTGCCACTCCGGGCGGGAGGACAGCAAGGAACGTAGCCCGCGCCGCACGATTTCATGGTCGTCGACAATGAGGATATTTCCGGACATGGATTCTCTCGAACGAACCGTTTCCTTTCAGCCGCGATGACCGCTGCGACCGTAATCCGGTGCGATGGACGCAACACTTGATGCCTTTCGACCACGCCCCGCGTCATGGTAGCTGTGCAGCGAAAGACAGGCACATACAGTGTTTCCTGTACCGGTGAGATGATTCGCGGGTCTTGTCAGTGACGGTCTTATCAGTGACGACTAGCCGGTTCACACCGCCAGTGCGCCGCCGGTGGGCGAATACTGTAGCACCGTTGAGGGGCGGCTGTCATACTCGTGTTTCCCCTGCAGGAGGCATTCCTTGCCTGATCAATTTGGTCCCGGACTTTCTGAGGAACTGCGCGACGAGCATGCTAAGACCGAGGGAACGGATCGGCGGAACGAAACACCTGGGGGGCCATCGACGGGGTGGGGGCGCATCGATCGCAAACGACTGCTGATCTGGGCGGGAATCGCGTTCGGCGGCCCGGGAGTTCTGCTTTTGGCGGTGCGTCTGGCCGGGGGCGGGGGGAATTCCGCATTCAGCGTGCGGAGTGAGTTGCCGGTCAAAGCAGTGATGGTATTTTTTGTTTCCCTAGCGACCTGGATCGTGTCGCGGATCGAGAAACGCTCGCTCGACGAGTACGGGATTCCGCTGGGACAGGCGTTTGGATGGCGATTCTGGGAAGGAACGGTCTGGGGCTTTGCGATGCTGTCGGCGATCCTGCTGGTNNGATACTGGCTGTTCTCGATGGCGAGGCGTTTGCGCTTCTGGCCTGCGGCGTTGTTTCTCTCGGCGGTGTTCGGGGTCGCTCACCTCGGAAACAAGGGAGAGAACGTGCTCGGCATTGTGCAGGTGGTTGCGACCGGGTTGCTGTTTTGCCTGATGATCCGGCGCACGGGCAATCTATGGTTCGCGATTGGATTCCATGCGGCTTGGGATTGGGCGGAGACTTTTTTCTATGGCACGCCCGATAGCGGGTTACTCGGCGCGGGGAGATTCTTAAACAGCTCTGTGCGAGGGCCGAATTGGCTCACGGGAGGGTCCGCGGGGCCGGAGGGCAGCGTGTTTGCGTTCTTCGTTCTGCTGTTTTGTGCGCTGCTGATTCATTTGCGATTTCCGAAGGCGATGTATCCGGATCGGCCTGTCTGACCACGGGGCTCAAGCCCGTTTCATATTCCAGACGACGAACGCGGCCCTTGAAGGGCCGCTCTTCCACGGTGATGCCAATAGCATTGATCACGGGGCGATCTGGATAACGGTGACGTGGATAACCGTGATGCGATGTTTGTGGGTTCTTCGCGCGCCGGGGCGATCCGAACGCTCAAGGAACTAGCGCGCCCCGGTCCAGACTTGGTAGATCACCACTCCGAACATGAAGACGAGGTAGAACCGCAGGGCCCAGAAGAGGACCATCTCGGTGGTGGTCAGCTCGCGCCGAGGACAGTGATGTTTTGCTTTGGTGGAGATGAGCTGGTCGGGCTCGAGAGAGGCGACGACGGAGGCGAGATCTTCGCGAGGCACCTCAGCGCTGGGAGCCGAATTGAAGTGTGGGTCCATTCTATTTGCCTCCGATCAGCGCCAGGGCGTGGGGTGCGACTACGCTGACGCCGAACAGGATTCCGGCGCCGACCAGGATCACTACGACTCCGAGGGCCAGGATGTTGGCCCAGAGCGGGCTGACGAGGTCTCCCATGATTTCGCGGTCGTTGACCAGCATGTAGAGGAAGAGCAGTGCGGGGGGCATAGCGAGAACAGCGATCACGTTGACGACCAGCACGATGTAGACGAGGGGGATGCCGGGGATCAGGACGAGTCCGGCGGCGGCCGCGGCTTCGAGAATCAGAACGAGGTAAAAAGACTTTCCCTGCTGGAAGGGGAGATTCAGGCTGTGCGGACGATGGGAGACTTCTCCGAAGGCGTACGCTGACGAGGTTGAGATGGTGATGGCGGCGACCATGCCGGCTTCAAACATTCCGAGAGCAAAGAGCGCGGAGCCCCAATGTCCGACGAAGGGCTGAAGGGCTTGCGCGAACTGGGCTCCTTCGAAGTTGGCGACGGACATGCCGTGGGCGAATAGTGGAGCGGTGGCGACGATGGTGGCGAGAGCGGCGAGGGCTGCCAGAGTGGCACCGAGTACTGTGTCGATGCGGCCGAAGCGGATGTCGTGGGTGGTGAGTCCCTTGTCGGCGATGGCGCTCTGCTGGAAGAAGAGCATCCAGGGGGTGACTGTGGCTCCGATATCGGAGAGCAGGAAAGTGACCGTGTCTGGCGTGAGTCCGGGGAGCGGCTTGAAGGTGAAGAATGACTTGCCGATCGCGCCCCAGTGGGGATGGCTCAGCAGGGCGACGGGGATGAATATCAGGTTGAACATGGCGGCGACGAGCGTGATGCGCTCCCACGTCCAGTAGCGGTGAGCCATCAGAGCGACGAAGAGCACGAGCCATGCACCCAGGACGGAGACGGCGGGAGGGACGCCGAAGAATCCAAGGCCGGCGCGGATGGCGATGAACTCGGTGACCAGCGTGAGGAAGTTGCCGACCATGAGGTCGATCATGGAGAACCATCCCCAGAAGGGGCCGAAGCGGTCGAAGATGAGTTCGGCGTGACCGCGGTGCGTGGCGGCACCGAGGCGCACGGTCATTTCCTGCACGATGCAGGCCATGACGAACGTGAGGACCACGAAGGGGAGGAAGAAACCAATGCCGTAGCGGGCTCCGGTGGCGGCGTAGGAGAGCATGCTGGGGCCGTCGTTTTCGCCGAGCATGACTAAGATGCCGGGGCCGACCAGAAGCCAGAGCAGGCGGGCGCGGGACCAGGGGCCGTGCTGAGTGCGGGTGGAGCGGACGCGCTCGCGGTCGTGGGCGCGGTCGATGTCCTCGTGGGTGATGACCACGCCGTCAGGCGCGGTCATTGATTCGGCTAAAGCGTGCGACGGCAATTCCCTCTGCGATTTCGAAGTTGTGGTCGTGTCGTTCATGCAGAAGGAGCGGTCACCGAGGAGCTTTTACGTCGGGGCCCAAACTTATTAGCGTAAGTATATAGCAGAATATAAACTATGGTTAACTATTTTATGGGGAACGGAGGTGCTAGCGAACTTCCCCACTCTTCGACAGCGCTCAGGGCAGGCTTTCTTGCGCAAAAAGCCGCGCGAGAAATGGGGCACTCGGCGTCGCGAGATGCTTCCCTTCGGCTGAAGAACGGCTCCGGTCAGCATGACGCCCGGTCGGAGCCCTTGCCGATGCACAACCAGCACGATCCAGAATCGACGGTCGGGCTCAGGGCGATGGCTTATAATTGCGCGCACGCATGGGGCTTAACGCTGGCACGAGACTCGGTCCATATGAGATTCAATCGCCGCTCGGGGCGGGCGGCATGGGAGAGGTGTATCGGGCGCGGGACACGCGGCTCGATCGTACGGTCGCGGTCAAGATTCTGCCCTCTCATCTTTCCGAGAACGCCGAGGCCAAGCAGCGCTTTGATCGAGAAGCGCGCACGATTTCGTCGTTGAACCATCCCAACATCTGCACTCTGCACGATGTCGGCCGCCAGGATGGCGTCGACTACCTGGTAATGGAATACCTGGAAGGCGAGACGCTGGCGGACCGACTGCGCAAAGGGCCGCTGCCGGTGGCGCAGGTTTTGAAGTACGGAATCGAGATCTGTGAAGGACTTGAGAAGGCGCACCGCAGCGGAGTGACGCACCGCGATTTGAAACCCGGCAACATCATGCTGACCAAGACCGGGGCCAAGTTAATGGACTTTGGCTTGGCGAAGGCGTTCGTGGCGCGCGCGGATGCAACATCGGGACTCACGGTGACGATGACGACGCCGCTGGGAAGCCATCCGCTGACGGCGCAGGGCACGGTGGTTGGAACGTTCCAGTACATGTCTCCGGAGCAAGTCGAAGGAAAAGAGGCGGACGCACGCTCGGACATTTTTGCGCTGGGGGCGGTGCTGTACGAAATGGCAACGGCGAAGCGCGCGTTCGAGGGCAAGACCGCGGCAAGTGCGATGGCGGCGGTATTGGAGCGGGATCCGGCTCCGATTTCTTCGGTGCAGCCGATGTCGCCGACCGGGCTTGATCATGTCGTGCAAGGATGTCTGGCGAAGGATCCGGAAGTGCGCTGGCAGAGTGTGGCGGACATTGGGCGGGAGTTGCGGTGGATTGCGAGTGGTGGGTCCGGCGTGGGCGCAGCGCCTCCGGTGAAGGTAGCGCCGCGGTGGCGCGAGCACACGATTTGGGCTGGGGTGGCCGCTGTGCTACTGGCGGCGCTGGCGTGGTCGAACTTGCGCGGGCACGAGACGGAACGAACAGTGCGATCGTTTCTGCCTCCGCCAGCGCAGATGAGTTTCGATTTCACGGGGGACTTTTCAGGCCCTCCGGCGATCTCGGCCGATGGCACGGCGGTCGCGTTCTGCGCGCGCACGCAGAGGGAACGGGATTTAATTTGGGTACAGTCGTTGGGCGACCTCGCGCCCAAGAAGATCGATGGCACCGAAGATCGATGGCACCGAGGGCGCCTCGTTTCCTTTCTGGTCGGCAGACGGGAAGTTCCTGGGATTCTTTGCGGACAGCCATCTGAAGAAAGTTCCGGCAGCGGGCGGGCCAGTCACGATTCTGGCCGAGGTACCAAATCCGCGTGGAGGATCGTGGAACCAGGACAACGTCATCATCTACGAGCCGGATTACCGCGACACGCTGTGGCGCATCAGCGCGGCCGGTGGATCGCCGGTGCGCCTGACCAAGTTTGAAAACGACAAGCACACCACGCACCGCTGGCCGCAGTTCCTGCCGGATGGCAAGCATTTTCTGTTTTTCGCGACAAATCACTCCGGCGATTCGGAGCACGGGATATATTTCGGATCGCTGGCCGATGGCACTTACAAGCACGTGCTCGACGCGGATTCGGGTGGCCAGTATGCGTCTGGGTATCTGATCTACCATCTGCAGTCACAATTGCAGGCGCAGAAGTTCGACGATTCGACGGGAACAGTTTCCGGGGAACCGGTGACGCTGGCTAACCTGGTGGAATACGACACGGGAACGTGGCACACCACATTCAGCCCGAGCCAGAACGGCCTGTTGGTATACGAACCGGGATCGAAGACGTTGGGAACTGACGTGGTCTGGATGGACCGTAGCGGAAAGACCTTGAGCAAAGTCGCGGAGCGGGCATTTTACAAGGGCGCGGGACGAATCTCTCCGGACGGCAAGAGGCTGGCCATATCGATGGGAGATCCGCAGGCCGACATCTGGGTGTTGGACCTGGCACGTGGATCGCGAACCCGGCTAACGTTTGGCGGCGCCACGCACCTGGAGCCCTCGTGGTCGGCGGACGGCCAGCGGATTTGTTACACGAGGCAGAATGGGACGACGGTGATGACCGGGACTTCGCTGCGCGCGCGGGCGGCCAACGGCGGCGGGCAGGAAGAAGTATTGCTGGAGACGAATCCCTCCATACAGGCCACATTGCTCTCACCGCAGTGGTCGCCGGACGGCCATTACCTCGTCCACATGGAGCAGACCGGGCCAACAGGAGCGGGCGTGTGGGCGTTGCCGCTGACCGGAGAGAAAAAACCGTTTCCGGTGGTGCAGCCACAAGTTCCTCAATCGCGAGTAGTTCAGTACCGCTTGTCTCCCGACGGCCGCTGGCTGGCTTACAGTTCGACCGAGTCGGGACGGGAAGAAGTGTACGTCACCCATTTTCCGAGCGGCCAAGGCCGGTGGCAGGTTTCGCAGAATGGCGGGACGTTTCCGGCGTGGCGAGGCGATAGCAAAGAGATCTGGTACTTCGGCATGGATGGCTCACTGCACGCAGCCGGGGTGAACGCGAAGAGCGAGGAGTTTGAATTGGATCCGGTGCGCGACATCTTCCAGATCAACTATGTCGCCCCGATTGGATATCCCTACGACGTATCTCCGGATGGCCAGCGTTTGGTCGTCAGTACTTTTCCGGAAGGTGTTTCCACACCGATGGTGCTGGTGACGAACTGGGCCGGGGAACTGAAAAAATAGCTCGCTTCCCGACGACCCGCGCGTTTCCAGTTCCACCCTTCCTTATTGCTCCCGCAGCGTGCGCATTGGATCGACTTTAGCAGCTCGTAACGCGGGCGCTAGAGCGGCGAGCATCGAAACGAACATCAGCACTAGCGTCACAGTCAGGAAGACGGATCGATCGAGTGGCACGACTTTGAATAAAGTGTCCGTGATGAGTCGGGTGCCGAAGATCGAAGTGAGCATTCCGATTCCGATCCCAACCGATGCGAGGATCAAGGCGCGTCGCAGGACGAGCCCCAAGATCTCGGATCGCGAAGCGCCCAGCGCGATTCTCAGTCCGAGTTCACGGGTTCTTTCGGAGACGACGTACGAGAGAACGGCATAGAGACCGAGAGCGGAGAGCAGGAGCGCGATTCCGGCGAAACCGGAAACTAGAACAGCTTCGAAGCGTGGTTGCGCGGCCGGCAGTTTAATGCTCTCTGCGAAAGTACGGTAGCTGAAGACCGGAGCGTCACTCATGGTGGCAACGATTCTGCGAACTGCGTTCTCGTAGGCTCCGGGATCTCCGGCGACTCTCATTACGACGAGGGTGCGCTGGTGACTGGGATCCTGAGCATACGGCATAAAGAACTGCGGCTGGTAGGGATCCCACATGTCATCGATCCTGGTATCGCCGACGACTCCGATGATTTGCCGCGCGATAATCGGTTCGTCCGAATGTTCGAACTTTGGCGTAAGGTACTGACCGATCGGATCTTCATTCGGAAAATATTTCCTCGCGAAAGCCTGATTGATGACCGCGACCGGTGTCGCTTTAGGATCGTTGTCACGGGGCGCGAACGTGCGGCCGCGGAGAAGCGGAATCGAAAGAGTCTCAAAGTACCCGGGCATCGCTACCGCAGCCCCAGCATCCGGAAGATGATCGGGCGAGTTCAAATGGTTTGCGATCGTGAAGTTAGTGAATGTACCCCGTCCCCAAAGGATGGGCAGCGGGTGGCCGGCGCTAACTCTTTCGACGCCGGGGAGTGCCGCAATTTCCGGGAGAAGTTTGTCAATGAAATGGAACTTGGCTGGGACAGGATAGAGTTTGTTGGTTAACGCAATGTCGAAGTAAACGGTCTGTGTCGTGTCAAAGCCGGGATCAATGTGAAGAACGTTGAGCATGCTCCTGATGAGCAGACCGGAGCCCATGAGCAAGGCGAAACCGAGAGCGGTTTGCGCCACCACGAGCACATGCTGAAGGCGATTCCGGTGGCGGCCGGAGGTTGCATTGAGCCCACCCTCCCGCAAGGCATTGGCGGGGTCGAGTTGCGACATTCTCCACGCCGGGACCAAGCCGAAGATCAGCGCCGTTCCTGCCGAGACCACGACGGCAAACGCCAGCACGCGGCCATCGATGGCGATGTTGTACAAGCGAGGCAGATCGCTTGGGATCAGATGAAGTCCAGCGCGCAGTAGTGCGAAAGATGCGAGGATGCCGGCGGCGCCACCTGCCAAGGCAAGGAGCAACGCTTCGACCAGCAGTTGACGCACGATGCGAATTCGGCTCGCACCGAGCGCCGTGCGCAAAGCCACTTCCGGACGGCGTCCGTTGGCGCGGGCGAGGAGGAGTCCGGCAACGTTGGCGCAGGCGATGATCAGGACGACTCCAACCGCAGCGAGTAAAAGCGACAGGGCGGGGCGCACATCGGAGACTTCTTCGTCCAACAACGGGTTGATCGAGACGCCAAGGCGGAAGCGATCCTCGGAATACTGCTGAGCAAGTCCAAGCTGGATCGTGTTCAGTTCAGTAAGCGCTTGCTTGATGCCAACTCCAGGCTTGAGGCGCCCAACAATGGAGAGGCGATCGTCGTCGCGGAGCGAAGTGCCCGGAGCACGACCTTCGGCATCGATCGCGTAAGTCGACCAGAAGTAGGCGGGCTTGCCGATGGGATAGTGGAAGCCGGCGGGCATGACTCCAAGGATGGTGTAGGGTTCATCACTGATCTTCACCGTTTGACCAAGAGCGTTGGGCGACGAAGCAAAATCTGATACCCAGAGTTCGTGACTGAGAATGGCGACGCGATGACCAGGCAGCTGCTCGTCCGCGGTGAATGCGCGACCGAGCGCGGGAGGTACGCCGAGCAGCGAAAACAGATTCGCGGAGACGCGGCCACCTTCCAGAACTCGAGCGCCTTCACCATTCGCCTTACTAAAGAGACGGGAGATATTGTCGTAAGAAGCGAGCGACTCGAAGGTGTGGCTTTGCCGCTGCCAATCGAAAAAGTTGGGATAGGAACTGCCAAGCTGGTTCGCGGCGGCGACGTTGGTGGGGGCGACTCCGGGCGGGAACTCCATGGTATCGATCGCGACCAGCTGATCCGAGTGAGGGAACGGCAGCGGCCGCAAGAGAATGCCGTCGACCAAACTGAAGATGGCGGTCGTTGCTCCGACGCCGAGCGCCAGAGTGAGGACTGCGGTCGCAGCGAATCCTGGATTGCGACGGAACTGGCGCACGGCGAAGGTCACGTCCTGCAGGACGGTCGAGAGCATGGCGTGATTATGACAGGGGAGGTGGATGCACGATAAGATCCGTCCTCAAGATGGATACTCCCTGCTTGGTGATCGTGGCGGCACGACGAAATCAACCACAGAGGGCACTGAGGACACGCAGGAAGCAGGACAACAGCTTTAGCGTTTGGGGCGGGGGGCGGGGGCGAGCCAGACTCGCTCGGAGGCAGCGGGGCCTAGAGAGACGGTTCCCGCTGGGGTGGAGAGCGTCAGGGTCTGATCGTAGTTGCGTTCGATGAGGCGCAACCTGGCTCCGGGGCGGACGCCTCGGTGTTCGAGAAATTCCAGGAGTTGGCGGTCGCGTTCGTAGATTCCGCTGACAGTGTAGGTGTTGTCGAGTTCGGCGTCGGCGAGCAGGACCAGGCCACGGCGGCGGCGGCTGGCGGGGCCTTCCAGTTCACTTAGATTGCCGTGCGGACACGCACCGCCGGAACCCAGCTTCGCCAGGAGTTTGGCTTCGAAGTCGGGAGAAACGGCGTGCTCGAGGCGCTCGGCCTCGTCGTGAACTTTCCACCATTCCATCCCGAAGAGTTCCGAGAGCATACGTTCGATCAGGTGATGGCGGAGAGTGAGTTTGCGGGCGATCTTGCGTCCGGCAGGGGTGAGGCTGACTTCGCCGCTCGTTTCCACGCGGACGAGGCCGTCTTTTTTCAGGCGGCGCAGGGCCATGGTTACCGCGGGCGGAGAGACCTTTAACAGGTCGGCGAGGCGCGCGGAGATGACCGCTTCGCCTTCGCTCTCCGCTTCGAGGATCGACTTGAGGTAGTCCTCCTTGGAGACGGTGATCATTGAGGGTGATTATACGATGGCGGGTTAATTATGGTTAATGCGTGGGTGCAGTGTGGATGGAAAACCAGCGGCGCTGGCGCGCCGCGGCCGGGTCAGAGACCCGGCCCCACACAATCAAAACCTAACCCACACCAGCCAGCCCGGGCCCACGCGAGCTAACCCACAGGAGCAAACCCTGCCCTGCACCAGGAACTGCCTGAGCAGAAACAAAAAGGACAGTCCGGAGCCCCCGAGACTGTCCCTCAAAACCCTCCCGGTTAGAAGGGTAACTTGATGACCCTAAGGTACTGTGGGCATGTTGCAAAGGGATTGCAGAACGATGAATATCTGATGAATTCCGGTTGCCGGGCGCTGCTATAGTATTCGTTTGATTCGCTCCATCGGTTGACATCTTTTTTCTCTTTATTCTTTACTCCTGATTCCTGGTTGAGAGGATTCGATGCCGTCCACTACGTCGCGAAAGACTGAGCAGTCACGGCGCCTGCAGCAGCGGGCGGAGAGCATGATTCCGGGAGGCGTGAACTCTCCGGTGCGGGCGTTTCGATCGGTGGGAGGAGATCCTCTATTCATTGTGCGCGGCAAAGGCTCGCACATTTGGGACGCGGACGAGAACGAATTCATCGACTACATCGGATCGTGGGGACCGCTGATTCTGGGGCACGCGGAGGCGAACGTGCTCGACGCGATTGTGGCCGCGGCGTGCAACGGTACGAGCTTTGGAGCTTCCACGCCTTCTGAGGCAGATCTTGCTGAGTTGGTGCTGGGCGCGTTTCCGCACATGCAGAAGGTGCGCTTCGTCAGTTCGGGGACGGAAGCGACCATGTCGGCGATCCGACTGGCGCGGGCTTACACAAAACGCAAATACATTGTGAAGTTTGAAGGGTGCTACCACGGGCATGCGGACGCGCTGCTGGTGAAGGCGGGGTCGGGCGTGGCGACGCTGGGGATTCCGGGATCGGCAGGCGTTCCCGAAGAGTTCACGCAGTTCACGCTGGCGTTGCCGTTCAACAATCTCTCCGTGGTCGAGCACGCGTTCCAGAAATTCAAGCACCAGATTGCGTGCGTGATTGTTGAGCCTGTCGTCGGGAACATGGGGTGTGTGCCGGCCGCGGACGATTATCTCGTGGGCTTGCGGATGCTGACCGAGCGCGAGCGGTCGGTGCTGATTTTTGATGAAGTGATGACGGGATTCCGCGTGTCGTTTGGCGGAGCGCAGGAGTTGTACAACATTCGTCCCGACCTGACGACCATGGGGAAAATTATCGGCGGAGGATTGCCGGTGGGCGCGTATGGCGGGCCGAAAGAGATTATGGATATGGTGGCGCCGCTGGGGCCCATGTATCAGGCGGGGACGCTGTCGGGGAATCCGCTGGCCATGGCCGCGGGGTGCGCGATGTTGAAGCAGTTGCGGGACCGCAAGGGTGAGATTTATCCGCGGCTGGAAAAGTTGAGTGGAGAGTTAGTCGAGGGTGTGGCAGCAGCCGCGAAGGAAGCTGGAGTTCCGCTCTGCCACAATCGCGTGGGCTCGATGTTTACCTGGTTCTTCAACAAGGGGCCGGTGACGGATTGGGATTCGGCGTCGAAGTCGAATACCGAAGCGTTCGGGAAATTCTTTCGCAGCATGCTCGACAGTGGCGTGTACCTGCCGCCTTCGCAGTACGAAGCTGCGTTTCTGGGGGCTGCGCACACGGAAGACGATGTGCAGCGCACGATTGCGGCGGCGAAGCAGGCGTTTGAGGCGGTGAAGAAGTAGTTCACTGCACTCGGCATGCGGATGATCGGCGTGGACGAATTGGTCGACGTTCCGCGCGACTCTAGATCTGCGCGACTGCTCTTTGTTCTGCCAACTGCTGGGAAAGAAAATTCAAGTACTCTTCCATGCCCTCACCGGTTTTCGCCGAGAGGCGGAAGATCTGCATTCCGGGGCGCACGGACTGGATGCTCGTTCGCGCCGCATCCCAATCGAACTCCACGGCGGCCGCGAGTTCGTTCTTGCTGATGACGGCGACGTCGGCGCTGTTGAAGATCGTGGGATACTTTAGCGGCTTGTCTTCGCCTTCGGTCACCGACATCAGCACCAGCCGAAGATTCTCCCCTAGATCGTACGAGGACGGACAAACCAGGTTCCCCACGTTCTCGATGAACAGGAAATCCAGTTGATGCAGGTCCCACTCCTGCAGGGCATTCTGCACCATCGCGGCTTCCAGATGGCATAACGTTCCGGTCGTGATTTGCTTGACTGGCGCTTTGCTGCGCGCCAGACGCATGGCATCGTTCTCAGTGGCAAGATCGCCCACCAGCGCGGCGACGCGATAGCGAGGCTGCAGTTGCGTGAGCGTCTTCTCCAGGAAGGTGGTCTTGCCCGAGCCCGGGCTCGAGACCAGGCTCACGACGAAGACTCCCGCCGCGCGGAACTGTTCGCGGAGAGCGCGCGCGATAATGTCGTTTTGCTTCAACACATTTCTTCGCACTTCCACCAGACGCGGCTCGCTCATTCCTCGACCTCCAATGCAAACACTTCAAGCTCTTTGCCTTGACGCAAGTCCATCGTCGGCGTGCCGCACTCCGGGCATTGAAAAAGCTGCACCGACTCCAGTTGTCGCGTGGCTTTGCACTGCGCGCAAAAGATGATCACAGGCATGTCCTCGACGATCAACTGCGAGCCTTGCAGCGGAGTGTCCTGGCACGCGACCTCATAGGAGAACAGCAGCGCATCCTTCACTACGCCGGAAAGCGCGCCCAGCCTGAGATGCACGGCGCTGACCTTCACCCCGCGACGGTGCGATTCTTCCATCGCAGCCTCGACGATGCCCATCGCAATCGACAGTTCGTGCATCCGCTCGCCGTGCGTATTCTATACCCGATCACGAAGAGGCTGTGCGCCGGGTCATAGACGAGTTGCGCCGCGGAGAGTATGATTCGCTGTTCTTTCTATCTCCAGAGAAGGCGCGGATAGCCGCTTTTCGCCGAGTCGACAGACTCCTGATGAGGACTCAATGTTTGATCTCTCCACTACTTACCTCGGACTGAAGCTCCGCACTCCGCTGGTTTCCTCGGCGTCGCCTTTGACGCAGGACATCGAAAGCATCCGTCGGCTGGAAGATGCCGGGGCTTCCGCCATTGTGTTTCATTCTCTCTTCGAAGAGGTGGCTCAAGACGCGCAGTCGTCGGCAACTCGCCCGGCACTCGATCGCTACCTGGGCCTTCTTCGCAAGGCGAAAGAGGCCGTTCGGGTCCCGGTGATCGCCAGCCTGTGCGCTGCGACTCCCAAAGGATGGACCGAGTACGCGCAGCAGATCGAGCAAGCCGGAGCGAGCGCGCTCGAACTCAATCTGTACCAGGTGCCAAGCCAGGCGGACATTGCAGGCTGTGTGTTGGAAGACGAATATGTGCAGGTGGTAACGCTGTCGAAATCCGCGGTGAAAATCCCCGTCGCGGCCAAACTGACACCGTTCTTCACGAGCATGGCCAACATGGCAAGGCGTTTCGACGCTGCCGGAGCAGATGGCCTGGTCCTGTTCAATCGCTTCTACCAGCCCGACATGAACCTCGACGCACTCGACATTCAACCCAACGTCTTGCTGAGCACGTCTGAGGCGCTTCGGTTGCCATTCACATGGATTGGAATGCTCTACGGCCGCATCAAGGCGGATCTTGCGGGATCGAGCGGCGTTCACAGTCCCGACGACGTCGTGAAGTTGCTGCTGGTTGGCGCGGACGTCACGATGGTGTGCTCGGCCCTGTTACGCCATGGGATCGGGCACCTGAGTGACCTGGAAGTGGGCCTGCGCCGGTGGATGGAGAAGCACGACTACAAGTCGGTCGCGGATTTCCAAGGAAACCTCAGCCAGCTGCGCTGCAAGGATCCGGCTGCGTTCGAGCGTGCGCAGTATGTGAACGCGGTCAAGGGAATCCAGAACGTCGTGCTCACGGGCAAAGAAGCCTGGAGAATTCTCAGCGGCGAGTGAGCGCGGCTCCTCACTTCACCAGCTCACTTCACCAATTCACTTCACCAATTGGCCGATGAACACTCCGTAGGGCTCGAGCGTGACCACGTCTCCATTCACCGAAGACTTTCCGGTAGCCACGAGGCTCTTCGCTGATGTGAAGCCGTGCTTGCTGATCTCAAAGTTCACCTTTCGCTCCGCGCCTGACATGTTCAATGCCACGAGAACCATCTGATCTTTGTACGCCCGCAGGTACGACAGTACGTTCTGATCGTTCTCATTGAGCGGAACATAGCTGCCGTCGAGCAAAGCCCGGTTCGTGTGGCGGAGCTTCAGAACTTTCTTGTAGAAGTTGAGGACGGACTCCGGATCTTTGGATTCGTCGGCGACATTGTGCGTCTTGGCCGTCGGGGGCACGGGAAGCCACGGCGCGGCCGTCGAGAAGCCGGCATTCGCGCCCTCATCCCACTGCATGGGCGTGCGCTCGCCGTCGCGTCCTTTTTCTTTAGGCCAACCGGTGCGGCCGATCGGGTCTTTGACGTCTTCCTTGCGCGTGGGCGGCGTGGTCTTCATCCCAATCTCTTCGCCGTAATACATGATCGGCGTTCCGCGCAGTGTGAGGTACAGCCCGGCCATCAATTTCGCGATCTGATCGTTGTGCTGGCCGTCGCCATAGCGGTCGTAAGAGCGGGCGATGTCGTGATTGCTGATGACGAACGTGGGCCAGCCAGAAGCCGAATCAACCGCGGCAATCTGCTTGCGGAAGTCGCCGGGCGAGAGCTTGTTGACCGTGGTGAACAGAAAATCCATAGGCAGCTGCAGTTCGTTGTTGCCTTTGCCGTAGTAGAGGTTCAGTTCCGCGATGTCGGCGGTCCAGGTTTCTCCAATCAGCACGGCGTTGCTTTCGTCGGCCACCTTGCGCAGTTCGCGCAGCGTGTCATGAACTTCAGGCAGCTTGTCGTTGTACTTGTTGTCCTCGTTGGAATCGCCAAAGTCGTTCTTGCCGGGCAGAACAGGGTTGTCATGCAGGTTGGGATCTTCAAATAGCGTATCCACCGCATCCAGCCGAAACCCCGACACGCCGCGCTTGTACCACCAGCGCGTTACATCGAACATCGCGTCCTTCACAGCCGGATTGCGCCAGTTCAGGTCGGGCTGCTCGGCGGCGAAGTAATGGTAATAGTACTGATTTGTCGTGGAGTCGAACTTCCACGCCGAACCGCCGAAGTCGGAGATCCAGTTGTTCGGAGGCTGTCCCGGCGCCTTGCCGTCACGCCATATGTACCAGTCGCGATGTTCCGACGTACGTGACGACTTCGAATCGAGGAACCATTTGTGCTGGTCGGAGGTGTGATTCACCACGAAGTCGAGGATGATGTGAATGCCGTGCCTCTTGGCCTCGCTGGCCAGGGAGTCGAAGTCGGCCAAGGTCCCGTACATGGGATCGATATTTTCGTAGTCGGAGACGTCGTAGCCAAAGTCCACCTGGGGCGACGGGAAGCAGGGTGAGATCCAGATGGCATCCACGCCGAGATCCTTCAAGTAATCCAGCTTCGAAGCAATGCCCTTGAGGTCGCCAACGCCGTCGTTGTTGCTGTCGGCAAAGCTGCGGGGATAGATCTCGTAAAAAACCGCATGCTGCCACCATTGATGGCCTTCCGCATCGACTGGCTTGTTCGCATTCTGCGCATACGCGGCGAGCAGAGAGAGAGGGAGGAACACCCACAGCAGAATCGAAGAGAGCTTGCGTTGCATAGAGTGGCTCCTTGAAGCTTGATCGAAGTACAGTGGATGCTGTAAGCATCGGCCCGGTTGCCGCAGTGGCCAGGAGGGCGGCCAGTTGCGATTTGCCTGAGTGTAAACCTTTTTGGGTTCGGCCTGCGAAGTGGTGAGACGCGTTAGGACCGTCCGAAATGAATCACGACCTTTCGCTGCACGTAGCCGTCCGTCCCTTGTGGCATCTGAAATTCCAGTTTGCCGAGTTTGGTGAGGACTGCGCCCTCTACGGAGGAGATCTGGCCGGGACTCCAAACGTCCATCTGATAGCTCATTCCCGCACGGCCAGCCACTTCAAGCGTCAACTGCGTCTTCGAGGCATTCCACGACTCGGAGAGAACGCGCAGGCTCCGGCTGGCGCTGCCCAGAGCCGGGAGTTCATTCGAAAGCGCCAGGCCAAAATCGTTCTTTACGCGGATGACCAGATTGTTCGTTCCGTCATTGAGGGGAAATCTTGCAGATAAATGCTGGTCGTTGCCGTTGGGCTCCGTTTTGAAAGGCAAAGGTCGGCCGTTCATTTGGACGCTGACCACCTGTGTGCGCAGACTGAACGCGGGAGAGAATTCGACCCAGCAATCGCCGGTGCCCGTGCGCTTGGCTTCTAGCGTGATGCTGTCTTCCGTTTTTCGATATCGGAAATCGACGGAGACGCCAGCGACTTGAACATTCCGAATCGCAAACGTGGTCCAGTCGGCGGGGACGTGGGGAGCTAGCGTGATCTCACGTTTCTGCGCGTCGGCCTGCAGGCCGAACATGCCGCGCAAGATCGGACTGACAACCATGGCCGAGGACCAGATCTGGTGCGGCGAACTGGTGGCGAACGACTGGTAGTAGTCTCCTGACAGAACCTCGGTGAAGTGGCCGAGGGCGCCGTCGGCACCGAGCAGCGCGTTGGCTCTCAGATTGGAGTATGCCGGAAACGCGCGGTGGTAGCGGTATTCGCCGACAGAGGCCCATCCGGTGAAGAGGGGCCAGACCGAGCCGTAGTGATAGCCGGAGCCGTCGTAGACGTTTGAGTTCTGCGAAATGATGCGCATGCCCCAGTCGGTCTGGTGATCGTCTGCGGCGAGTCGCGTGATGGTCTGGTCGGCATGATCGGCAGTGGCAAGGCCAAACCACATGGGAACCGTAGCGAGCACAGTTGTTTCGTTCGCGCGCTGGTTGTCTTGCTTCAAGCCAAATGCATAACTATTCATCTCGGGCGACCAGAAGGCTTGATCGAGCGCTGGATTGCTGTGCTCGAACTCCGCCGCGAGCTGCTTGCTGACGTCGTCCTTGCCCACGAGTCTCGCCAGATTGGAGAGCGCCTGCAAAGTCTCCACGCCAAGCCCCGCCTGGTAATACTCGTTCTTGACCGGAAGCAGCGGGCCGCCTTCCACCCAGCCATGGCCGACGCCTGCGTTCTGTGCGAAGCCCTGCGCGTCATAGGTGGACCGCAGGAATTGATAGGCACGCCAGACGTTGTCCCACTTGTCACGAGCGAAGGCCGAGTCTCCACTTTGGACTGCATAATCATTCACGGCGATGATGAACAGCGGAGTCGCGTCGGCAGAAACGTACGCGTAGGGATAGTCCTTGAACCACGGCACCAGACTCGCGCTTTGCGAAATTTCGTGTGGCACTTTGCCATCGTCCCGCTGGTATTTGCTGATGAAGTCGAGAGCGGTGCGCGTCGTTGAATAATCTCCCTCGGCGTTGAGGGCAAATGAGGTCCACAAAGAATCCCGGCCAAAGAACCACGCGAATCCCGGTCGCTGTCCGGTTCCGGAGGTTCGATATCCCGCAACCAACCCGGCGCCTAAATATGGATTGTTAACCAGACCCTGAATCGTGCTGATGCGCGCCCAGTCGTAGGCCTGCTGCAGAGCGGCGTCGGGCAATTCGAGGTTCACGGTCTTGTCGAGATAGGCGCGGTAGTAGGCCGCCGACTCGCGCATGGCATCTGCGTACGAAGTCAACAAGTGCTGGTACGTCTTCTCGGCATCGGCGGGGCCTGCAACGGAGGCGGCGATCACCAGCACCTTGGTCTCCTTGCCTTTTTGCGTCACGCCTAAGCGAAAAGAGTTCTGGTCCGACGACGAATAGTTTGTCTGATACGAGAGCCGGGCGTCTGACCCAGTGGGCGATCCCACCAAAGCGGCATACTTGCGCGCCTCTTCGCCGAACACAAAGGCTCGCTGCTTCGCATCCCAGTCCACATAGGTTCCGCCCAGTGCTGCGGGCCACTCCAGTTGAAAGTCTCCGGTGAATGCGGCTTCGACTTCCAACGGTTGCTCGGTCTCGATGTCGAGCAGGATGATGGCACCCGCTTCGTTCACCGGGACGCAGAGGGTTTCTCGAACGCGAAAGGAATCGCCGACGTACAGGATCGACGCGGATTCGGGACGAACGGTCAGCGTGCGCGCGAGACTCTCCGCGGGAAGAGCGCGATCGCCGACATGGAAGGTCAGGTGGAATTCACGGAAGATTTTCAGCGGATAGACCCAGGCTTCAAATCGTCCGGTCTCGTCACCGAACAATCCCGCGCGTGTACCGACGACCGGAAGAAACTCCCAAGTACGGATCGTGCGGGTCAACTCCGGCCCCTGATCCGCAGGCTGGGCCCATGACCAAGAAGCAGACAACATAGACACTCCCAACAGGCAAGCGCCGAACAAGATGCGGATTGCCACGCCACGGCGTCGCACACACGCCAGATGAGGATTCATTGCGGCCTTCTCACGGAACGGGGATTTGGGCGCCCGGCTTGCAAAGTCGCGGTTCCCTGAATATAAGGAGTAGGGGCGAATTCTAGCACGAGCCGAGTGGGCCAGGTAGCGACCTCTTGTTCCCTTCACGCCGCGTTTTTCTGAAATCTCTCAGCCGTTCGGCACTGGTGCTTTCGCTGGAAAGCGTGCTGGCGATGGCAC
Organism: Acidobacteriaceae bacterium; assembly: GCA_003166855.1. Taxonomy (GTDB): domain Bacteria; phylum Acidobacteriota; class Terriglobia; order Terriglobales; family Acidobacteriaceae; genus Sulfotelmatobacter. The sequence continues at coordinate 14,074 of PMUM01000215.1, read as the reverse complement.
GTCCGCTTTGGTCGCGAGCTGGCGCGCAGCAGAAAGCGGCGCTGCCGAAAGATGAAGCGAAGGGCGAGGGCGGCGATTTGGGCGTGAGCTTCCTCAACGTAGCGCGCGAATCTGGACTGAACGCGAAGACTATTTTTGGCGGCGAGCACAAGAACAAATATCTGCTGGAAACCACTGGCTGCGGCGTCGCCTTCTACGACTACGACAACGACGGGTGGCTCGACATCTTCCTTGTGAACGGGACGCGGCTGGAGGGTTTTCCGGCGAGGAGCGAACCGACTTCGCACCTCTTCCGCAACAACCGTGACGGCACCTTCACCGACGTGACCGCGAAGGCCGGGGTCGCGCACTCGGGCTGGGGGCAGGGCGTCTGCGTCGGGGACTACGATAACGACGGCTGGGACGATCTGTTCGTCACGTACTTCGGCAAGAATGTTCTGTACCACAATAACGGCGACGGAACATTCACCGATGTCAGCCAGAAGGCTGGCGTAGCGGGCAAAGTAGCGCGGTGGAATACGGGCTGTGCGTTCGTCGACTACGATCGCGACGGACGGCTCGATCTGTTCGTGGCCAATTACATCGACCTCGATCTGGCCACGGCTCCAGTTCCGGAATCGGGCCCGTGCCTGTACAAGAGCGTAATGGTCGCGTGCGGGCCACCGGGGCTGGAAGGCGGCAAAAATATTCTGTATCACAACAACGGCGACGGGACGTTCACTGACGTTTCCGAGGCGTCGGGGATTCTCAGCGCGAATGGCACATACGGCTTGGGTGTGCTGACTGCGGATCTGGACAACGACGGCTGGCCCGATATTTACGTGGCCAACGATTCCACCGCGAGCATCTTGTACCAGAACAAGAAGAACGGGAAGTTTCAGGACATCGCGATTGAAGCTGGGTGCGCGCTCAGCCCGGACGGCAAGCCGCAAGCCGGGATGGGGATCTCGGCGGCGGATTACGATCTGGACGGCAACCTCGATCTGATCAAAACAAATTTCGCGGGCGACACACCGTCTCTCTACCACAATCTGGGTGGCGCGAATTTCGAAGATGCCACGTTCACCGCGGGGCTGGGGGCGCATACGCAATATCTGGGCTGGGGATGCGGCTTCTTCGATATGGACAACGATGGCTGGGCGGACATTCTGATCTGCAACGGCCACGTGTACCCAGAGGTCGAGCAACTCAAAACCGAAGCTGGGTACGCGCAGCGTAAGCTGCTCTATCAGAACCTGCACAACGGGCATTTCGCGGATGTGTCGTTTCAGGCGGGACCGGGCATTTCGGAACCGAGTCCGTCGCGGGGCGCGGCGTTTGGCGACTTTGATAACGATGGCGACATCGACGTGGTCGTGAATACCGTCAACGACTATCCACAACTGCTGCGCTGCGATTTGAAACTGGATCACAACTGGATCAAGATTCGCACGATTGGAACAAAATCGAACCGCAGCGGAATTGGCGCCCGGCTGGCGTGCGTGACGCATGCGCCCGGAGAACCGAAGCCGCACCGGCAGATCGACGAAGTGCGCAGCGGCGGCGGTTACTTCTCACAGAATGATCTGCGGGTTCACTTCGGGCTGGGGAAGGCCGAAAAGGTCGATGTGCTGGAAGTGCACTGGCCGAGCGGGCAGATCGATACGCTGAAAGATGTGAAAGTAAATCAGGTGGTCTTCGTGAAGGAAGGCGAGGGGATTACGCGCACGCAGCAGTTCGCAAAAAATCCTAAGGCCGGCAAGTAATCTACTGCTTTTTTGTGTCCGGTTCGAGAGCGGCGCCTGAACCTTCCTTGAGAGTGTGAATCTGATCCACTGGCAGATTCGCAAAGCGCTCGGTCAGGCCGCTGGGCCAGCGGATTTCCACCCACTCGATTTTCGCGGCTGATCCCAAGCCGAAGTGCACGCGCATGTCGCTGTTGGAGATGTAACTCGATCCGCTGCGAACTTCGTTGACCAGGATGCGTGCAGCTGTTTTCACGCGAATGCGCGCGCCGATGCCGTCGCGATTCGACTTCGTTCCCACCGTATGAATTGCGATCCAGTGATTCGCATTGTGAATCTGATTCACCAGCAGGCTGGGCTCGGAGTTCATGTTGCTGATGACAATCGAAACCTTACCATCGTTCCAAAGATCGCCAACGGCGAGGCCGCGCGAAGAGGCCGCGGTGGTGATGCCGGCTCCAGCCGATGCCGAGATGTCGGTGAACGTTCCATCGCCGTTGTTGCGGAAAAGAATGCGCGGCTCTTTGTAGCTGCTGCCTAAGTGCTGGCTGTCGACTTCGGGATACACGTGGCCGTTCACGAGAATCAGGTCGGGCCAACCGTCATTGTCCATGTCGAAAAACATGGTCCCCCAGCCAAGATATTGCGTGTAGAGGCCCAGTCCGGCGGCGGCGGTGGCGTCTGTGAAAGTTCCGTCGCCATTGTTCTTGTAGAGGGTGGAAGTGTCATCGGAAAAATTCGTCTTGAAGATATCGAGGTGACCGTCGCCGTTATAGTCTGCGATGGTCGAGCCCATACCTGCCTGCTCGCGGCCATCTTCGTTGAAGGCGGCGCCGGAAATTACGGCTACGTCGGTGAACGTTCCGTCGTGATTGTTGTGATACAGGATGCTGGGCGTGCTGTCGCAGGCGATGAAGATGTCGGGCCATCCGTCTTCGTCGAAATCGAGGGTCGAGACGCTGAAGGCGTAGTGGCCGTCGGTGCGGTCGATGTGCGCTTTCGTGGTGACGTCTTCAAAGGTGCCATCGCCGCGATTGTGGTAGAGAATGTTCTTCGCCCCGGGCAGTCCGCGCGGGCCGCACATCACGGGAACGCCCTTCCAGATGCAGGTGGCACGATCTCCGGGCGCCGGCGCAGTGGCCAGATCGAAATCCACATAATTCGCCACGACGAGATCGAGGCGGCCGTCGCGATCGTAGTCAACGAAGGCGCAACCGGTGCCCCATGCCTTGCCCGATCCCGCGACGCCGGCCTTCTCGGCAACTTCGGTGAAGACGCCGTTCTGGTTGTGGTAGAGGCGGTTCTTGCCGTAGTAGGTGATGTAGAGGTCTTCCCATCCGTCGTTGTCGTAGTCGCCGACGCAGACGCCCTGGCCCCATCCGGTCGCAGTGAGGCCCGCTTTGGCGGTGACGTCGGTGAAGGTGCCGTCGTGATTGTTGCGATAAAGGTAGTTAGTGGCGCCTTGCCCGGCGGGAAATCCTTCGAGTTTGGTGCCATTCACCAGGAAGATGTCGGGCCAGCCGTCGTTGTCGTAGTCGAAGATGGCGACTCCCGTTCCGGTGGTTTCGATGATGTATTTCTTGGTGTCGAGTCCGCCGAAAATATTTTGTGCGGTCAGGCCGGCTTTCGCCGCGATGTCGGTGAACGTCGCGATGGGGGCGGGTGGAGGCGCGGGCGGCTTCGCTTGCTGCGCGTGCAGCGTCATCGCAAGGAGCAGCAAAGCCCCGCAGGCGAGCATGCGTTGGATGCGACAGCTCGCGGAGAGAGAAGGAATCTGAAATTGCATTGGCCCCAGTCGATGGTAGGGTCGGCGAGGGTAGAGGGTCAAGCTGACGCCTGTCAACGAAGGATCGGAGCGTCCGCCACGCCGACGTAGGTGTCGGCGCCGCCGTAGTAGAACAGGTAACGGTCCTCTCGCTTCACCATGCCTTCCACGAAGACTACGTTGGGCACTTGTCCGATTTTCTCCCAATCCTTCTCCGGAGAGAATATCGGCTCATCGCTCCGCCAGACGAGCTTGCGCGGATCGTTGCGGTCGAAGATCGCGATTCCGGTTCGATAGACGAGCTTGTCGTTCGCACCGTTGTAGACCAGGACAATGCCGTCCGGTGTGACGATCGGCGCCGGGCCCGGTTCGGCAACTCGCGAATCGAAATGGCCGGGTCTTACGGGCAGCGCCGGCGTCTGAGTGGCCTCTGTCCAGTGAAGTAAGTCGGTGGAGGAGGCCAAGCCGCCCTGATCTTTGTTGTCGGCAGTTGTGCCCAGGAAGTACATCCAGTATTTTCCGTCGATCTTTTCGGGAACGATGTCGCCCGACTTCGTCCACCTCACATTCCAGTTCCCTTTGTAAGCTGGAAGGATGACGCCTTTGCGGTCCCAGTGAATTAGGTCGGTTGACGTCGCCAGGCAGAGCTGCGCGTCTTTTTTGTTGTAGCCGGTGTACGTCAGGTAATACGTCTCGCCGAATTGAACCAAGCGCGGGTCCTCGACCCCGCCGTCCTTCTCGTAGTCTTCCGATGGGCTTAGAACCGGCTCGTCCCTATGCGTGAAATGAACGCCGTCTGTGCTCTCGGCGTATCCCAGGCGTGACGTTCCTTGCTTGTCCTGGGCGCGATAGAGCATCACGATCTTATCGCCGCGTATGATCACTGCCGGATTGAACGTTCCGGCCGCTTCCCATCCGATGCCGCGCGGAGCAATCACGGGAGCGTCGGACAAACGGTGCCACGGGCCGAACGGCAACAGCCTGCTGCCCTGTGCGGCCAGCGCGACGAGGAGCGCAAGCACCGTCAATATTCTTTTGGGAATGTAGCGGAGCATCGAGATCACCTCGTCGAACCGCCAATTCTTCTAGCGAGCAAGAAAAACGGCAGGGCCGACCCCCTGCCGTTCTGGCAATCTTGCATTCCTGGTTCGGACTACTTCTTGTTGACGGATTTCTTGAGTTCGGCGCCAGGGCTAAACTTCGCGACTTTGCGGGCAGCGATCTTAATGGTCGCGCCGGTTTGTGGATTGCGTCCGTTGCGCGCTTTTCTCTGCGACACCGAGAACGTTCCGAAGCCTATCAACGCTACCCGATCCCCTTTGCGAAGGGCACCAGTAATGCTTTCGACGGCGGTATCAATGGCGGTCGTGGCCTGCGCCTTGCTGATTTCGCAAGCGCCTGAAATTTTGTCAACCAGATCAGCCTTATTCATTAGATTCTCCTCGCAGGTCTCATTGCATACGCAGCCTATAACGGCAGAAAACTGGCTATGGCTGAGTTGGGAAACCTGACGGCTCGTATTCTCCTCCGTCTGTGGCGAAAGTCAACTGTGAAAATCCGCGCCGGAAGCCTGTTTCGCACTCCTTAGTGCCGAATCGGGGCGACCCGAGAGGCTTTTCAGCTTCCCCGGGAGGGTTTTTCCTACGCCCTCCACAGGGCGCTGCCTTGGTTCACAGGATGTACACAGGGAGACATGGTTTCCGGCTTGCGCGAAACCCGCTTGCGGGTGCAAAGTCGAAAGAGGAGAATTTGTTTGAAGATGCAAGGGTCCCAAGTAGTCAAGGCTCCAGTAGCGGTTTGCCCCCTTTGCGAGGGTACAGGATGGAAGACGGCAGCAGCCGGTGGCAGCCCGAACGACCGCCGCGTCACGCGCTGCGACTGCCGCCTACGGGCCCGGGGCGAATCGCTGATGACGGCAGCCCGCATTCCTCGCCGCTACGAACACTGTGAACTGTCGAACTACGATACTGACTTTCCCGGCGCGCATCCTTCGCTGGAGGAAGCTCACTTTATTGCGTCCGGCTTCGCCAAGAAGTGCGATCCCCGCGGCGACAAGGGCCTGTTGATCATTGGCAAGATCGGCACCGGCAAGACTCACCTGGCAGTGGGGATTCTCAAAGAATTGATCGTCAACCGGGGCATCCCCTGCCTGTTTTATGACTATCGCGAATTGTTGAAAGAGATCCAGAATTCGTACAACTCGACCGTGCAGACCACAGAGTTGGATGTGCTTCGTCCGGTCTTCGAAACCGACGTGCTGGTGCTGGACGAACTGGGCGCGGTGAAACCGACGGAGTGGGTGTGGGACACGGTCAGCTTGATCCTGAACACGCGGTACAACGACAACCGCACCACGATCATCACCACGAACTTTGACGATCAGCCGGCGGCTGGAACTGCCGGGTCCATTTCGCCCGCACGGGCTGCTTCGCGCGGCGAGACGCTGGGCGACCGCATCGGCGAGCGCATGCGTTCGCGGCTGCATGAAATGTGCCGGATCGTCACCCTGGAAGGCACGGACTTCCGCCAGAAATTCCGCAACGCGAACTTCCGGTAAAGGCCTCACCGGGAGTCACGGAGACACAGAGAAACAAACCAAGAGAGTTCACCGTGTCTCTGTGCCTCCGTGGTGAAGACTTGCTTACAATGATTCTGTGCTGACTGAGCGCCTCGAATTCGCGCCTGAGCGGGATGCGGAGGTGTTTGCCGCGGTCCCGGCTGCCCCGGCTGTGTTTCTCTTGCGGGCAGCGGACGCGCGGGCCGAACCGTACATCAGCAAGACCGCGAATCTGCGACGCCGATTGCAGCGGCTGCTGGGGCCCGTCGAGGAGCGGACGAAAAAGCTCAACTTGCGCGATCGCGTTCGCGTGGTCGAGTACGCGCCGACTGGATCGGACTTCGAGTCTGGCTTCCTTCTCTACTGCGTCCTGCGGAGTGCATTTCCCAAGACCTATTCAGACCGCATGCGATTCCGCTTCGCTCCGCTGGTGAAGCTGCATCTGGAGAACGAATACCCGAGGGCTTCGATCACGACGCGTCTTGGGCGGCTCGGTGGAGGTTCACTCTACTATGGGCCGTTTGTCTCGCGCGTCGCGGCCGAGAAGTTCATGAACGATTCGCTGGACTTCTTCAAGATGCGGCGCTGCGTCGACGATCTGCATCCCGACCCGAAGTTCCCTGGCTGCATTTATTCCGAGATGAAGATGTGCCTGGCTCCGTGTTTCAAAGGATGCAGCGATGAAGAATACACAGCAGAAGTAAGCCGGGTGCAGGCCTATTTTGACTCCGGCGGAGACTCTCTGAGCCGCGAACTCTCAGCCGAGCGGGAAGCGGCGTCAGCCAGGCTCGCGTTTGAAGATGCGGCGGCGATTCATGTGCGCGTGGAAAAACTCAAGCCCATCGTGAGCCAGCTTCCCGAGATCGTGCAGCGGCTCGATCAGCTCTCGGCGCTGATGATTCAGCCGAGTTCGGTTGAGGGCAGCGTTGCGTTCTTCCGCGTGGAAGGAGGGCGTATCGCTGGGCCAATCGGATTCAGCATTCAGCCCACCGAGCACGCAAAGTCGCAGTCGATGGAAGGGCGAGTGCAGGAAATTCTGCAATCGTTCCCTCCGGCAAAAGCAAAGTCTGCGCTAGAAAACATGGAGCATCTCGCGCTGCTCAAGCGCTGGTACTACCGCGGGAGCCGCATGGGCGAGGTCTTCTTCGCCGATGCGAAAGGCGAACTGCCCATGCGCCGCATCGTTCGTGGTATCTCGCGGGTGTTTCGCGGCGAGAAGGCGGAGGCGGAAGTGAAGCCGCCTGAGGGCACGTAGACACGCCCATGCCCTGATCAGCCATCATCCCTGCGGCGCAGTCGCAGTGATCTTCGCCCCAAACGCCCGCCGCGCCGCCCATCGCAATATCCTCCATCCCAACGCGGCACCCACCGTAATCGTCGCCAGCCATAGCGCTACAGTCGGCAGATAACAAACGATCGCTGTCATCGTCGAAGCATAGTCGGCCAGGCCGTCGAGTCCGTCGCGTAGCGCCAGCTTCATCTGGTAGAGCGGGCGCCAGGTAAGCCCGAACACTCGCGCTTCGGCCTCTGCCCGCAGCAGGATGTTGATAGCCACGGTCTCGATCTGCTTCGAGAGAGCGTCGAACTCTGCCTGCTGCTGCTCGATTTGTCCGCGCACTGCGCTGAGTTTCTCGCTCACGTCGAGCGTATCCTTCACCGTCCGGGCTTGCTTCAGGATCGTCAAGTACTGTGCTTCTTCTGCCCGCAGATTGCGCAGGTTCGCGGCCTGATCCACATACTGTCGGGTCACGTCCTGCGCTTCGAGTCTTTCGTTTTCTACTCGCAGCCCTAGCTTGAGAATCTCCGCGCGCGCCTCTTCGAAGCGTGCAGCCGGCACGCGAACGGTGAGCGAGCCACCGGTGGCATCGGGGCCACCGCTGACTTGAGAGCTCACCAGGAACCCGCCCGCACTCTCCGCCAAGCGGCGAATTGTTTCGGCCGCTTCGGCCGGCTTTTGAACAATGAGGTCGATCGAACTCGTGCGGACCATCCTCCGATCGCTATCCGTGTCTTGAGGTGCTGCCGCAGCCTCAGGCACGCTCAACATTGCCATCGTCTGGACCCGATTCGGGTCCATGAATAATTTGTTCGCATCTTGGCTCCGTTCCCGCGATGCTCGCGCCAGCGGCGCGAATCGCGCCTGGCGCCATAGGCCGAGTGGCTCCAGTCTCTGCTCCGCGAGACCGGCAGCCCTCGAATTGTTGATGCCGCGCTGGTTCTCGTGCGGTCGAATCACTCCCACATAGAGGGCCAGAATTCCTGCGGTCACAAGCCATGCTGCCTTTAAATTTCTGCCACTGGTCAAAACCGATCTCCAACGTCCCAAGGTCACCGGCATATTTGTCCTTTCGCGCCATTCCACATGTAGTTCCTGTTGGGAATAGAGCGTTGGCCACGCGATTTTGTTCCCACAGATTGCGGCGGCTATCCATGGAACGCGCCATGGGCGCGAGTTTGCATGTGATTTGTAGAGGGATTGTCTGGCATGGAGGAAACTGGCTTACTCGTCGAGGCGATACAGCGCACTTGCGTGCGCGGGCAACTGAAACTGCAGACCGTCGGCGGGTTCAATGTCTTTGTGCGCCCACAGGTCGCGGAACGCAACCGCTTGCGCGGGGAGCCCGACATCGCTCCAGCGCAGATCGACCTTCTCCGCAGAACCTCCGAGATTGAAGACAGCGACGTAATGCTCCCCCGGCTTTGTGCCGTCGGCGACCCACGCGCGGATATTTCCCCGATCGAGCGACTGATGGCCGCCGCGGCTATGCTGGTTGACCGCAAGTACTTCCTCGTTCGTGATGAGCGCGGTCGTCGCGGCGTCGTTGCTGGGCAGGTCGCCACCGAAAATCAGCGGCGAGCGGAAGATGCTCCACAGCGTCATGACCCTTTGCTGCTCATCGGGCGTGAAGTTCGTAGGCGTGCCGCCGCCTTCCTTGTCGGTCACCTTCAGTTTGCCAAGCGGAAGCATGTCCGAGTCGGGCCACGTTCCATTTTTACCCACGAACTGCGCCCAGTCGCGCGTGAAGTCGAACTGCTGACGGAGGAGTTTCCAGTCGTCCCAGAAATCGTCGGAGATGCGCCACATCTGCGCGTACTTCTCGAAGAACTCGGCTTCGGACACGGGCGCTGGCCCCGGCGAAATGCTCAGCACCATCGGACGTCCGGTCTTGCGGATTGCCAGACTCAGGGCTTTCATCTCGGCGGGCTGATAGAGGTGGCTGCCCATGTCGTCGGCCTTGATGAAGTCGACGCCCCACGAGGCGTACAACTCGGCGATGGAATCGTAATAGGCCTGTGCGCCTGGCTTGGTCGTATCCACGCCCCACATGTCGGGATTCCAGCGGCAGGCATTGCCTTTGTCGGCGATATCAGCCGCACGATACGGCGTGCCTTTGATCGGAAGGTTCTTCTCGACGGCCTGCCGCGGAATTCCGCGCATGATGTGAATGCCGAACTTCAATCCTTTGCTATGCACATAATCCGCCAGCGGCTTGAACCCGGCGCCCTTCACGGATGATGGAAAGCGATTGACTGCCGGCATCAGGCGGCCGAACTCGTCCATGGTCAGCGGGGCGCCGGGCTTGTAGTCGTGCCCCTGCGCGTTGGGCTCGTACCACTGAATGTCGACCACGATGTACTTCCATCCATACTTGGCGAGATGGTCGGCCATCCAGTCCGCGTTGGCTTTGACTTGCGCTTCGCGGACCGTGGTGCCGTAGGAATCCCAACTGTTCCAGCCCATGGGTGGAGTGGGGGCGACGGGATCAACTGCGTGCAGCGTGGGCGTCAGGATGGCGATAGACAGGAGGCAAATGAGAGCGCGGAGTCGAATCATAACGGCACATTGTAAGCCGTCAGAGCCTGATTGCGGCCCGCAAACAAAACGGGCGGCCCGAAGGCCGCCCGAGTTTTGTATTTTCGATCCGTGTGATCCGTGAAGATTCGTGGCAGAGAATTTCTAGATGTCCAGGTTCTTCACATCCAGAGCATTCTCTTCGATGAACTTGCGCCGCGCCTCGACGTCTTCACCCATCAGCGTGGTGAAGATGGTCTCGCACTCGGCGATGTCTTCGAGCCGTACCGACAGCAGAGTGCGCCGCTCGGGATCCATGGTCGTCTCCCACAACTGCGGAGCGGTCATCTCGCCCAGACCTTTGTAGCGCTGGATGGTGAAGTCCTTGCGGCCTTCGTTGATGACGTAATCGCGCAGGTCGCGGACGTTGGTCTTCTCCACGACTTCGATTTCGGTCTTGCGCTTGACGGGCTTCGCCGTCTTCTTGTCGCTCTTGTCTTCGTCGGCGGCCTCACCGTCCGCACCGTCGCCGTCGCCGGGGGCAGGTGCGGCCTTGGCCAGCGTTTCGACGACGAACGGCGGCTCCATGTAGGGCTCGATCTGCTTGTATTTCGAGATCAGCTGGCGGCACTCGGCGCTCGACGCCAGCACCCAGTTGATGACGTGCTCGGCGCCATGCTTGTTGACGAAGTGCGCTTCCCACAGGTTGTGCTCTTCGTCGAAGCGTGACTCCACGCTCTTGAAGCCCTCGTCCTTCTGCAGCTTCTTCAGTTCTTTTTCGAGACGCTCGATTTTCTTGGGCGGCGCCTTCTTATCGCCTTCAAAATCGGCGCGCTTGGCCAAGTCGAACTTGGGAATCAATTCGGTGACGCGCTCGTTGCGCACACGCTTGTCGAGCTTCTCGAAGAAGCCGAGGTACTCGTCGAGCACGGTCATGAAGCGCGCCAGATCTTTGCCTTCGACCTTGGCCGCGCCCTCGCCGTAGCGCACGCTCAGCCCATCGGCCGCGCGCTTCACCATGACTTTCACGAATTCGCGCTCGTCCTTGATGTACTGCTGCGACTTGCCCTTCTTCAGCGAGAACAGCGGCGGCTGCGCGATGAACACGTTGCCGCGCTTGATCAGTTCCTGCATGTGCCGGAAGAAGAACGTCAGCAGCAGCGTGCGGATGTGGCTGCCATCGACGTCAGCGTCGGTCATCAGGATGATCTTGCCGTAGCGAACTTTCGTCGGATCGAAATCTTCTTTCGAGATGCCGGTGCCCAGCGCCGTGATCATGCAGCGAATTTCTTCGTGGGCCAGCATCTTGTCGTAGCGGGCTTTCTCCACGTTGAGGATTTTGCCCTTCAGCGGAAGAATCGCCTGGAAGCGGCGATCGCGGCCCTGCTTGGCGGTCCCGCCTGCGGATTCGCCCTCGACCAGAAACAGTTCGCAGCGGTTAGGATCACGCTCGGAGCAATCCGCCAGTTTGCCCGGCAGGCCTCCGGAATCGAGCGCCCCCTTGCGGCGTGTCAGATCGCGCGCCTTGCGTGCCGCTTCGCGGGCACGCGCTGCGTCGACTGCCTTGTTGATGATCTTGCGCCCTACGGTTGCGTTCTGTTCGAAGAATGCGCCCAGGCGTTCGTTCACGAACTGCGTGACCGTGCCGGCAATGTCAGAGTTCAACTTGCCCTTGGTCTGGCCTTCGAACTGCGGTTGCGGCAACTTCACGCTGATGACTGCAACGAGTCCTTCGCGCACGTCGTCGCCCGTCAGATTCTCTTTGACGTCTTTAAACAGACCCATCTGCTGCCCGGCGTAGTTAATGGTGCGGGTCAGGGCTGTGCGGAATCCGGAGAGATGCGTGCCGCCTTCAACGGTATTGATGTTGTTCGCGAAGCTGAAGATCGTTTCCGAGTACGCGTCGTTGTATTGCAATCCGATCTCCATGTGAACACCGTTGCGGTCGTCTTCCATGTAGATGGGCTTATCGTGCAGCACCGTCTTGCCGCGATTGAGATGCTTGATGAACTCGGCAATGCCGCCGTTGTACTTGAACTCGGTGTGCTTCGCTTCGCCGGTCTTCGAATCGGTGGCGCGCTCGTCGGTCAGCGTAATCTGCAATCCCTTGTTAAGGAATGCCAGTTCGCGCAGCCGCTGCGCCAGCGTGTCGTAGTTGTATTCGGTCGCGGTGAAGATCGAGCGGTCGGGCAGGAAGTGAACCTTGGTTCCCGTCTTCACTTTGGCAACACCGGTCTTTTTCAACTTGGCGGTAGGCTCGCCCTTGGTATAGTTCTGCTGCCACGTCGCGCCGTCGCGCCAGATCTCCAGTTCCAGTTCTTCGCTGAGAGCGTTGACGCACGACACACCAACGCCATGTAGTCCGCCCGAAACCTTATAGCTCGACGAGTCAAATTTTCCGCCGGCATTCAGCGTAGTCATGACTACTTCGGCCGCGGAAACTTTTTCGCCATCGATGACCATGTCGTCGACAGGAATACCGCGGCCGTCATCGATCACCGTGATCGAGTTGTCGTCGTGAATGGTGACTTCAACTTTGGTCGCGAATCCCGCGAGAGCTTCGTCAACGGAATTGTCCACGACTTCGTAGACGAGGTGATGGAGTCCGACTTCGCCCGTCGATCCGATGTACATGGCCGGGCGCTTACGGACGTGTTCCATCCCGCTCAGCACTTTGATGGAGTCGGCGTTGTACTCCCCGCTGCCGCCGTTGCTTGTGTCGTTCGGTGCGTCGATCGGAGTCACTTTTCCGTTTTTTGTTTTGGTTTCAGCGATGGGAGTATTAATCTCTTTGGTGGCCATTCCGCTCCGCGAAAATGTCCCGATTTTTTGTGTGAATCTGGTGTTACGAATCCCTGGAATTCGGCTGGAATTTTCGCCCCGACCCGACCGCTCTGAAGCCCCCTGCAAAAGACTTCAAGTTATTGAAATTCCTAATACTTAGGGTCGTATTGCAACTGTTAAAATTATACCACAAAACGGCGGGTTTTGAGTTTCCCGAAAAGCGCTGAATCGAGTGAGTAACAGGTCTGTTTTCAGGAGCGAACTGCGGTCCCGGCGGCGCGCGTTTCCCTGCGGCGGGCCAGACGCCCCCGCGACAGCCGACGGGACGTCGGCGCTACAAAAAACTAGGGCGGCCCTTGGGGCCGCCCTTAAAGACTCATCTAGCTGCTATCTTACGCTGTCGCTGGGCGTTCTCCGCCTTTGGCGCGTCCCGGTTGCAGTTCCGGCTTGATGACGTGCTGCACGCCGTCGTCCTTGGAGGTCGGCGGCGGCTGGACCGGGGGCAGTTCCTGGCCCTCGACGAGCATCTTGATCTCGTTCGCGTCGAGAACTTCGCGCTCAATCAAGGCCCGGGCAATGCGCTCGAGCACATCGCGATTGTCGGAAATGACCTGCTTGGCCATAGTGTAACCAGCATTCACGAGTTTGCGGACTTCCTGGTCGATCTTGATGGCCGTGTCTTCGCTGTAATCGCGATGCTGCGCAATCTCGCGGCCCAGGAAAATCTGCTCTTCTTTCTTCCCGAACGTCATGGGACCAAGATCGCTCATGCCCCATTCGCAGACCATTTTGCGCGCCATTTCCGTGGCCCGCTCAATGTCGTTGCCGGCGCCTGTGCTCAACACGTTCAGGAACAACTCCTCCGCGATGCGCCCGCCCATCAGGATCGCGATCTCGGTCTCAAGGTAGTTCTTGTAGTAGTTGTGGCGATCATCCGTTGGCAACTGCATGGTGACGCCCAGCGCCATTCCGCGAGGAATAATCGTGACCTTGTGTAGAGGATCGGAGTTCGGCATCTTCGCCGCCACGAGTGCGTGCCCTGCCTCGTGGTAAGCCGTATTCTTCTTCTCGGCATCGGTGAGCAGCAGCGACTTGCGCTCCACGCCCATCAGGACTTTGTCTTTGGCCAGCTCGAAGTCGTATTGCAGGACGGCCTTACGATTCTGCCGCGCTGCTGCCAGAGCCGCTTCGTTGACCATGTTGGCCAGGTCGGCACCAGAGAATCCCGGCGTTCCGCGGGCCAGCACGGAGAGATCAACATCTTCTGCCAAAGGAATCTTGCGCGTATGCACGCGCAGGATTTCTTCGCGGCCACGCACATCGGGACGGCTGACTACGACGCGCCGGTCAAAGCGGCCGGGCCGCAGCAACGCGGGATCCAGCACGTCTGGACGGTTCGTCGCCGCCATCAGAATGACGCCTTCGTTCGATTCGAAGCCGTCCATTTCGAC
>PMUM01000439.1 GCA_003166855.1 Acidobacteriaceae bacterium | reverse complement strand
TCGCCCATGGGCAGGTTGTTGTAGCAGTGCAGACACTCCAGAGGACAGCGCCGCGTCACTTCAATGGAAACCTGCAGCGGCATACGCTCGCCGGCTTGGCGCTGGTGCAGATCCGCACTAAACGCACCGTAACTTAACTGCTCCAAATCCCCCTCCATGCTTCGGAAACAAGTCTGAAAGCAGCGGACGCGATTCTCACGTGCCCGCTGCTGCCAGTCCCTCCCGCCCCACTGGTCGCTACTCTTCAGTCCCCGGCCATCGCTACGAATGCTGTCGCCGGAACCTCGACCAGACCAACTGATTTCATCTCACTCACAAAACTCACAACATCCTGCTCAGCCTGCGCGGGCTCGACTTCATACGCCTGCGCGACGGCCGCCGCCAGTTCCTCCACCGTGCGCGGCGACTCCAGCAATTTCCAGATCAGCGAGCCCGTGCCGTTGAAGCTGTAGATCGATGCCAGGTCGCCCACCTTGGCGCGAATGGGAACGATCAGCGTTTCGCCTGCGACCACGCGCGCGACCACGGCTTGCGATCGGACCAACGTCTCGTCCCTTGTCATATCTCTCAACATGGTTGCCAAGGTTTATCTCCCCTNNTCTTCGAAAGCCGGTGCGGTTTCGTCCCAATCTGAGATTACGGCAAAGCCACCCCCTATAAGCAATCGGACATTGGGGGTAGGTATTGGGTTGGTTATCACCCGCGATGGTTCCCAACTACGCACAAAAAGAAGGGTTACGAGGATAACTGTGATCCGGTTCCGCGATGGATCAGGGGCTGAAGCGAGAATTCGGAGGCAAATTCACCGGCGTGACTGTCTAACCTTTGCAGTGGACAAACGAAACCAAACGCTATAAAAAGAAATACAGCGGTGCGAACCGTCGTCTACAATACGGATTCGCTGCCAGCTATTCCCGTGCTCAACGAAGAACGTCGCCGCGCCATCCTCGATCAGTTGACCCACCACGGTAGAGTTCTAGTCACCGAACTCGCCCGTCAGTTCGAAACCTCACAAGTTACGATTCGCAAGGATCTCGAGATCCTGCACGCGCACGGGTTGGTCCACCGCACGCACGGAGGCGCGCTCCCGTCGCGCGAAGGAGCACTCGAAGATCCCACGCTGCGCGAGAAAGAAAAGCTTCACCATCAGGAAAAACTGCGCATCGCGGAAAGTGCCGTCGAGAAAGTGAAGGAAGGCCAGGTGCTGATTCTCGATTCCGGCACCACCACCACGGCGATCGCGCGCGCGCTGCGCAACTTCCAGAACCTTACGATCATCACCAACGCGGTTAACATTGCTGCGGAACTGTCGGGCACTGAGGTGGAAGTAATCCTCACCGGCGGCACGCTGCGCAAGAATTCTTTTTCCCTGGTCGGCCCCATCGCTGAGGAGACGCTGCGCCGCCTCAGCGCCGATCTGTTATTTCTGGGCGTCGATGGATTCGACACTCACTTCGGATTGAGCACACCCAATCTGTTGGAAGCGAAAGTCAACCGCGTGATGGTCGAGGTTGCAAAGAAGACCGTAGCGGTGTGCGACTCCAGCAAGTTCGGCCGCCGCAGTCTGTCGCTGATTGCCCCGCCATCGGCGCTGCAGGAAGTCATTACCGACAAGGGTATTCCCAAGTCCGATCTGCGCGCGCTGAAGCAGGCTGGAATCGAAGTCACGCTGGTCTGAGAAACGCGCACCACCATCCCATGCCCCGCTTTGACGTCACCATCGCCGGCGAACTGAATCTCGACCTCATCCTCTATGGTCTGCCGGAACAACTTCCGCCGGAGCGCGAACTGCTGGCCGACCGCATGATGCTGACGCTTGGGTCTTCTTCCGCGATTGTGGCGCACAATCTGGCCGCGCTCGGCAGCCGCGTCGGATTTCAGTCCCGCATCGGCGACGACCCGCTCGGACAGATCGCGATCGAGCGCCTTCAACAAGGTGGGGTGGATGTGTCGTGTGTGCGCCGCGTTCCCGGCTCAACCACGACGGGTCTCACCGTGATTCTGCACCACGAGGCGTGGCGCAACATTCTCACCTACGCGGGAACGATCGCAGAAACCTGCTGGGATGATCTTGATCTCGCCTATCTCGCCGACTCGCGCCATTTTCATTTTTCGTCGTACTACTTGCAGCGAGGGCTGCGTCCGCGCGTTGGGGAACTTTTTCAATCTCTGAAATCGAGGGGACTCACAATTTCTCTCGACACCAACGATGATCCTGACGACCGCTGGGAAGGCGGCCTGCGGGAAGTCTTACGTCACGTGGATGTGTTTCTGCCCAACGAGCGCGAAGCCTGCAAAGCGGCAGGCACCGAGGACCTGGAAGCCGCCGTCCAGAAACTTTCCAAACTGGTTCCGCTGGTCGTCGTGAAGCTCGGTCGCAAGGGCGCAATTGCGCAACGCGGCACCGACCGCTTCGCCAGCCCATCGCAAGAAGTGGTTGCGGTCGACACGGTCGGCGCGGGGGACAGCTTCGACGCCGGCTTCTTGCACGAATACGTGAAAGGATCAGACTTGCCTACGTGCCTCGTGAGCGGCAATCGAGCGGGCGCCCTCTCGACTACGCGCCCCGGAGGGACCGAAGCGTTCCGCGACGCCGCCCACCGCGAGAAATTCTTTCGCAAACCTTAGCGCGGTCTGATGAAGAAGGTTGCATCTCGAAGCCGCCGGGCTTCGCCCTGGCGAGACGGCCGAGGCGGCCGTCTCCACATGAGCTTCCCCTACATGAGATTCTGCTATTGAGCGCTCACTTCCAGCAATAAATGTTCCTTGAACTCGGTCTTCAGCCTGGGAGACTTGCCCGCCTCCGCCTGCACCGTGCCCAAATCTTTCCCGTCTACATAATCCACTACGTGATAGCTCCCGGGATTCAACCCGCGCAACTCCACCTCACCGGCGAATGTGCCATTTTCTTTCTCCGCGAAAAACGCGTAGTACATCTTCCCGTCTTTCTCAATGGCGTACGCCTCAGGCACGTCGTACCCGTACACATACAGATCGCGGAACTCGCCCTTCGACAGCATCTTCTCGTTGTACAACCCAATCCACTTCTTCCAGTGCGCCTCTTTCTCGCTGGTCAGAGCTACCGGCTTGAATTTCGGCCCCGGGTCTGGCCACACAAACTTCGTCCCCAGCACGCCTCCGGTGCCGAGGGTCGAAGCGAAATCGCTGCCGTGCTCGCTCCAGTTGCCCTTGCCGACGGGCGTCATCGACGACAGCTCGACATGATCTCCGTAGACCGCCGCTTCGGGCCCAAGCAGCGCTTTGTACATCTTGATACGCCGCCGCACCTGCACCGCTCCCACCGGATCGGCCGTCACGGCCTGATCGATAAACGGCAGCCACGCGAGCGAAGGCGGCGTCCCGCACGGACAGGCCTGCGTCACACTCTCGGGCTTGATGGCGCGGGTGGTCTGAAAAATGATCTTGTACACTTCGCCCATCGCCTTGACAGAATCCTGCGGCGATTTGTGATGATGCGCCGGGTTATAGCACGCGGGCACACTATAAATGTTGTCAAGCTTCGATCCGTCGAATCCCCAATCGCGGATAAATTTCTCCGTGAGCTGCTTGTAGTAGCTCTGCACTTCGGGCACGGCCGGACACAGCGTGGCCAGATCGCGCGTCATCCGCGCATGCTTGCCGTTCTTGTCGAGAATGA
>PMUM01000010.1 GCA_003166855.1 Acidobacteriaceae bacterium | reverse complement strand
CGCTTTTAGTGCCCGGGCACTAAAAGCGGGAAGGAATAATAGCCCTCATTGCCCGACGTCACTTCGCGATGATCGCCGGTTTCGGTGCGAGTCAGGGTGACCTTCGCACCTGCGACGGCAGCCTGGCTGGCATCGCGGATCTGTCCGGAAACCTGTGAATCCTGCGCTTGCAGAGTGGTGGCTGCAGCCGCGGCCATCCAGATAAACAGCAACCCACGCCCCAATATCTTCATACCGTCCTCTTTGATTGATCCTGCAAATCGGTTTCTTAAGGATCTATCCTGCCTTCAGGTAAGGAATTTCCAGCGGTTCGCGAATCGTTTGCGGATCGCATCTGCTGATAACTAAATCTCAGGGACTACTAGTGCGCGAAACTGCCGACGACCTCTGTGTCCCCTGTGACCAAGCGCTCGTTTACAACGCGCCTGGCCGGGGTAAAACATCGCAGCATCGTGACGGGGGTGGGCATAAACTCAACGGAGCGCGATTCACTGACCATGTGATCCGCGTTGGAAGGGACAATATCCCAATAATGTCTATTATGTCAATAGACATTATATTAAAAATTCAATTCTTTCCTATCGGAACTTTCTTGGAAGCCTTCTGGCCTGCGAACCTGGAGAAGAAAGACCCTAAATCCGCGCACCTTGTGCAACGTGGGTCATGGTTTGAAGGAAAGAAATACTGTTGCCCGCTCCGTCGAGGAGCCAACAATGCGCTTGACTTGCTCGCTTCGAGGATCGTTCGGTGCTTCCCGCAGGAACTGGCTGAACTCTTCCGCTGCTTCCTGGCTGCGATCGAGGCGTTGCAGTATGTTTGCGCGAACCAGATGCACATCGGGAAAGTCGTTGTTTAACTCGCCTAACTCGCGCAACGCCAGGACGAACCGTCCCTCACCATACAGGGCCTTGGTTAGCTCCAGTCGGCCTTGCCAGAAATCAGGGAGCCTCTGGAGAGCCTGCTGCGCGGCCGTTTCGGCGCTCTCGAATTCCCTGAGTGAGTTGTATGCGGTTGCGAGCGCCACGTAGGCATCCGCTTCACCCGAATCCAGGGCCAAAGCGCGTGTCGCATCTTCGATCGCTCCGTCGGGATCCCTCAAGGCCAGTCGCAGCACAGCCCGCATAGAGAACGCCGCAGCGCAAGTCGAATTAATCTGCAACGCCTGGCCGATCTCCCTCTCGGCTCCGGCAAAGTTCAACTTGATGAACTTCTGGTGTGCCAACTTCAGATGCGCGCGTGCCTTTGCCGGCACACGCAACTCTTGCGCGGGAACCGTGTACATCTGCGACGTCGCTGCAGCACTCCCGGAGTTAAACGGTAATGCGATTGTCACCTCACGATCCAGCTGATCAAGAGTGATCCGCTTGTCCCCTATCTGCAACTCCTTCGCCACAAGAAGGACGTATTCGCCGGCCTTCGCCGTCGTGGTGATGGCGAACTTTCCAGCGCTATCCGTAAAGCCGGCCGCTATCTTCATGCCACGGAGATTTCGCACCTCAACCGTGGCACGGTCCACTGGCTGTCCCTGCGTTGTCAGGATCAAACCATGAATGAGGGTAGGACGGCTCGCATCCGGAGTCTGTGCAGAGCCGGCGAGGGATGCTAGAAGGAATAACAGCGGGAGGACCAGGCAGGCAGGAGATGTTCTTCTCTCAATGACAAGACAACTAAGTTGATCTACTTTCTTACTATACGACCGGCGGTTAGTACGCTCGTGGCAGATCCCACAACGACTAGACCGGGAGTCCGCGAGCATCTCGCGGCCTCACAACTTCACGGATTCGCACAGACCACCAACTTTCCTCCAAGTTCGCCACAGCTAGCATACTCCATACTTGACCTGATCAATGACAAAATCAAAAATCCGAGCGGGCCTAGGATTCAACCAGGGAAAGACTAGACCGGACCGGGTGTCCAAGGCGCGCTCCGATTTCAAAGGACAAACGCCCCGCTTCTCCTGAGGCGTGCAAAATATGCCGAGGCCGCTGAGGTCTCTGTCAAGGCCGGGCGAAGCCCGCCGCGCAACGCGGTCGCTGAGCCTTGACACAGACCGGGCCTCGGCTACGCTTTGGCTATCCGGGGAATGTCATTTTGGAATGCAACACTACAGCCCACGACGGTAGTGTCCTAACAGTGCGTTGCTGCGAGAAAAAGCCCAGACTCGTCCCCCCCGGAGCACAGAGTCTGGGCCCAATCGTTCTCTTCATCAATTTGCACAGAGGACCGACGCCCGATCTGGGCACGGCGGAAGGGTGTGTAAAGGGACTCTTAGAATCTAGCTCAGGGGCGAGAGGCGGGGAAGAGCCTTAAGACCAGTGGTCCTAAGAGTGAGTTGCTAGGGTTCGGGCAGCTTCTGTCGGGCGAGTTTTTCTTCCAGACATTCCTGATGGACCGCAAGACCGTTCCAATCGGCTTTGCAGGTTTCACTGTCGCAGGGTTTCTCGCAGATGGCGCAAAGGAGCGCTCGGTGGTGCTCGGAATCTGGTGAGGCGGCTACCATACGGATCGTCGAACGTGTACCGGAGGAAGGATGGTCTCTGCCGCAGTCTTATTTTCTATCCTGGTCCGCGGAAGGCGGAATCGATAAGCGGTACTACCGATCGCAAGCACAATGAATGCGGCAATTGCTATGTAACGCAACCTCCGGCCTGAGATGGCAGAGTGTTTTTCTGAGCTGAGCGACGAAATCGGCGGTCTTAAAGGCTCAGGTGTGACGGGGCGGACCGGATCTTGTGATTCTGTGGCAGTAGTGACCGGCGCCAAAAAGCGATAGCCTCGCCGCGGAACCGTTTCCACATAACAGGGTGCGTCCGCATTGTCCCCGAGTGCATCACGGATCTTCCGGATCGCGACTCCCAAGCTGTTGTCGAACTCCACGAAGGTGTTTTGGGGCCAAAGGCGTTGGCGCACTTCTTCGCGGGAGACGATCTCTCCTGGTTTCTCCACCAGAATTACGAGCAGGCGGTAGGGCAGATCTTGCAACTTCAGCTGGGTGCTGTTGCGAGTGAGCGTGGCCTTACTGGAATCAAGCTGGAACGGACCAAACCTGTATACGGTCTTCTTGTGAGGTTCCCCAGGCGACACGCGCTTCCCTTTGGTCACAAATGGTAGCACAGCCCCGTTAAGAACAGGTTCTAAGCCTATAGAAACCCGACACTTATCAGTTAAAGCACGTTTAAAAGACAGTTTCATTGACCTGACGAACAAGTCCCTGCAGATTGACGGTCACAGGGCAGCGATTCGCGCGACCACCAGTTCGGAAGGCTGCCTACAAACCATCAGGGGGAAGTGGCATCGGGGGGATGCCAACTTCCACCTGGGGACGTCACTTGAGGGGTAAGGAAGATCATGATGAAACGAATCTTAATCGTCGTAATCCTGTTGGCCATTCCCGCTTGTTTCGGGCAGACGCAGACTGCGAAAGTTCGCACGTATTACGTTGCCGCGGACGAGGTGGACTGGGACTATGCCCCTGGCGGTGTCAACAAGATGATGGGCATGCAGTTCGAGGGCTACTCGACGGTATTTACCGAACGAGGACCGCACCGAATTGGAACCGTTTATCGCAAGGCCCTGTACCGCGAATACACAGACGACACGTTCACCCGGCTCAAGCCACGAGCCCAGGAGTGGGAGCACACGGGAATTCTTGGCCCGATCCTGCGAGCCGAGGTCGGTGACACGATCCGCATTCTTTTCAAGAACAACGCTACACGTCCGTACAGCATGCACCCGCATGGCGTCTTCTACCGAAAAGACTCGGAGGGAGCGCCGTACGACGACGGCACTTCCGGAACCGACAAAGAGGACGATGCAGTTCCTCCCGGCAAGACTCACCTGTACACGTGGGAGGTTCCTGAGCGCGCTGGACCCGGACCGAACGACCCTAGCTCGATCATCTGGCTTTATCACTCCCACACGAACGAGTTGAAAGATGTTGAGAGCGGGTTGGTGGGCGCCATGATCATCACGCGACGCGGCATGGGAGATGCCGATGGCAAACCGAAGGATGTGGATCGTGAATTCGTCTGCCTGTATCTGCTATTCGACGAGAACGTGAGCTGGTATCTCGACCACAATATCCAGACGTTCACAACGGATCCGAAGGGTGTGAACAAAGTCGAATTCGCTCCGGTCGACAGCGAAGGCAACTTCTCTGGTGTTGGATCGGGATTCACCGTGGCCAACGCCAAGTTCGCTATCAACGGCTATATCTACGGCA
>PMUM01000122.1 GCA_003166855.1 Acidobacteriaceae bacterium | reverse complement strand
TGAACGCCGCGATCGACTTCTTCGCCCGTGTCACCACCGGCTTTTGCCCGGTGATCTGACCGAGTTCATTCACCGCCGGATCGAGCACCTTCGCGTTCTGCGTTGCTTCGCCCACGCCCATGTTCACAACAATCTTGTGCAGCCGCGGAACCGCCATCACGTTCTTCAGCTCCAGTTCCTTCAGCAGAGCGGGAGCCACTTCCTTATCGAACTTCGAGCGCAGCCGCGGACGTTCCTTCGCGCTGTGCCGCGCCTGATCGGGCGCCTTCTGCTCCTGCGATTCCTTCTGTCCCTTTTTATCTTTTGCCATTTTCGTCCCGTCAACTTCCTCTCACGGTTTCGGGTTGCGGGAGCAGCTTTTAGCCATTAGCTCTTAGCCTTTAGCTTTGTCGCTCACTGCGTCTACCGGTTCGTGAGACTCAATTTTCATGCCTGCTGTTCGCATTTGCCGCCACAAGCTAAAAGCTAATGGCTAAGAGCTAACAGCTAACAGCTCATTTATCCAGCGTCGTTCCGCACTTCTTGCACACGCGCACCTTGCGGTCGCCGCGCACTTCGTGGCCGATGCGGACCGGCCCGCAGGTCGCGCATACCAGTTGCACGTTGGAGATCGCAATCCGGCTCTCCTGCTCGGCGATGCCGCCCTTGATGTTGCGCTGCGGGTTCGGCCGCACGTGCTTTTTCACCATCATCACGTGCTCGACCAGCAACTTGGCGTCATTCGGAAACACGCGCAGCACGCGCCCTTCCTTGCCCTTGTCCCGTCCGGTGATCACCTTCACGGTGTCGTTCCGCCGGAGATCCACTCGCTTGTTTTCAGTGCTTACGGTTCTCATAAATTCAAAGTTTCAAGGTTTCAAAGTTCCAAGGTTTCAAAGCGAATCACTCTTCGCCCAGCTTCGGAATCTCAAGGACCTTGAAACCTTGAAACTCTGAAACTTTTGAAACCTGCGCTAGATGACTTCCGGCGCCAGCGAAACAATCTTCAAAAACTTCTTCTCGCGCAGTTCGCGCGCCACTGGACCGAACACGCGGGTTCCCACCGGTTCGCCCACATCGTTAATCAGCACCGCGGCATTCTGGTCGAAGCGGATATAGGTTCCGTCGCGCCGACGATACTCTTTGCGGGTGCGCACGATCACGGCCTTCACCACGGTTCCCTTTTTCGCCTGGCCCTCAGGCGCCGCCTCTTTCACCGACGCCGTGATTATGTCGCCCAGCCCGGCATTCAGTCCGGTCGAGCCGCCGAGCGGCAAAATCATCTGCAGCTTGCGGGCGCCGGAGTTGTCGGCGACCTCCAGCATCGATCTCATCATCACAGCCATGGCTTCAATCTCCCTCTTCGCGACTCACTCACGACCCGCATCTGGCGCGGCAGCTCCCGCGCAACTAGACGCCCGGAACTTCCGTCACAGCTTCCGGCACCAGCGTAGTCTTGCGCACAATGTCTTTCAGCTTCCAGCGCTTCAGCTTCGACAGCGGACGCGTCTCTTCAATCCGCACCACATCGCCGACGTGCGCTTCGTTCTTCTCGTCGTGCGCATAGAACTTCTTGTTGCGCGCCACCACGCGTCCGTAGAACGGATGCGCCTTCTTGCGCGTCACCTTCACCACAATCGTCTTCTGCATGCGGTTGGCGACCACTTCTCCCACCACTTCCTTGCGCCGACCCTGCACCTTCGCCGTGGCCTGTGTATTGGTTCCCGCCATTATCGTTTCTCCTGCGCGGCCGAGCGCTCGCGCTCTCCGAGTATCGTCTTGACGCGCGCAATGTCCTTGCGCAGTCCGCGAATCTTCTTCAGGCTCTCCGTCTGGCCCATGTTCAGCTGAAACTTCAGCTTGAAGAGCTGGTCGGCAAGCTCGCGCTCCTGGTTGCCCAGTTCCACATCTGTCAAATTTCTGATTTTGTCTACCTTCATAAAGTTCCTCAACCAAATTCCAGGCGGTCAACTGAAAGCTGACAGCTGATAGCTGAAAGCTTCTTAGTGCGCCGCACCCTCGCGCTTGACCAGCGTCGTCCGCAGCGCCAGCTTATGCGACGCCAGCCGCATTGCCTCGGTCGCATCCGTAATGGTCACGCCTTCCATCTCAAACAAAATCTTCCCCGGCTTCACTACCGCGACCCAATGATCCGGCGCGCCCTTGCCCTTGCCCATACGGGTTTCGGCCGGCTTCTTGGTGACCGGCTTGTCGGGAAACACGCGGATCCATATCTTTCCCCCGCGCTTCACAAAACGAGTCATGGCCACGCGGCTGGCTTCAATCTGCCGGTCGGTGATCCACCCGGGCTCCAGCACCTTCAGCCCGAAATCCCCGAACGCCAGCGTCGACCCGCGCCACGCCTTGCCGGTCATGCGCCCGCGCTGCTGCTTGCGATACTTCACTTTCTTTGGCATCAACATAGAATCAGCTCTTAGCTCTCAGCTTTTAGCTCTTAGCAAAACCCTTTAGAATCCGCCCGCCGTGGTCGCGGCTTCGCGCTTCTTCTGCGGGAGAATCTCGCCCTTGTACACCCAGCACTTCACGCCGATCACGCCGTAGGTCGTCCGCGCCTCGGTGAAGCCGTAGTCGATATCCGCGCGCAGCGTGTGCAGCGGCAACCGACCCTGCAGATACCACTCGGAGCGCGCGATTTCATTGCCGTTCAGCCGTCCGCTCACGCGCACCTTGATGCCCTTGCAACCGAAGCGCAGCGCCGAATCCACTGCCTTGCGCATCGCGCGCCGGAAGCCCACGCGCTTTTCCAGTTGCAGCGCGATCGATTCCGAAACCAGTTGCGCGTCCAGCTCAGGCTTGTGCACTTCCTGGATGTCGACAAAAATGTCCTTGCCCGCCGTCTTCTTCTGCAGCTCGGCCTTGAGCTTGTCGATTTCCGCGCCCTTGCGCCCGATGATGATTCCCGGTCGCGCCGTCTTGATGATGATGCGCAGCTTGTTGCCCGGCCGCTCAATCTCAATGGCGCTGATGCCTGCCGACTTCAGCTTGTCCTTCAGCTCGGCCTTCAGCTTGACGTCTTCGTGCAGCTGTTTGTCGTAATCCCGCTCGGCAAACCAGCGCGACTTCCACGGCTTCGTGAAGCCGAGGCGAAAACCATAAGGATGGACTTTTTGTCCCATTGCTTCTCCTAAATCGAACCTGTGAACCGAAACTCTTCAGCCGCGCCGATCTTGGTAGATCCGGCGTCCCGCCGGCTGTCCGGTGGGCGTCTCGCCCGCCGACCCTACCTACTTCGCAACCGCTTTCTTCTTCCCGGAAGCCTTCGCTGCCGGAGCCCGCCGCTTGCCCTTCGCCGGAGCCGCCTCGACTGTCCTGGCATCACCAGCATGTCTCGGACCCGCGTCACCACTCTTCCCGCGCTCCGCCAGAATCACAATGATGTGCGCAATACGCCGCTGGTAGCGGTACGCGCGTCCCTGCGGTGCCGGACGGATGCGCTTCATGCGCGGCCCCTCGTTGGCGATCGCACTCTTCACGTACAAGTTGTCGATCTCCACGTCGAGATTCTTCTCGGCGCTGAGAAAGTTCGCGTTGTCCAGCGCCGACTGCAGCAGCTTGCCCACATGCGCCGCCACGCGCTTCTTGGTGAATGCCAGCGTGTTGCGCGCTTCTTCCACGCGCTTGCCCTTAATCAACTCCAGGACCAGCCGCGCCTTCTGCGGCGAAACCCGCAAGTACCGCATTTCCGCTCGAAATTCCATAGTCGTAATCTCAACTCTTCGTCTTCTTAGCTAGCAGCTAGTAGCTAGAAGCTGTTTTTACGCCTTCGGCGCAGGTGCTGACGCAGCCGACGGAGTAATCGCCCCCGGACCGCCCGGGATCCCGGCCGGCTTGGCCGCAACTTCCGTCGCCGCCCTCATGGAGTGCCCCTTGAACGTCCGGGTGAAACTGAACTCACCCAGCTTGTGGCCCACCATGTTCTCGGTGACGTACACGGGAATGAACTTTTTGCCGTTATGCACCGCGATCGTGTGTCCCACCATCTCAGGCACCACGGTGGAACGCCGCGACCAGGTGCGCAGTACTTTCTTCTCGTTGCGCGCGTTCATGCCTTCTACCCTCGCCTGAAGGTAAGCATCCACGAACGCGCCTTTCTTGGTTGAACGTGCCATAAATTCTGCTCTCAGCTTTCAGCCGTCAGCTTTCAGCCGGCAGCTTTGTTGTGGGCGCTACTTGCTGCGCCGGCTCACAATAAACTTGTCCGTACGCTTGTTGTTCCGCGTCTTGTATCCGCGCGTCGGCTGCCCCCACGGCGTCACCGGATGACGTCCGCCGGAGGTCTTGCCTTCACCACCACCGTGCGGATGGTCGACCGGGTTCATAGAAACGCCGCGGTTGTGCGGACGCTTTCCCAGCCACCGCGAGCGCCCAGCTTTACCGATGGTTACGTTCTCATGATCCAGATTTCCGACCTGGCCGATGGTCGCCATGCAGTCCTGCGAAATCTTGCGCGTCTCGCCCGAAGGCAACTTCACCAGCGCGTACTCTTCTTCCTTCGCGATAAGCTGCGCCGCTCCACCCGCGGAACGTACCATCTGCCCGCCCTTGCCCGGCTTCAATTCGAGGTTGTGAATCTGCGTGCCTGGCGGAATGTTCCGCAGCGGCAATGCATTGCCGACAAGTATGTCAGCCTCGGGACCGCTCAGCACTTTCTGGCCGACCTTCAGCCCTTCCGGCTGAATGATGTACCGCTTCTCCCCATCGGCATAGGCCAGCAGCGCAATGCGCGAAGAGCGGTTCGGATCGTACTCGATCGTCGTCACAGTCGCCGGAATCCCGGTCTTGTCGCGCTTGAAATCGATGATGCGCAGCTTGCGCTTGTGCCCGCCGCCAATGAACCGCATCGTGGTGTCGCCGGAGTTGCGGCGTCCGCCGGTGCGCGGCTTGGGCTCGACCAGCGGCTTATGCGGATGCTTGGTCGTAATGTCGTCATTGACGAGGGTCGTCCGGTAGCGCAACGTCTGCGTCGTCGGTCTGTATGTCTTAATTGGCATAATCAGCTCTTCTTTGCTGCTACAAACTCTCTGTCACTCCGAACCGGCAAACTTTGCCGGTGAGGAATCTGCTCTTCCCGGAAGCCGGAATCCCTCTTACAGATTCTGCGCGTACTCCGGCATCTTCTCGCCGGCCCGCAACCGCACGTACGCCTTCTTCCAGTCGGGACGGTAGCCCGCGAACTTCCCGCGCCGCCGCTCTTTTCCCACATAGGTGGCGGTGCGCACGGAATGCACTTTCACCTTGAAAATCGTCTGCACCGCTTGCTTAATTTCCGTCTTGGTCGCCTTGGGCTCCACCTGGAAGACCAGCGTGTTCTGGTTCTCCTTGATGGCCAGGCCCTTTTCGGTAATCACGGGACGGCGAATAATCTGGTATGCGGATTTCATTAAGCCACCTCCGCCGCTTTGTCTTTGTCATGCCGCGCGCGACGGCGCCGCTCGCTGTGCGCCTTCTTCGTGCCTTCGTCGGCTTCCGGCTTGTGCTGCCGCTTTGAGACCGAAGACTTCAGCGAAACCTGCAGCTTCTCGATCGCCGGCTGCGAGAAAATCGCCCGGTCATACTTCAGCAGATGGTACGGATGCACTTCGTTGCTCAACACCATCTCGAGCCCCTTGATGTTGCGGGCGCTCAAGGCCAGGTTGTGATTCTCGTGCTTCGGCTCTTCGATAATCAGAACCGTCGCATCCACCTTCAGCGAGTCCAGCGACTTGCGGAACTCCTTGGTCTTCACTTCTTTCATGTCGAACGAATTCACCACGATCAGCTTGCCGTCCGCCAGTTTCGCGGCCAGCGCCGAGCGCAACGCGCCCATCAACTTCTTCCTGGGGAAGGCGTAGTCGTAAGAGCGCGGCTGCGGACCATGCACCGTATAGCCGTGCCGCCACAGTGGCGACCGGATCGATCCGATGCGGGCCCGGCCCGTGCCCTTCTGCTTCCAGAGCTTCTTGCCGGAGCCGGAAACTTCCCAGCGCGCCTTGGTTTTGTGCGTACCGGCGCGCTGCCCGGCGCGGTAATGTTTCACCGCTTCCCAGAGCAGATCTTCGTTGACCGCGCCGAAGATTTCATCGGCGAGATCCATCGTCCCAACCTTCTCGCCGCTCAAATTATGTATGTCTATCGTTGCCATAAATTCTCGTGTGGGCGCGGGCGACTCGCCCGCGCTTCCTTTATGCTTTCTTCGCCGCTCTCTTCGCCGCCTTCAACGGATCCACCGTCGCCGACCCTGCGAATCCGCGCCGTTCTCGTGGAGGCTTCTTCGCTTTCGTAATCACGATGTAGCCGCCCTCCGGTCCAGGCACGCTGCCCTCGACCACCAGCAGATTCTCGTCCTTGTCCACGCCCAGCACGCGCAGGTTGCGCTGGGTCACGCGGGCGTTGCCCATGTGTCCCGACATCCGCATCCCCTTGAACACGCGCGAGGGGAACGCCGACGACCCGATCGAACCCGTAATCTGGAACATCGAACCGTGCGACTTCGGACCACCGGCAAAATGATGCCGCTTCACAACGCCCTGAAATCCTTTGCCCTTGCTGATCCCGACGATGTCGACAAACCGCTCGCCTTCGAACATCTCGACCAGCACGCGGTCGCCAACTTTCACCGAGCCGTCGCCATCGGGCGTGCCCTCGACCTCGAGCGGCACTTCGCGCATGAACTTCACCGGAGGAAGATTATTCTTCGCCAGGTGTCCCTGCGCCGGCTTGGTCAGCCGCGATTCCTTCACAAACTCCACCAGTCCGATCTGGGCCGCCTCGTAGCCGTCTCGTGTGGCCGACTTATGCTGCGTCACCACACACGGACCGGCCTGCAGCACTGTGACCGGGCGAACGTCGCCCTTCGAGTCAAACAGTTGCGTCATCCCGACCTTCTTGCCCAGAAT
>PMUM01000276.1 GCA_003166855.1 Acidobacteriaceae bacterium | reverse complement strand
GATTTTAATCACGAAAACCAGAGGCCTCTCGTTGGACCGGGCGCATAGAATGGCCGATGAAGGGCAACGTTTGGAGGGTGTTGCCAGTGGGTACTGGACGCTGTCCTTCAAACAGTCGAGTGGCTCACCAGCCATTAGGGTTCGACTCCCTCGCCCTCCGAGGTCACTCGACAAATTAGAATCTGCTTGACACGGCTGTCCAGCGCGCTATCCTTGAGTTGAAGGACAGCGTCCAAGATCCATGGTTCAACCAAATGCCCCGACTATCGGTCGGGGCATTTCGTATTTCTAGCCAGTAAGTTGAGTCCGTAACGGCTCGATTCCCCGACTTGGTCTTGTGGGGCTCGATACGACAAAACTTAAGTATCCACTTGACAATAATTATAGGTTCGGAATAATACTTAAGCGTGTGCTAAACAAAAAGGACGCGCCCTGCTTCCGCCAAAGGAGAAAGACCATGCGCAAACTGATCGCTTTCAACCACGTGACCCTGGATGGCTACTTCGCCGGTCCCAACGGAGACTTCCGGTGGGCGCATGCGGGGAACGATGATCCCGAGTACTCTGCATTCGTTGCCGAGAACGCCAGCGGCGGAGGCGAGTTACTGTGCGGACGCGTCACCTACGAACTCATGGCGAGCTATTGGCCGACGCCGGTCGCCGAGCAACATGATCCCGCGGTGGCCAAAGGGATGAACAGCATGTCGAAAGTCGTTTTCTCGCGAACCTTGACCAAGACCTCGTGGAACAATACAAGCCTGGTAAAGGGCGACATCGTCTCGGAAATCCGAAAGATGAAGAATGAATCCGGTCCGGGCATGGCCATTCTGGGCAGCGGGAGCATCATCGCGCAGTTGGCTCTGGAGCACGTGATCGACGAGTACCAGATGATCGTGGACCCGGTCGCTCTGGGGAAGGGCCGGTCGATGTTCGACGGCATCCGGGAGCCGCTCAAACTGAAGCTTACCAAGACACGTATCTTCGGCAATGGTAAGGTCTACCTGTGCTACGAGCCGGCAGCTTGAAGCAGGAGAGAAAGCATGAGAACGAGACTAACTTTAGTCCTGATGTGCTTCCTGGGAGCGCCGAGCGTCTTCGCGCAGGAAGCCAAAAGCGATTTCTTCAAGACCTCCGATGGCGTCAGGATCCACTACGTGGAAGCGGGCAGCGGACGTCCCATCGTCTTCATTCCGGGATGGACCATGCCGGCCTGGATCTGGCAGAAGCAAATCGACGAGTTCTCGAAGACATATCACGTCATTGCTGTCGATCCGCGCTCCCAGGGCGAGAGTGACAAGCCCCCGTCGGGTCATCTGCCCGAAACCCGCTCCCGCGATTACAAAGAACTTGTCGATCATCTTGGACTGAAGAAGCCGGTACTGGTCGGCTGGTCGATGGCGTGTGGGGAGTTGGTGAAGTATGCCGAACAGTTTGGCACCGATAACGTCGGCGGCCTCGTGTTGGTGGACGGTTATCTCTCGGAGAAACAGAACGCCGAGATGTTCGCTGCCCTCTCCGGGTGGATGAACCAACTCCAGCAGGACCGCCAGAAGCAAGCGGACGGTTTTGTCCGCAGCATGTACAAAAAGCCGCAGACCGACGAATACCTGCAGAGCGTCGTCAATGCCTCCATCCAGGTTCCAGCAGACACCGCTGTCGTGCTCATTTACAACATGATTGCGGTAAAAGACTTCTCTTCCGGATTGGCCAAGATGAATCGCCCGGTGCTCTTTGCCTATCAGCCCGAGTCGCAGGCAACCGCCGATTTCCTGAAATCGAAACTTGGCGACAGGCTGCGGTTGGAGCGCTTTGAAGGGGATGGACACGCTCTGTTTGTCGATGAACCGGAGAAATTCAACCACGTTCTCGAAGAGTTCATAAAAGGCCTGCCCAAATAATCGTAGAGAGGAAGCATCGTGAAGCAGCGGTCTGTCATTCATGCCACGTTCGTGATTGAGCGCAATTATCCCGCCAGCCCGGAGCGCGTGTTCGGGGCGTTCTCGGATCCCGCCAAGAAACGCCGCTGGTTCGCTGCCGATAAGGAGTTCAATCAGGACGAATTCGAAATGGACTTTCGCGTTGGCGGCAGCGAGCGTTCGAGCTTCCGTGCGCGAGGCGTCACCTGCACCAACGACACGGTGTATCGCGACATCGTGCCCAACCGCCGCATCGTGATGGCCTATACGATGACGCTCGGCGATCAGCGGATCTCGTCGTCGCACGCCACGATAGAACTCGTACCGAGCGGGCACGGAACCGATCTCATCTTCACCGAGCAAGGTGCCTTCTTCGAAGGTGCCGATGGTCCTCAGATACGCGAAGAGGGTTGGCGGAAGTTGCTCGACCACCTCGCGAAGCAGTTGGCCCACTGATCTTGCCTCACTGATCAAGGAGCACTGGAAAGGCACGATGCTCACCCAAAGAGTCCAAGTCGACCGCGTCTTCCATGCCCTGGGCGATCCCACGCGCCGGGCGATGATTGAGAGATTGAGCGAAGGGCCGGTCTCCGTCTCGAAGCTGGCCAAGCCTCTCGACATCACACTGGCCGCGGTCGTGCAGCATCTGCAGGTGCTGGAAAGAAGCGGCCTGGTGCGTACCGAAAAAGTGGGGCGGGTCCGAACCTGTAGCGTCGAACCGAAAGGCCTCTCGGTCGTCGAGCGCTGGATCTCCGATCGCCGTTCGCTCTGGGAAGCCCGCTTCGATCGCCTCGGGAAGCTACTCGCCGAGCCGGACTAGGGGTACCCCCTGTTTTTTTCCTCCCTTTCTCTAAATTATTCATTCTTAATAACTTACAGGGTGGGGATAGGGTTGAATCCCCGCAAAATCTTGAGCCGCAAGGACTTACTTGTAAAATATTCCAGAGTAAGGACTTAGCTGCGGACTGAGGGTCGTTGAGAAGATCGCTCGTCGAGCCTGGATTGGGAGAGCCCTCGCGCATGTAGAGAGCTTGAGCTTTCTGAAATTCTCGGTCAAGGTTGTTCGTCACAAGAAGTGGGATTTTTCTTGTGGAAGGCTGTGGAAAAAGACGTGGGTTGAGGAGCCGTGGGAAATGTCCGCCGATTTCCGCGAAGAAGCAGGCTTCTTAGGCTGCTTCTTTTGCTTTTTGGCCGGAGCCTATAAAATCACGGTCGCAAGCTTCTTGAAGTTATCCAACGCCTCCGGCCCTTGTCTGTATTCAAGTTGTTTCATGGGTACGATTCTATGTCACGTCACAAGCCCGAGCAGTCGAAAAACAATCCATCCTCCCAGCAAAAACATAGCGAGGGCCAAGAAAAATCCACAAACCGCCACGTCTACGTTGAACCTGGGGTCCAAATTGATTTTGTCGATGACCTTAAAAAGAAGTATCAGTCCAACCAAGGTGACAACGCTACCCACAGTAATAAAATACTTTTTTGGACCAAAGTATCGGCTGGTTTGCTCTTTATCTATGCTGGTTTGGCTTGGTGGCAAGGATGCTCCGCCCGTCGATCCGCCGACGCTGCGATAAGGGCCACCGGAGACGGAGAACGCCAAATCGCGGTCGCGACAGAACAATTCAGGCAGGATCAACGGGCTTGGATAGGAGTACAGTCGATGGCTCTTAAGATTCCAGATAATCCCCGTAATCCCATCGCCGCCCAGGCTGCGATGGTCAATCTCGGGAAGACTTTCGCTCTTAATGTCACTTCGGATTTTTCCTTGTTCTTTGCGATGCATGAACAAGACATCGCCGAGCACGTCAAGAGCAAGGATCGTCCCGCACCTAACACCACGCCGAGCCTCGGAAGTTTGCCACCTAATATTCCACATGCGCTCAACATCATCCATCAGGACCCCAAGCTGCCGGAAGCGGGAGTTAGGGCCGATAGAAAAGCTCTGATGTCGCAGCTTAATGAGGGCAAACGATTCATATACTTGTTCGGTCACATCGCCTACGAGGATGTATTTCATCAATCTCACTACACTAACTTTTGTGGCATTTGGAACCGAAAGGTTGGGGCCTTCGACGCTTGCTCCTCCTACAATGACGCAGATTAGAGTGATGAATAAGTTCTGGAGCCAGGAATGGTAGGTTATTCGCATGGTGCAACTCTGCCTCTTCCAGTTTTCTCAGTAAAGGTTGAATGAACACCTCTGGCCTGTGGAAAATTATGCTCTGTCACGACAATAAAAAAGTGGCGTGAATTATACATGTGCGTCAACTAGGTTATTGCGTGCAGGACCCGCGCCAGTCAAGGCTTTCAGAGGGGGTGGGGGAAGGGCGTACCTCCCCAACTCAGTCTTTTCCCCAAATGGAACTGGCTGAAATAGAGCCGATGAGGTGAGCCAGTCCCCCTCAGTCGTTCACTGAGACACTGAGACTGAAGTCACTTGGCGGGTGGCCCCATCCTTCACGTTTGGTCTCTGTTGACAGTATTCGTGTGGCGGGTGCCCCATCCTTTCGCGTTCTGTGCGAAAGGGTGGGCGGCACGGATCTCGATCTTCAACCCGAAGAACTGAACGTATAGGTCCGAGGTTCCCACCCTTGCCAAGAACGCAAGGGTGGGGCACCCTCAGTTGTGGTGACTCCAGAAGAACAAAAAAGGGTGGGCCACCAGCCATCGAATTACGAAGGGAGAAATAAACGATGTCGACTACGCCCTCACAACTTCAACAGTCAAACTCAGACACTGTCACTTTTCTATTGCAGCATGCACTCCGCGAAATCGATGCCCAGAATGATGATCGTAATGGTCTAGACACGAAGACAGGTGTCGTACTGGGTTTTGCTCTGGTTTCTCTGGCCCAAATGGTCGCTGCGCTTTTCACGCTCCCTCCTGACAAAATGCATCTAAGCTCGCATCCGCATCTCCTTGCAATGCTATTTATGGGAGGCTCGGTTGCCGTAGGGTTAGCAACAGTGTTTGGTTTACTCGCTCTACGCCCAATACCGTTTGAGTCTTTTAGTGTGGCCGATGACCTAGCGAACCCAAATGCTGAACACGATCAACTATCCCGTCAAATCCTAGCGATCCTGAAGGATGCCATCCCAGGAAATGACGCCGAGTTCGCCAAAAAGGTGCGCCATTCCGAGCGGACTGTGTATCTTGTTGGGGTTGCAGTTTTCTGTTTTGCAGCTGTTGCTGCCTTGATCTTTTGGCCGCTTATCTTGTGACCGGGGCTGGCCCACCTTTGCATCGTCACGACCTGGGCTGCCCCATGCTTCGTGATGTTCGAAGCATGGGCACCACGGACGATGGTATCAATCGGCTTTTTCTGTCGTCCCCTTCGACTGCGCTCAGGGCAGGCTCTCCGGGACTTGATTCCCTTTCTTGCCTGACTTACCCAGGACTTACGAGAGTGCGTGAGAACTGATGTCGTCCCTTCGGGACTCGGTCTCTGTTCCCACCGTACCCGGCACTTCCGTGCCGGGCTATCACATGCCGCCGCCCTTCGACTTCGCTCAGGGCAGGCTTTCGCGGCTGGATTTTGGTGGTGTTTGTTCCACCGTTCTGCCCAGAAATCCGGTTCTCACCCACTCTCTTACGTCTTGGGCTAGATTATGTCGCCGCTCCGCGGCTGGGGTGGTGTGACTTCTGATGTGCGCTTTCACCGTCAAGTCAGAATCAAAAGCAGCGGACAGAAGTATCCGCTCCACACGGGCAGGCTCTTTCGAAAACGCGAAAGGTGGGGCAGCCTTCTCGTGGTGATGCGAGAGCGGGACAGCCTCACCTGTGCTACACCGCAGGCATTCCCGACTCCCACCCTTCGCAAAGT
Organism: Acidobacteriaceae bacterium; assembly: GCA_003166855.1. Classification (GTDB taxonomy): domain Bacteria; phylum Acidobacteriota; class Terriglobia; order Terriglobales; family Acidobacteriaceae; genus Sulfotelmatobacter. The sequence goes on along the minus strand of PMUM01000276.1, from coordinate 2,895 downwards.
GCGCGAAGGATGGGGCACCCTCGTTCTTACTGGTGCAAGCGAGATCAAAAGCCTGGGCTAGCCGACAAGTGGCCGAAAACCACCACCCTTGGCTGAGGGCGGCCAATTTCATCGAATTCGGTCGTTGCGCTGGTTCACTACTTCCCGCTATTCGTTGAAATCAAACGAGTTACGGCATCCCGCTTTCCCCTCGTTTGGCATGGCAGTTGCCCATCCTTTTGTCAGAGATATTCCTAAAAAACGCGGGTTTATACAGTTAGGGCCGTTTGGAAGAGGTGGGTTATGAAAAGCCGATTCATGGCAAGTTTGGCAGTCTTAACTTTGGCGCTATCGGGCGCCTGGTCGATTAGCGCTGTGGCGCAGACGACCGAGGAAGGTCCCGGTCCGTCCGAGCAGCCGAGTGCTCCGATGGAGATCGGTCAGGGTCAAATTGGTCAGGATCAAAATGGACCGCAGGGACAGCCTGGGGACGCACAGCCGACGGAAGCGCAGCCCGGTGGACCGTCGGGCGAGGCTCCGGCGAGGACCGATCAAGGTGTGGCGCGCATCAGCTTGATCCATGGCGATGTTTCCACACAGCGCGGTGATTCTGGCGACTGGTCCGCTGCAGTGTTGAACCAGCCGGTGATGACGGGCGACAAAGTCTCGACCGGCGACAACGCGCGCACTGAGTTGCAACTCGATTTTGCCAACATTCTTCGTCTCGGGCCGAACTCCAAGGCCAACATCGCAAACCTCACGCAGAAAGATATTCAGATTCAGTTGGGCCAGGGCATCGCGAATTACACTGTCTCGAAAGACAGCGAAGCCGAGCCCGAGATCGATACTCCGAACGTGTCGGTGCATCCTGCGCATCATGATGGCGTGTTCCGCATCGAAGTGCGGCCGGATGGCGATACGCTTGTGATCGTGCGCCAGGGCGAATTGCAGATTGCCACGCCGCAGGGCAGCACTGAAGTCCGCAGCGGCGAGATGGCCACGATTCGCGGGAACGCTGATTCCGCGCAGTACAAGATTTCCTCGGCTCCGGATCGCGACGCCTGGGATCAGTGGAACAGCGATCGCGACCACATGATCCGCAACGCCAGTTCGTGGCGCCATACCAACCGCCGCTACACGGGATCGCAGGACTTGGACTCTTATGGTAATTGGCAGAATGTGCCCGACTACGGCGACGTCTGGGTTCCGAACGAACCAGATGGATGGGTTCCGTATCGCGACGGTACCTGGACGTATCAGCCCGTCTATGGTTGGACTTGGGTTGGCTCCGAGCCTTGGGGATGGGCGCCATATCACTACGGCCGCTGGTTCCCGTACGGCAACTCCTGGGCTTGGTGGCCCGGCCCGGTCTACGCAGGCTACAACCCGTTCTGGGCGCCCGCATACGTCTCGTTCTGGGGATGGGGCGGCGGCTTTGGCTTCGGAGTTGGTTTTGGCGGATGGGGCGGCTTCGGCTGGCTTCCGATCGGACCGTGTGATTACTTCCATCCATGGTGGGGTGGATACCGCGGGCGCTTCGGTGTGGTCAACGGATATAACGTCCACAACTTCCATCAGTACGGTGGAATTGGGCCGTTGCACGGGGGAACGCGGTTCTCCAATATCGGGAACATTCATAACGACCACGTTTTCCGAGCGATGTCGACGGTCAATGCAGGGCACTTCGGTGCTGGCAGGGTGACCCCGGTAGCGGCGAGCCACGCGCAGCTGGGCGGTGCACGCATGATGGCGGGCAACCTGCCCGTGGTTCCTTCGCACGCCAGCTTGTCGGCGAGCGGACGCGCGGCAGCGCCGTCCACGGTGCGCAACACTGGTTCGCAGCGTTTCTACGGATCGGCGCATAACAACGTTGCGCGGCCGGCGTCATTCCAGCAGGAGACTGCGAGTCTGCGCCAGTCGATGCAGCAGAATCATGTGGGCGCGGTTCCGGCTGGTGGCCGAGTGAGTGCCGGCGAGTCTGCCGGAATGCGCGGCCCGACTCCGACGAACAACATGCAGCGGCCGAGTGCGGGCACGCTCTCGAACCGGGAGACGAATAATCCCGGGAACAGAACTGCAGGCAATCAGCCGTCTTCAACGCAAACTGGAAACCCTGGCGGATCTCGTCCGTTCACCGCGCCGAACGGCAACAATCGCCCGTCGACCTTGGGAAGTTCGGAACGGACAAGCACGGGTTCCGGAACCATGGAACCGCAACGCGGCGCGACAGCGTCCGCACCGTCCAGCAACCGCGATGGCTTCCGGCCCTTTACCCCGCCATCGGGTAGCGGGGTGTCGCGAGGCACGTCGAGTGCCCCGGTGACACGCGGCAGCAGCAGCGGTGGCTACTGGAACCGGACTGCTCCGAGTTCGGTCGAATCCCGCAGCCCCACTTCGAATTCGGGAAGCTATGGGCGCGGATCATCGTCCCGTCCGCAGTTGGATATGCGGCAGCCGATTGCACGGGCACCTTCCTACGGCGGATATCCCCGTGGCGGGTACCCCGGCTACCACGGCGCTCCGGGCTACGGCGGACCGCGTGGCGCGCCTAGTTATGGTGGCTCGCACGCGGCGCCGAGCTACGGTGGCGGTAGTCGTCCGAGCGCTCCGAGCGGCGGCGGACACTCCTCGGGTGGAGGCGGCGGCCATCCCTCCGGCGGCGGTGGCGGCGGACACGCCAGCAGTGGCGGCGGCCACTCCAGTGGAGGCCATCACTAGACGTCTCCAGGAACAAGTTGTTGTAAATGAAGTGAAGACAGAGGCGAGAAGGGCGTGCTTAACAGCACGCCTTTTCTCTTGGGGGGAAGGTTTCAAAGTTTCAAGGTAAAGACCTGTACGGGAAACTTTGAGATCTTGAAACTTGAAACGTTGAAACTTTGAAACCTTGAAACCTGAAACGTTGAAACCTTGAAACCT
>PMUM01000441.1 GCA_003166855.1 Acidobacteriaceae bacterium | reverse complement strand
GCGCGCAAAGACCAATCCTCGCTCAGGATGACAACAATAAAAACAGGTGCTTCGCTCGCCGACGTGCTCCGCTCGGCGACGTGCTCCGCTCAGGGTGACAAGAAGGAATTGAACTCGCTACTGCGCGGGAGGCAGCCCGATCTGTTTGATCAGGGCTTGGTAGCGGGGCTCGTGGTGGAGGAAGTCGAAGAGGGGTTCGTTCTGCACTTTGATCAGATCCGGGACATGCTCGCGGTAGGCGGCTTCGAGATATTTCAGGGTTTGCTCTTTGTCGCCGGTAAAGGCGAATGCGGTCGACATGTCCAAGCTCGAAACATAACCCTTGCGGGCGCGGGATTTGGCTTGCTCGACTCCCCATTTTTCGACGGCCGTCTCGCCGCCTTGCAGCCAGGCCTGACGCGCCGCCGCGGCGAGTTCCGGCTGGTGTTGGAGGCGGAGTGCTTCTTCCAGGGTCTGTTGCGATTCCTTGTACATACCTTTCAGCCAATACGCTTCGGAGAGATTCATTAAGACCTCGGCATCATTGGGGCGAGCGACCTGCTGGAGGCGGAGCTCGTTGATGGCGGAGTCGTATTGACGCGTCTGGATATAGAAACTCCCCAGGCCCCAGGAGCGGGTAAAGGGATCGAGTTCGACGGCACGCTTTTCTTCGACCTGGGCTTCGTCCTGGCGGTTGAGCGCCATCAGAACATAGTGGCGAACGTAGTGAGCCTCGGCGAAGTTGGGGCGGAGGTCGAGGGCGCGCTTCGCTTCCGCATCGGCACGAGTCGGATCCCAGCCGTAGAACAAGTACCAGGCAGCGATCGAGTTGTGAGCTTCGGGAAGGGAATCGTCGAGTTCGACGGCCTTGCGGGCGGCCTCGAGCGCCTTCATCGTGACTTGTTGCGGCGGGCGAAAGCCCATGCCAGCGAGCATGTACGTGTCGGCAAGTCCGCTCCAGGCGGCGGCATAGTCGGGCTGAAGCTGAAGCGCCTTTTCGAAATACGGCAAGGTTTGCTCAATATTGAAGGTGAACCACAAATAGCGTCCACGGAGGTAGGCATCGTGGGCGTCAGGGTTGATGTAGCGGGGCGGGCGCGCGGGAGAAGTGGCGACCTGTACGGCTTTGGCGATGGTCTGCGAAAGATCGGAGGGCAGGGAGAAAGCCTGGTCGAGGTCGCGATCGTAGCTCTCGGCCCACACGTGTGTGTCGGTAGGAGCGTAGATCAACTGCACCGTCATGTGGACGCGGTGGGAGGAACGCTCGATGGAGCCTTCGAGGATGCCATCGACGCCAAGTTCGCGGGCGATGTCGCGCACCGGCCGGCGCGCGTCTTTGTACTGCATGGCAGAAGTGCGCGAGACCACGCGGAGAGAGGTGTTCTTGGCCAGCATGGTGATGACTTCGTCGGTCATGCCGTCGGCGAAGTAATCCTGCGAAGCGTCGCCGGAGAGGTTGGCTAAGGGGAGCACGGCGAGGGAATGGATTTGTCGGGCGCGGCTGCTGGGGAAGAGGCGGTCCCGCATGCCAGCGGAGTTGACGGCAACCAGGGTTCCGGCCAGCACAAGAAGAAGGAGCAGGGCGGCGGCGGTCAGGAACCTCCGCTTCGGGGCGGCGAGGGGAACGTCGGCGGGAATTGCGGCAGGTTCGGCTGGCGGGATGGGAGCGGCGGCCTCGGCTGGGGCGGTGGGCGCGGCGGCAGCGGGTGCGGCGGAAGAAGAGTCACCGTTCTTTTCGGCTACGAAGCGGTATCCCTTGCCGGTGACGGTCTCGATGAAGCGGGGCTGGTCGGGATCGTCGCGCAGGGCCTGGCGGATTTTCCGAATCGCGGTGTTGATGCCGTGCTCGGTATCGACGAAGACGTCCTTGCCCCAGAGGCGCTCGACGATTTCCTGGCGCGTGACGACGGAGCCGTCTTTTTCCGCCAGTAGGAGGAGCAGTTCCATGGGGATGCGTTCGAGTTTCAGGACGCGGCCGTTACGCCGCAGCTCGAAGCGGGAGGGATCGAGCTCGAATTCGCCGAACTTGTGGATACAGGCAGGCACACTACAACTCCGTAGGGGTCCCGAAACTATAGCATTGACGCCCGCAAATTGCACCGAACTTACTATGTCTGCAATGACTTAGGAATTCACCTCTCCTTCACCAAAGCTTCACCCGGGCTGCATTGTGCGAGCGAAGGTTTTCGAGCAGGATGCGGCTCGCACGTCGAAAATTTCGAAGGAGAAGGATATGAAGATGACTTGGAAGAAGATGAGCGCTCTGCTCAGCCTGGTGCTGGCGGGCGCGTTGCTGACGGCGACCGCCGCGGCACAATGCAGCAACACCGAGGCACTGCCGAAAGCCAAGCTGCACCGGCAGTCGTGGGAGGTGGGCAGGGAGGGGGCGTCGCTGAGTCTGGTGTCAGACTCCACCGACCCGATTGTGGGCATGTGGCGTTTCCAGTTCCTCGCGGGGACCACGGTCATTGACCAGGGCATCGTGCAATGGCATAGCGATGGCACGGAGATGACGAACTCGTCGCGAAATCCGGACACGCAGAGTTTCTGCATGGGAGTCTGGCAGAAAGCAGGGGACTCTTTGTACAAGCTGAATCACTATGCGATCAGCTGGGATCCGACGACGAGCACGACAACTCCGCAGGGGCTGGCGAACATCCGTGAGAGCCTCCGTTTGGCGAAGGATGGGAACTCGTTCACCGGTACGTTCGTGATCAACCAGTACGATGAGTCGGGAAATCTGCTGGCGAATGTCAGCGGGACGCTCACGGGATACCGCATCAACGTGAACACGAACCTGACAGTGTTGTTCTGAAGGAGGTGGGGGCTCGAGTTGCCTCACACTGGTCGCGCGTCCGGCGACTGGGGTGAGGCATTTTTCATGTGGGCAGACCGGAAGGCTCAAGGGCGGGAGAGTCAAAAGGCGCGGGGGGCTGGTCGAAGATAGAGCAAAGTCAAAACCTGGACGGACGAAGGCGTCCGTCCCCACACGAGCATCGAAGAGGGTAGGGATCCTTCGACTGCGGTTGGTCTTTGCGCTAAGCGCGCAAAGACCAATCCTTGCTCAGGATGACAGCAATGATAAAGAGCTTCGCTCGCCGACGTGCTCCGCTCAGGATGAGAAGTCGCGGTAGCGCGGCCCGAATGAGGCCAGTCCCTCCGATTTCAGGTAGAGTAAATCGCATTGGGGTATGTCATGCAATTGAAGCCTTTCCTGCTGGACATTTGGCTGGACAACTACGAGCACGACATTGAATTCAACCTGGCGGCGAGTACGGGGCCGACGTGGACGGTCAATGCCCTGTTGAACCTCGCGGGCGAGGAAGAGCGGCAGCGGTTTCTGAATCATGAATTGGTCTATGGCCGGGTGGCGGGGGCCGATGGATTGCGCGAGGCGATCGCGGAGATGCAAGGGGTGAGTGCGGAGTGCGTGCAGATCGTGACCGGAGCTTCGGAGGCGCTGGTCGTCCTGATGTGGCTGGCGGCTGAGCCGGGTGCCAACGTGGTCTTGCCTCGGCCTGGATTCGCAACCTTTTCCGCGCTGCCCGAGTCGCTCGGGATCGAGACCCGCTTTTACGGGATCCGCAAGGAAAACAACTTCAGCATCGACGTGGAAGAGATCAAGAAGCTGGCGGATGCAAGAACCAAGCTGGTCCTGTTGAACAGCCCGCACCACCCGACCGGGGCGACGGTGAGCGATGCGGAGCTGGAGAATCTGCACGAGTTTACGGCGGCGCGCGGCATCCAGCTGGTGAATGACGAGGTATATCACCCGATTTACCACGGACGAGAGACAAAGTCGGCGTCGCGCCTGCCGCAAGCGACGGTGATCCACGATTTCTCGAAAGCATTCTCGCTGCCCGGCGTTCGTACCGGATGGATGATTGAACATGACCGAAAACGCCGGGAGCGCTACTGGAATGCCCGCGCCTATTTTTCGGTATCGAACAACACGGCCGGAGAGATGCTGGCGGAGATCGCGATGCGGAAGCGCGACATCGTTCTGCAGAGGACGCAGGAAGTGGCCAGCCGCAACCTGGAGCGGCTGGACGGCTTCATGGCCGAGCATCGCGAGATTCTGAACTGGATCCGTCCGCGGGGTGGGATGACCGCATTTCCGTGGCTGGTCCACAGCGAGAGCGCCCGGCCTTTTTGCCAGGCGGCTGCGGAGAGAGGGATTCTACTGGCTCCGGGAGATTGTTTCGAGGTGCCGTCCCACTTCAGGTTAGGCTTTGCGGCGAGCGGCGAAGAGTTCCCAAGAGCACTGGAGCGGCTGGGAGAGTTCGTAAAGAGCTGGCCGGCGAAGATGGTGAACGGGGTAACGGTGTAGCGCCTGGGCGCTTGGTCAGTGGTCTGCCGGGACCTTTATCTGGCCGCCGTCGGGAGGCATGGAATAACGTGATCCCGGCATCGGGGGCTGCTACCATGGCCGCATGTTCAATTTCGGAAAACCGAAAACAGTGGGCGACTGGATCGTGCACATCGCGGGGGCCATCGTGGCGGTATTCCTTGTCTGGTGGATGCTGCGGATGTACGTACTGTGAGTGCCTGATATCGCTGTGGCTGATGGGCCATGGCACTCAACCGCCTGCAAGAGTCAATGCTCGGGACACGTGCCATACCTGCGATGGTCCACGCGGGTTTTTCGTGGGGGGGGGTAGGGATCCTTCGACTGCGCACGTCGGCTCGCTTTGCTCGCCGACGTGCTCCGGTCAGGATGACAGATCTTATTTTCCCGGCGTTAATGCGGCTTGTGCGACTGGCACGGGCAGCTCGTCGCCGCGGAAGAATTTGGCTTTGTCTTTCGATCCTTCCTTCGCGTCGGCTGCTTTCATCTCCGGCATGGCTTCGTAGGGTTTGGAGTAGTCGTTGGCGGCGTTCCAGAACAAGAATCCGATGCCGCCTTTATCCTTGGCGGTCTCGACTTGCACCTTTATATATTCGGGCGAGTAGGTCTTGGTGCGCCAGTGGAAGGCTTGCAGCCAGGGGCGGATGACCACGCCACTGCCTTTGGTGATGAGTTCGAAGCGGTCCATGGACTCGCCGATGAAGTGGGCGGGCTCGTCGCCGGGGTGGGCGATGTTGTCCATGCCGAAGAAGTGCGAGGGGTAGATCATGGGGCTGAGGACGTCGCAGTAGTGGGCCATGCCGACGATGTCCTGTCCGGTATGGGCGAGGTCGACGGGGCGCTGCCAGGCCATCACGCCGAAGACGTCGAGGGAGAACAGGACGCCGGTGGGATGGAGCTCGGCGTAGGCCTTCTTCAGGAATGCGGTGATGACGTCGGAGCGTTGGGGGCCGCGGGGGGCGGGGGCGGGCTTGGCGGCGACGGGGCACGGTCCTTTTTGGACCTGAGGTGCGTCGGTGGGCTCAGTTGCGCCCTTCTTCTTGTGGTGCTTCGGAACTGGGATCGCGCAGGTGGAGTCGGTGCTCACGGCTGCCTGGGTCTCCGGCTGAGCGGGTTCTGGTTGCTGGCCGTTCTGGTAGACGAACTGGGCGTCTTTCTGGTCGCCTTCGGCGGGGAAGCGGACGTAGTCGAACTGGATTTCGTCGGCGCCTAATTGGGCTACGTATTTGGCCAGAGCAATGTTATAGTCCTGCACCTTGGGCTGGGAGGGATCGGTCCAGACGAGTTTGCCGTTCTCGCGCCAAGCTTGCTTGTTCTGGCGGGACTGGACGGCGAGTTCGGGATGCGCGACCACCAGGCGCTCGTCGCGGAAGATGGCGATGCGGGCGATGGCGTGCATGTT
>PMUM01000064.1 GCA_003166855.1 Acidobacteriaceae bacterium | reverse complement strand
CGTCCATTGAGTTGTTTGATCCCGTGGCGGTGTTGGAGGTCACGACAGCCGTGAGGATGGAACCACCAATGCCGAAGCGCACCTTCTTCCCTTCCATGTTTCCGCCAGACTGGAGGCGACTGTGTCGGGAGTTAACGTTCCCGATGGGGGGGAAACCCCATAAGCGCTAACTTAAGGAGGTCGGGCAGCAAGTCCTTCGACCGGACAGTAAGCACAGCTGGGGCAAAACGCTCAAACGGTCAAGATGACCGCTCGGGCAGCGAATTCACAAACGACTGCCGGATCCGCATCGTGCACCGAAACTCTTCGCTCTCACGCTACTGGTCGTAGGCAAGTTGGTGTATTTAACAGATTCTGCCGCGATCGAGGTTGGGATTTGCGCTGCCACACCGGGCGGCGGGCAAGGGCGGCTTAGTTCCGACGGCATTGTTCGACAGCGTTCCTCTCACAGGCACTGAACACTCACAGACTCGCATCGATGAGGAGCCGATGCATGAGCGGCGACACTGTGGGAAACTGATCTAATGTTTCTATGCAATCCTTTTCGACACGTTGAAGAATCGCTCGACAGTATCTTTCGGATCGCTTGAGAACTCGTGCTCTCGCCAGAGCCAGCCCATAATTTCCGGGCAGAATGGTCCCGCCCATCTTCTGGCCATGTTTTGTTAATTCCCCAGCGTAGTTCAGGTAGTAGGCTTTCGTGGTGAGCGCCTGCAACGTGCGGATGTTTTGATAAACCCAGTCGTGGGCCTCGTTGTAGGCTTCTCCAGGCCCTTGCCGCGGTTGTCTTTAGGGCTTGACTACTTCCACCACTCCGTTGTCCGGCCCGCTCCACGCTTCCGCTCCTTCATGAGTAAACTTGCCTGTCGCATCATCCCAGCGTAAGTGAGTGATGGAGCCCGCACCCTTTTCGTAGGCATAGGTTGTGCCGTCGTCGGAGAAGAGCGTGAAGGTCGCATCCGCACCCGGATATATACGAATACGGTCAATGGCCTGCGTTTGATGCGTGCTCTCAACTGGCACCCCCAGCGGGATGATCGAACCTGCCCGTACGAAAAGCGGGATGGTGTCGATGGGCGCGGTTACGGTGATGGTCTGGCCCCCTTTTGCCCGCTCGCTGGTCCAGTAGTTGTACCAGTCGGCGCCGGTCGGCAAGTAGACCTGGCGGCTGGTCGCGCCCTGTTCCGTAACAGGAGCCACAAGGAAGGCCGGGCCAAGCATGTACTCATCGCGCAGGTCGGCAACCTTGGCATCGAGTGGGAAATCGAGCGGAAGCGCGCGCATGAATGGTGCACCGGTGAGCCAGGTCTGGTACGCGAGCGAGTAAATGTAGGGCATGAGCTGGTAGCGCAGGCGCAGGTACTTTTCCAAAATTGGCTCGGCCTGGCTGCCGTAGGACCAGACCTCGTTGGCGGGGCGGCTGCCGTGGGTGCGAAAGATAGGCAGGAACGTAGCGTACTGGAACCACCGCGTGTAGAGCTCTGGGTAATCGTCGTATCCGCCCACATTGCTGCGGGCATCCGACGGATCCAGCAGCGGCGCGTGGGCCGGATGGTGCTCTTGGGGAAGATACTGCCATCCGCCGGTGTCATTGGACCAGTACGCGAGCCCCGAGGCAGTAAAGTCCAGCCCGGTCGGAATCTGGCGCTTCAATGTGTCCCATGTGGGATAAATGTCGGAAGACCAGAAGAACGCGCCGTTACGTTGCGCGCCCAGGTAGGCGTCGCGTGACAGGATCAGCGCCCGCCGCCCCGGTTCATCTTTGCGGAAGCCGTCGTAGAGGGCCGCGGTGTGAAAGAGCGGATAGACATTGAAGAACTGCGTGCCGGGGCCAATGTGGAAGTAGGAGCCGTTGGGGGGCAGGTCCGGTTCGGTCTCGTCGGCCCAGATGGCGTCAAAGCCCTGGCTGAGGATATTGTCGTGGATGATTTTCCAATACCAAGCGGCGGCCTCGGGATTAGTGGTATCGATGTCGGAGCCCGCACGGTCATAAGGCAGCCCGTCGATCGGCGTGTCATCCGCGAGATGAATCAGCCAGCCTTTCCGGCGCAGCTCGGCGTAGTAGCGATCATCGGGCACAAACCGCGGCCAGACGCTGATCATGGTCTCAAAACCCATGTCGTGGAGCTGCTTGTTCATGGCCGACGGGTCGGGCCAGAACTTGGGATCGAAGTCCATCTGCCCCATCTTGGTGTAGTAAAACCAGTCCACCACGATCACGTCGGCCGGCAGATGGCGCTCGCGATAGCCCTGGGCGACATCGAGCACCTCCTTCTGACTGGCGTAGCGTTGCTTGCACTGGATATAGCCATAAGCGGCCTTAGGGAGCAGGGGCGTGGGGCCGGTGAGCAATCGGTAGCCCGCGTAGATCTCGTCCGCCGTGGCCCCCGCAATCACAAAGAACGAGACGCGGTCGCCCACTTCGGAAACCCAGCGGGTCTGATCGTTGAAGCCCGGCTCGATGGTAGTCCTCGACGGGTTGTCCCATAGTAGCCCGTAGCCCTTGTTGGTTACCAGGAACGGCACGCAGAAGCTGGGCGCGGCCGGAGCCTTGTAATCTGCCCAGCAATGAAGCGGATGCCCGCGATGATCGAGGAATCCCTCCTGATTCTGTCCCAGGCCGTAGTAGTGCTCGTCGTCCGGCGAGGCAAACGTCGCGCCCACCACGTAGAATTCCGGGTCGGTGGGACGCCGGTCGCGGGCCACGTCTGCGGTTCCGTCCTTGTGGTTGGGCACGGACTGGAACCAGCCGATGAGTTCGAGCAGGGTCTTGCCCTCCGGCGTACGCAGCGTGATGTGCGCGTGCGGAGTGGAGCCGTTGAAAAACTTGCGGATATCGGTCTCGGTTTGCAGCGGAGGCTTGCTGCGAGGATGATCCCGGTCGACGCTGGCCACAATCCGTGCCGACCGGTAGAGATCTGCCTCGTCAGTCTGACTGGCATTCCAGCCGGAAGCTGCGGGCGTGCCCACCAACCCGTACCCCGGCGGGGCCAGCGCCGATTCGCGCTTCAGGCTCAGCGTGACCCGCAGAATATTGGGCGCATAAGGCTCAAGAACGATGGTCTGGCCTTTGCGTTCAAGAGTAATTCGAGTCTCTTGAGCATGCAGAACTACACCCAAGAGCTGGGTAGCGGCTACGAAGATAAGTATGCTGCCCCGGCGAACGAATGAGATCATCTTCGACCCTCTTATTAACCCGCAGGCCACAGCGTAAGCCGCAGCATAGGTTGGAAGAGAATAGCAACCGAGTTTCCCCTCCACCCATTCGCTTCAAGTCGGGAGAGAAGAGGAGAAGCGGCGGAGCGGATGTCGTCAAAAGAACCACAGCCGGCTCTCCCACTCCTCCCAGAGGTGCAACCAGTTCAGAAAGTGGCACGCAGATGCAGCTGGAGGCTGCGCGCAGGCAATTGACTCGTCGCCTTTCCAAACGTACCCTGGGATAGATCCCCTTGCACTCCGATAAGATTGGAGCGGTTGAACAGATTAAAGACCTCGCCTCTGGCCTCGAATTTCAATCTCTCTCCGAACGAAAAGAGTTTCCCAAACGTGAAGTTGACGTTGTTGTACCCCTCATTGTCGTATGTGTTGCGACCGAGGTTGCCTTCCATTCCCAGAGCCGGCGCCGGAAACGCAGACGCAGGAAACAGCCCGTTCAGGAAGTCCTTCTTGTGTTTACCGCTCACGTGGCTGCCAAAAGACGGGACGTTCGGCACGTCGTAGTTGCTTCCGTCGGCGTTGTAATCGCCCCCGGCATTGCCGACGATGGTGCTGCCAACTGGGCACCCGCCATTTACCGGGGTTGCTCCGCCGGAACAGATGGGAGCAAAACCTGCAGTCGTATAGACCCAGAAGGGCAGTCCCGTCTGCATGATCCATACGCCGCCGAACTGCCATCCGCCCAGAATGCCTCTCTCCACGGCACTGTCGTAATGGCTTGGAGTCGTCCAGGTGCCATCGGCCGCGAACTGCTGTCGTATGTCAAAGTCGGACCGGCCACGTTGTGCCGGTAAATCGCCGTTCTGGATGACGGGACCATTCTGGTTGCCGGATGTGATGTTTCCACCGCTCAGCGAGGCCGAATTGCTCAGAGAATCCAGAGACTTTCCCCAGGTATAGATGCCGCGAAATGCCAGGCCGTGAGACATGCGGCGCGCTACCATGGCACTGAAGCGGTTGCCTATGGAATTGCCATCGGAAGTGGCGTAGTTTATGCCGCCAAAGTTTGGATTGAGGCGCGCCAAAGCGCCGTTATTTACGATCAGGTCTCCAGCAAAGCGATTAATGTCCTGGTTATAGATCGGCAGCTGATGCGCTTCAGACCCGGAATAGTTCACCTCAAGAATAAGGTCCCTTTGCAGTTCCTGCTGCAGGCTGAGGGTCCATTCCTCGACCTGTGTCATTTTGTAGTTGGGAGAGTATCCTCCGAGACCGGCTCTGGAGAGAACACCATTGATGTAGAGTGCGCCAGTCGTGGGGTTAACCGTGACATTGTTTGTGGGCAACACCGGACAGCTGAGATTGAACCCGTTTGGTGGTTGACAAAGCTGGAAATCGATTGTGGCCCCCGAGCGCACGTCCAGACCCGGTGTGTAATAGTTGGGCAGGTTACCGGCAACCAGGTCGGTGATGTGCAGGTATGGCGGTTGATCGGAGAACATGCCAGCGCCGCCGCGCAATGCCGTCTTGCCCTTTCCGAAAATATCCCACGAGAATCCTACGCGCGGGGTAAACCCCCAGACATTATGGTCGAGCACGTGATTACTTGAGGTGAACCCAACGACACCGCCCGCGACCTGGGCGTTGTAGTTGGAGCCTTGACCGAAGGTGAAATTAGTCAGCGTGGGATTGTAAATGGAAAACAGATTTCCCATTTGATCGTAACGGACGCCCAGATTCAAAGTAAGATTTCGCCGCACCTTCCAGTCGTCCTGCACGAAGAATCCCGTGTAGAGTTCACGGTATCGCCGGTTATAGGGCGCTTCCTGGTGAGTCACGAGGCTGACCGGAGTACCCGATTCGGTGAGCGCGCCGTCCTGGATAAAGTCGAGCAGACTGTCGAAGTTGTACGTGGGGCGATCGAAGGCACCGCCTTGCGCATCGTTCTCTCGGATATTGAACTGGTCAAAGCCAAACTTGAGCGTGTGCGTTTTCACGGTTGCCGTCATCACATCACGCCAGGCGACCGTTTGTTGGGTAAAGTTCCCGGGCCCCCAGTTTCCGAATCCCTGCAATCCGGTCACGTTGACGTTCGGGATGGCAAATGCAGGGCTGGCCCCGTTCTGGCCATAGGGACGAATGATGTTGGCGCCAGCTTCATTCAGCAGATGCAGCCCGAAAGTATGGGTCCAATCGATGTTCACAAAATCGGAATGGTTTGTGCTTGGGGCGGCAAACGCAGGCCGCGCGTTGGTGCTGGCCGAGGTGTCGTAGGTCCGTATCGCATCCACGTATAAGCGATCATTTTGGGTGGCGTAGTAGTCGACCCGGAAACTCCACTGGTATCCGTTCTTCGGCGCGGTGTTCGTGAAATTCACGTTGCCCAGCGCATCCAGGGTGCCGGGGATGCCCGCCGGCGGCGCGAAGTAACTACCGGTGATCTGGCTTACAGTCAGCACGTCGGGGCTGGTCGCGCTTGCGTACGCCAAAGGCGGAGCCAACGTAAGAGCTTGGTAGGCTACGGTATTCGGGAGATTCGTCTTAACCCAGTTGTAGAGATCCTGCGTCTCGACCGTGGCCGATCCGCCGCTGGTGACGGTGGAGCGAAGCACATCGATGGCGCCAAACCAAAACAGCTTGTTCTTGATCGCCGGCCCGCCGATCGTGGCGCTGAACTCATTGCGCTTGAACGTCGGAATCGAAGATTCAAACTGGGTGAGCGCCGACAAGGAATTGTTCGTGAATTCCCAGTCGACGTTTCCATGGAGCCGGTTGGACCCTGAAATGGTAAAAACGTCGACCGTCGCGCCGCCATTTCTTCCTTTTTGGGCGTCGAAATCGTTGGTTCGGATCTCCATCGTTTGCACGATTTCAGGATTCGGAGAAATGGAGGTGCCGCCGCCGCGCGACGGCGTATTGGTCTGTGCGCCATCGATCTCGTATCCGTTCTGTTCCTGGCGCAGTCCGACGGCATTGATGTTGATGGCATACTCATTGGTAAAGTTGTCCCCGGAGGTCACTCCGGTTCCCGTGATTCCTGGGGTCAGAGCCGCAAGGCCGTACACGTTCTGCCCGGTCAGCGGTGTCTCCTTGAAGGTATCTTCCGGAATGACCGATCCTGTTTTCGGGGTAACCAGATCAACGGACACCTCCGAAGCGGAAACAACGACTTCGGTGGAGGTTGCTCCAACTTGAAGCACGGGCGCAATGGTTCGAATCTCTCCCACTTGGAGGATCAAGTCCTTCTGATCCCAGGTCTTAAAACCGGTCGCCTGAATCTGCAGGGCATACGTGGACGCGGCTATGCTGTCGATACGGAAATAGCCAGCCTGACTAGTACTGGTAGTTTTTGCAACACCTAGGCGGATATCTGTAACGGTGACTTTGGCTCCCCCGACTACAGCGCCGCCTTGGTCTTGTACCGTGCCCTCAACTCCGCTCAAGAATTGAGCAAATGCCGACGACCCACCCCAGCTCAACAACAGAATTATCAGCAGCGAGATTCTTGCTGCGGATCTCATCATGGAGTCTCCTTGATCGCGAAAGAACCAGAACCTCGGAATTCTGGCGCACGTTTCCCTAGGTTCAGACGGACCTCTAGGTCCGTCAGCCTGTCTGAACGTCTTCACTTGTGCTTGCGAACGCGCGGTCTTGCGTCAAGAGTGTTGGCGCTAAGGATCGACCGCGTTCCCAGCCATGAAACTTAGACTTGGCCCGGATAGACTGCAAGTAATGCACAGTGTCTTACAGTAAGGAGAGAGGTGTTTCTCCAATCCTTGGAAGCGCTTAGATACGAGGCCCCCTCTAGAGCCCCATGAGAAATGAAACAGCAAGGATTAGCGAAACAGCTTGGCCTTGTAATTTGTTGCATGGCCTCGCGGGAGCCACTCTTATGCCGCCGGGAAGAAATCTTGCAGGTTCCGACCACCTCTGAACGGGCGGCTCGGAGTGAAGCCGAAAGCAAAACGTCTCTGCAGCCGTATCGCTCACCAACTACGGCGCGCGAGCGCGGAGATGATGTTCTTGACAGCGTCCACCCAGTGTGCACATAATGCCGCTCGCGAAACTTGCCAGTCGTCCATGTCCCGAAGAAAAACCCGTCCGTCGTAATTGCGCCCCTGCGGTGCGCATTAAGGGTGGAGATCGATGCAAGCATTTGACCAATCAACGCACGATCAGACTGCGGCTTCCCCTCAACATCCATTGGAAGACGAGAAAAAGCAACAGATCCTCCACGAACTCGAGAACATCCTGGAAAGTCGCTTCTTCCGAAGCGCGGGACGCAGCAAGCAATTCCTCAGGTTTGTTGTCCAGCACAAGCTGGATGGCCATTCCGAGCCGCTGAAAGAGCGCACCATAGGAGTGGAAGTCTTCGAGCGGCCCCACGACTACGCTACCGGGGACGATCCCGTGGTTCGGGTCCAGGCTGGAGAAGTTCGACGAAGACTCCATGAGTACTATCAGGCCGCGCCGACCGAGCCATCCGTCCATATTGAACTGCCAATCGGCTCATATTCCCCATTGTTTCGAGAGGGCGCTCCGGCAGTACCTTTACACACGCCGCCGCTTCATCCTCCTGCGCCGGAACCCGATGCTCAGAAGAAAAAGCGCCGTATCATAGGACGTTGGGCAATTGTGGCGATGGGTTCCGCTTTGGCGCTGGCCATCGGAATTACGCTTCTAGTTCTTCGCCGAACAGCAGTCCGAGAGTCAGCGATCGACCAGTTTTGGAAACCTGCCTTCGCAACGCATCAAGCGGTACTGATCTGCTTAGCTGCGCCTGTGGTTTACAGACCAACCGATGCGTTGTATAAGAAATACGCTATTACGCATCCCGGCACATTCCAGAGTGAACTGGATAGGACGAACAACCTTCTTCCATTGGATCCGCATGGGACCATCTTATGGAGCGACATGTGGAGCTACTCCGGCTATGGGGTTGTTCGGGGTGGAGACGCTTACGCGGCCGTGGCGCTCTCTGGCCTCCTCGCCAAGATCGGCAAGCCCAGTCAGCTGCGAATCGGCACGAATTACTCATTCGCGGATCTCAGAACTTCCCCCGCAGTTGTGGTGGGCGCCTTCAACAACCGGTGGACGATGGGCATCACATCGAGTTTGCGCTTCGTGTTTGTTGAGCAGGATGGGCGATTCATGATCCGAGAGCAGATACAAGGCGGCCGGGTCTGGGAAGAGCATTATGACAAAAAGGGAGAAGTGATCGACGATACTGCAATCGTTGCCCGATTACTGGACTCAAGAACGGGGCAGTTCACCATCGTCGTGGCGGGCATTGGGGAGAGAGGTACGCAAGCGGCGGGTGAATTTGTCTCCAATCCAGAATTGCTGGGGCAGGGCCTTCGCAGCGTTCAAGCGGGCTGGCCGACGAAGAACTTGGAAATTGTCGTACAAACCGCGGTAACGGATTTGGTTCCAGGGCCTCCGCGCGTTGTTGCAGCCTACTCCTGGTAGAGTGCCCTTCACGGGAATCTCTGCACAGAATTTAGCATTACCCCGAGCAATTTTCGTTTAGGGTTTGACCCGAACAATGCAAACAGGACGGCGCAATTTCCTGCATCTTTCATTGGCAGCCCTTGCGGGAACCTTCTCGCAAAGATGCTTGGCCCAGCAATCTGGGGGCATGGGAGGCCGAGTCGCAACTGCTCAGAAGAAGGCCATAGAATCGGGGCGCCCGTTTGACGCTTATTTCACCGACGTCGCGGCCTCAGCGGGACTGGTTGCACCGGTGATCTACGGCGGTGTGGATCACAAAGAGTACATTATCGAATCCAATGGATGCGGCTGCGCGCTGTTTGACTACGACAACGACGGATGGCTCGACATCTTTCTTCTCAGCGGTACCCGCTTAAGTGGCGCTCCCGCCGGAGCATCCAATCGGCTTTATAAGAATAATCGTGACGGGACATTTACTGACGTAACCAGGCAGGCGGGGCTTGAAGCAGTTGGCTGGGGCAACGCCGTGTGTATTGGCGATTACAACAATGACGGCTATGAGGATTTGTTTTGCACCTACTACGGCCAGAATCGCCTCTACCGTAACCTCGGAAACGGTACGTTCAAAGATGTCACGAAAGAAGCTGGCTTGGAAACCTCCGAAGTCAGATGGGGCGCTGGGTGCTCTTTTCTTGATTACAACCGGGATGGTCACCTGGATCTGTGCGTCTCCAATTACGTGCAATTCGACTTCGAGCACGTTCCCCGGCCAGGATCCAACGTCAACTGCAATTGGAAGGGTCTTCCCGTCACCTGCGGTCCCAGAGGCCTTCCCTTCGGCCGCCACTCCCTTTACCGGAATAATGGAGATGGAACCTTTACCGACGTCAGCGTGGAGTCTGGCATTGGGAAGCCCTGGCCCAGCTATGGAATGACTGTCGTGGCCGCGGACTTCAACGAGGACGGCTGGCCCGACATATATGTTGCGTGCGACTCGACCCCCAGCCTCCTGTTCATCAATCAGCACGACGGAACTTTCAAAGAGGAGGGCGTAGAGCGTGGCGTAGCCCTGAGTAATGAGGGGCAGGAACAAGCGGGGATGGGAGTCGGTATCGGCGACTACGATCTGGACGGCCATTTGGACATTTTCAAGACCCACTTTTCCGAGGATACAGAGGTGCTGTACAAGAACGATGGCACCGGCAATTTCGACGATCAGACGCTGCAGGCAAAACTCGGCGTCGAGGTTCGCTTCACCAGTTGGGGCACCGGCATCGTCGACCTCGATAACGATGGCCTGCCTGACATCTTTTTTGTAACCGGCGGTGTGTACCCGGAGGTCGAAAAGAAACTCCCCCAGTATCCGGATCGCTCTCCTCGGATTCTCTTCAGAAACCTGGGCAATGGCACCTTTGAAGAGATTGCCAATGCCGGTCCGGGGGTCACGACGCCGCATTCAAGCCGTGGATGTGCTTTCGGCGATTTCGACAACGACGGGGATCTGGATATTCTGATCCTGAATATGAACGAACCGCCTTCCCTGCTGAGAAACGATCTGAAAGGAATGCACCACTGGCTGAAAGTCAAGCTGGTCGGAACAAATTCGAATCGCAGCGCGATCGGCGCCCGCTTATTGGTTCGCTACTCGGGCAAGGTCCAGGCTCAGGAAGTCCTGAGTCAATCGAGTTTCTATTCGTGCAACGACTCACGTCTCCACTTTGGCCTTGGTCAAGCAACCACTGCGGACCTGGTGATTCACTGGCCGAGTGGCATCACGGAAAAATATCCGAACGTGAAATGTGATCAACTCATCACAATTCGGGAAGCCCACGCTATCATTCCGAATGTTGGCTGGGCGCGCTGATCGGGCGCCTGCTACCGCACGCCCCCGCTGGTCTTAACGTTGACGCATCGAGATTGATGGTTCTATGTTTCCTGCCAAACGCGTGGCGCTTTTCATTTTAGGAGCAGCTTTGGTTGCTCAAGGGCAAGCCACCAAGGTGTCGATTGCATCGATCCAATCGCTGATTCGTTCGCAGCAGTACGACCAGGCGCTACAGCTTACCAGATCCGCCTTGCACGACACGCCCAATGACTTCCGGCTTTGGACATTGGAAGGGATTGTACTTTCGATCAAGGGCAGCAACCATGATGCGTTAGATGCGTTTGACCGGGCACTGAGTCTGTCTCCGAACTACACGGCAGCTCTAAGGGGCGAAGTGCAACTCCTCTATCCGACCCAGGACAAGCGAGCCATCCCGCTGCTCGAAAGGATATTGAAAGCTGATCCAAAAGATGAGACCGCGCATGAAATGCTCGCGATCATCGAGGGAAGGCAAGGAGAATGCCTGGCTGCGAATGAGCATTTTCTTCTCAGCACGGAAGTGATCGCAAATCATCCTCAATCGCTCGAAGTATATGGTTCTTGCCTGTTGCAGACGAAGCAACATCAGAAGGCGGTCTCCATATTTGAACAGCTTGCCGCGCTGCTTCCCGAGCAAACTTATCCAAAATATGACCTCGCGGTTGTGTTGGTTGGAGCGAAGCAGCCTCAAGCTGCCCTTAAGGTACTTGAACCTTTACTGGCGACGAATCAATCCGACCCAGATATCCTGAGTCTGGCTTCTGAGGTTTATGAAGCTGTAGGAAACACTCCTGAAGCGGTGGCTCTTCTTCGCCATGCAATTGTATTGAGCCCGACGAATGCAACCTACTATGTTGCGTTCGCGGCGCTCTCTCTGGATCACGAGTCCTATCAGGTCGGGATTGATATGATCGATGCCGGCTTGCAGCGTATTTCTGACGACCCGTCCTTATATATCTCGCGGGGCTTACTTTATGCGCAGCTTGCGCAGTACGAAGAGGCGGAAGCCGATTTCAATAAGGCCGAGCGCATTGATTCGGCGCAGAGTTTAAGTTCATACGCCATCGACCTTACCGAACTGCAAAGGAATCACCCCGACAAAGCATTGCTAGAGGTACGGTCGCAATTGAAATCTCACCCGGACGATGCATTTCTTCATTTTCTGTTTGCTAAGTTGCTTACTAATCAGGGATCCGATACAGATAAAGAAATCTCCGGTGAAGCAATAAGATCCGCACTGCGCGCTGTGAAGCTGAAACCAGATTTAGTAGAAGCAAGGGATCTCCTTGCGAGTATGTACACACGTTCTGGCCAGTACAATCTCGCCATTGAACAATGCCGGCTTGCGCTGCGATACTCCCCTTCCGACCAGACTGCGATCTACCATCTTATTGTTGCGTTGCGGCACTCCGGGCAGAGTGGGCAGCGCGACGAAATCCAAACCCTAGTAAAGCGCCTCTCAGACGTGCAACAGGCTTCACGTCAGCAGGAAACCGACAGGAAGCGATTCAAGCTGGTAGAGCAACAACCTGTGCCTCCGCAGTAAAGCGACCGCCCGCGACGTTTGCATGAGCTCCGTGGTGCACCTGGCCCGATGAACCAGCGTCATTAGTAGGTTGCGACTGAGACGCGCAGCACCACGGGCTCCGAACCAAAGTTGAGGCCCCAGTCGGTTTCATCACCATTCCAAATGCGAACGAAATTGAAGACGCCGTTCTCGTATGTTCCCTCTTCGACGCGCAGGAACTGGCGATGCTGCCATTTGCCATCAATCAGAGCGGAGGGGATCTGTCCGGTTCCATCGATGGCATGCTGGGACTTTCGTTGCTGGTCGGTGCCTGCCGGCCGGAAATCGACGCGACAAAAGAATCCCGTCACCAAAAACTGATTGTCTGACAGCCGGGCCACCAGAGCACGCCCCGTCGGCTCCGCGTTCCCTATCGCTTGACCATTGCGTGTGGCTCCATACGACACCACAGCGTGCCAGTCTCCAAACGGTAGGGTCTCGGTGACCTTCGGGGCCACTTCGGCGACGGCCTTGAGCTTGCCTTCAAAATTCAGCTCGGCAATCTCGCGCTGCATCGGGCCGATCAACCGGTAGTTCATCGCCCAGGCCAGGAACTCGTCCGGCTGTCGGGATCCCGGGCTCGTGTCGTGACCCCTGCTGTAATCCATCCCGAAGGGCGAGAATCCTATGGTCTGGAGACCGAGCGCGGAGAAGAAGAAACGGGTGTTGGCGGCGCCTCCGGTCTCGGGCACGAACAGGGGATTGTCGTCGCGGCGATAGAGCTCCAACACCCTCAAATATGCGGCGGGATCGTTCTGGTAAATGTCTGGCGCCAAAATATCCAGCGCGGGCGCAGCGACTTTCCAGATGGCGAGCACATTGTCCGTGGGGCCGCCGCTCTCGTAGCTGCCGGGAGCGCCCGGCTTGAGCGGGTCGCGCAGCGCTGCGTTGGCATATAGGGGCAACGGATATACCGCCTTGCCTGCGGCGGCCACTTGCCCTACGTATTTCGCTACCGACCAGGCGTGGAAGTAAACCTCGCCTTCGGGGCCAAAAGCTTCCTGCCAGTTCAGGGATGGCGAAGTGATCTTCAACTGCATGGCGGTGAGCACCTCGGGCGGCACCGGCGCTTCGAAGAGCTTCTGTGCGGTCGAGGAATAATCGCGAAGGGTACCCCAGGTTCCAGCTTCATTCTCCACTTGAACCATGATTACGGTGCGCTCGGGATCGGCTGACTTGAGGTGTCGCATGAAAGCGGTGAAGGCCGTCTTGTCCGCTTCCAGCGAGGCGGCCGCAAAGGGCGAAGGCGAGTCCACCGCCTGTCCGTTCTTATCCACCATGTGCGGGTAATGGTCGGGAGCCAGCTTCATCCACTCCGGCATATAGTGCTGGCTTCCGTTCTTCCAGGTTCCGAACCAGAGCAACACCAGGCGCAGGTGATGCTGGCGAGCCTGTTCCAGCACGGTATCAATTGTCGTGTAGTCGTACTGGCCTTGCCGCGGTTCAAACTGCTCCCAGTAGATCGGCATCTCGACCGTATTGACGTTGAGGTATTCCATGGCGGGCCACACCTTTGGAAGCATGTTCAGCCAGGTACTGGAGTTATGCACCTGCGCGCCCAACATCAAATAAGGAGCGTCGTCCACGAAGAGGGCGAAGCGTCCGTCCTTTTTCACGATGCGAGGAATTGGGCGCTCCTGAACTTGGGCGCGAAGAGCAATCGCCAAACTGGTGGCGATGACGGTGGCGAGAACTGCAGAAGTAAATTTCATTTACAAGAGTCCTTTGACGGAATATTATGCCGCTTCCGTGCTGGCGTCCAAATCTGGACTCGCTTCACGGTTATGCGCCTCGCGCGGACGCCGTTCGCGCCGCGTGTCCCAGGAGTCACTTGCTTCCATCTTTCTTAACGTCCGTCTTCGCCCGCGCCCACCTGCGCCGAGCGATCTCTGATGTTTATTCGTATCTCAAAGACATTCTCATGAGACCCCGACCACGTGCTGTAGTTCTTCCATTACTTCTGGGTGTCGCCATGGCGCAGACGCCCACCTCCGTTGAACTATTCCGCAATCCCAGCCTCCCACTTGAGCAGAGAGTGGACGACCTTGTCTCCAAGCTCACACTGGATGAGAAGATCGCGATGGTCGGTCAAGTCCAGCCGGCTGTACCGCGGCTGGGGATCAAGGCGTTCACGAATTTCACTGAAGGGCTGCACGGTTTGGGCTGGGTCTGGGGTGGGAGCGTTACTGCCACCACATTCCCGCAGTCGGTCGGGTTGGGCGAGACATGGGACCCGGAGATACTTCGCCAGGTTGGGTCCGTCGAAGGTTACGAAGCCCGTGTCTATTTCAAGAAGTACGGTGGCGCCCGCGTCGGCCTAGTCATTCGCGCACCCAACGTCGACCTCGCAAGGGACCCCCGGTGGGGCCGAACGGAGGAGTCGTTCGGAGAAGACGCGTACTTCGTAGGGAAAATGTCCGTTGGTCTCATCCAGGGGCTTCAGGGAGACGATCCAAAGTACCTGCTCTCCGCGTCCACCATGAAGCACTTCCTCGCCAACAGCAATGAGGATGGCCGCACAAGTTCCTCGTCCGACTTCGATGAACGCAACCTCCGGGAATACTATTTGGTTCCATTCCGAATGGGTATCGAAGACGGGCGTGCGCAATCCTTTATGGCGTCTTACAACGCGGTCAACAAAATACCGGACACGGTGTCGCCCCTCATTCGGGATATTGTTGAGAAGGAATGGAAGTTCGACGGAATGGTGAGCACTGACGCCGGCTCTCTGCCCAACCTCACGCGCCAGTTTCATTTCTACTCCGACCTCGCGTCTGCGGTAGCGGGCTGCGTCAAAGCCGGCATCAGCGTATTTCTCGATCCATATTCCGAGCCACTGAAGGACGCTATCGAAAAGAAGCTGGTAACCGAAGCTGACATTGAACGCAATATCCGGGGCAACCTGCGAATGCGCATGCGGCTGGGCGAATTCGATCCACTAGAGATGTCGCCGTACAACAATATCGCCGGGACAGAGGAACCCTGGTACGGCGAGAAGAATAAGGCGCTGGCCAGAAAAGCGACCCAGGAATCCATCGTCCTGCTCAAGAACAGCGGCGGCCTCCTGCCGTTGGACAAAAGCAAACTGCACTCCGTTGCCGTGATCGGTCCATTCGCCGACAGCGTTCTGGTGGACTGGTACGCCGGAATGCCCCCGTACACCGTAACCCCGCTCGAAGGCATCCGGAATAAGGTGGGGCCAAACGTCCGCGTCCGCTACGCACCCGACGACAACAATCGCAGTGCCTCGAATCTCGCCGCCGAATCCGACATCGCCATCGTATTCGTAGGCAACCATCCTACCTGCAATGCGCAGTTCGGCCGCTGTGCATTGCCCACGGAGGGCAAGGAAGCCGTGGATCGCAAGTCCATTGATCTCGATCCGGGGCAACTCGAACTGATTCGGAGAGTAAATGAGGCGAACGCCAAGACCATAGTGGTGCTGATTTCCAGCTTTCCCTACGCGATAAATTGGGCACAGCAGAACATTCCCGCGATTCTTCACATGGCGCACTCCAGCCAGGAGGAAGGCAACGCTTTGGCGGACGTGCTGTTCGGCGACTACAATCCAGCCGGCCGGCTGGTGGCCACTTGGGTCCGGTCGCTAGACGATTTGCCCCCCATGATGGACTACAACATTCGCGACGGCCGCACCTACATGTATTTCAATGGGCAGCCCTTGTATCCTTTCGGATTCGGCCTGAGTTACACCACGTTTGAGTATTCCAACCTCCGCACATCAGCCGATTCGGTGAACGCCGCGGGCGAGATAGTCGTGAGCGTGGACGTGAAGAATACGGGAAGTCGCGCGGGTGATGAGGTAGCACAGATGTACGTGAAGCATCTCGATTCCGCCGTGGAGCGGCCCCTTAAGGAGCTGCGCGGATTTCAGCAGATTGCGCTAGAGCCCAATGAGACGCGGACCGTCCGGATGCCGCTGAAGGGAACCGAGCTGACTTACTGGGACGCGGGCAAGCAGACCTTCGTGGTGGAACCCGGCCGCCTCAGCATCATAGTGGGCGCGTCATCCGCCGACGTGCGTCTTGAAAAGACGATTGAGGTGAAGGAAAAATGAACTCGGTAGTTCGGTTTTCGATCATGGCTGCATGTGCGGCGTTGGTCGTGATCCAGGGTTACACCCAGTCAGACTCCGGCGTTCCGCACCTGCGGAAACAGGGCACTGCCACGCAGTTAATCGTGGATGGGAGGCCTTTCCTGGCGCTGGCGGGAGAACTGGGAAACAACACCGCGACCAGTCTCGAGAACATGCAGCCGATATGGCCCAAACTGGTTTCGGGCAATCTCAACTGCGTGTTGGTAGCCATATCGTGGGCGCAGATGGAGCCAACCGAGGGCAAGTATGGGTTCGCCCTGGTAGACGGTCTTATCCAGGAGGCCCGGCGCAATAATCTGAAACTCGTCTTTCTATGGTTCGGAAGTTGGAAGAACGGTTTGTCGAGTTACGCTCCTTACTGGGTCAAGACCGACTATAAGCGCTACCCGCGTATTCGAATCAAGGGCGGGAAGACGCTGGAGTTACTCAGCACCTTCGGCGATGCCACGAGGGACGCGGACGCTCGAGCCTACCGGGCGTTGATGCGGCACATCAAGGAAGTGGATAGCGTGCCGCATACCGTCCTGATGATGCAGGTGGAAAACGAAGTCGGCGTTCTGCGCGATTCGCGCGACAGATCCGCACCTGCCAACAAGTCCTTCGCGGGACCGGTTCCGAAGGAGCTGATGGATTATCTTGAGCGGCACAAGGACACGCTGGCTCCTGAGTTGCGCGAAGTGTGGGCCGCGCAGGGCTTCAGGACGTCGGGAACGTGGGAAGAAGTGTTCGGCCCGGGTAAGCCGGACAGTTTCGATGTGCCCATTCAGACGAAGAGCCCTCCGATGAGTGCAGAAGAGCACGAGACAAGCTGGCGAAAGCTGCACTGGCCCGTAGATGAGATATTCATGGCTTGGAACTACGCGCGCTACGTGAACACCGTGGTCGAGGCGGGCAAGAAAGAATACGACCTCCCGATGTATGTGAACGCCTGGCTGCAACAGCCGAATCATGCCTGGCCCGGAACCTACCCGAGCGGCGGCCCGGTGCCCCAGGTCTATGACATTTGGAGAGCGGGAGCGCCTTCCGTCGACATACTCGCGCCCGATCTGTATTTGGAATACTTCGACGAAGTCTGCGCGAGGTTCACGCGCAACGGAAACCCGCTGTTCATCCCGGAAACCAGCACCAACGCGACCAACGTGCTATCGGCCTTCGGTAAGTTCAACGCCATTGGGTTTTCACCGTTCTTCATCGAACGGTCACCAGCTCCGGACACTGACCTGTCCGCGGCCTATGGTCTGGTTTGGCAGTTGGCTCCAGCCATCGCTGCTGAGCAGGGGAAAGAGACCATCGCAGCCGTGCGCCTGAATCAGGGCGACGCCCCTCTGGATCTCAAGTTAGGGAACTACACAATGACTCTTAGCTATGTTGGCATGGGCCGCGTTCCGATCGCTCCAGATCAGTCGGCCGCGCCCGCGGCTCGCGATCCTAAAGCGCCGGAAGCAGCGGCGATTCTCATCGCCGCGGGGCCGGACGAGTTCTATTTCGGATCGGTCGGCGGCGGCATACGAATCGCTTTTGCTCCGACCACTCCCGGACCGAAGATTGTCGGTCTGGGCGACGTGCAGCAGGGCAAGTTTGTGCAGGGCGAATGGCGCGTAGTCCGGCAATTGGGCGGCGATGATACCGGACAGGGCGAGATTCTCACCGTGCGCCCGAATGCGCCACTACGAGTGACGGTCTACCGTTACGAATAAGACACTGTTCCAAATTATGCGAAGCAGTCACCGCGCCATCTGCTTGCGCGCTGCCATCATCTTTCTTCAAATTCCTTCCGGGCGAACGTGCACTCTCATCAATCTCGTCAGGCGACGCCTTTTCGCGCTATCAGGGATTGATCTTAGCCGGCGAGACCGTGAGCGGACGAGCAACTCTGAAGTTACGGGCGAGGACCGGGCCCACGATTCGGCATGGAAGTCGGTTTCTGACAGGCAGCATGTTTCGATCCGTTAGTCTTGGAGCGATGTTCACGAGGCACGCCACTTCGCCAGTTGGAGTAGTCGTTCGCGCGACTTTTCCGCAAGAGCCTGTGCAATCTGATTCCACGAATAGAGCGTTTTCTGTAAGCAGAGGTGCGGTTCGATAGCCTGCTGGATCTGGTGAAGCGCGAAACTGAATTCACGCGATGGACTACATGGCCCCCCCGCGCCGAGGATGGCTAGCCCGAGGGGGAAATATCGCGCCCGATGCGAATCAATTTTTGTGCCAGGAGCGTGACAAGCAATTTCCCATAAAGCCAAGCGCGGGAACTGCGGTCGTCATGCTTGGGCACGTGCCCCAGTTGGGCAAGGCTCTTCAGCCGCTTAAACACCAGCTCAATTTGCCAACGCATACGGTAAAGTCTCAGAACGTCCGCCGTCGAACCACTGGAGCGGGTCGTAAACACGATGATGTACTTAGCAAATTCGAGTGTTCCCGGCCTAGTGATCATTTGCTTCTTACTCGCTTTGCGCAGCAAACGCCGATGAGCCTGTTGAACCGCGCAGTCGCTCTTTCGTACTGCACACAACCGGCCTGCAAACGCCGAACCTTGACCATGAAGGACAACCCGCCATTCACCGAACTGCCCCACTTTGGACAAAGTGCGTAATCGCGGCAGGAGGGAGAAACGTCTGCCGTATGGCGAGTACGCCACGAAACTCTGAGGGTTGACACGAACCAACACATCAGCACCATGTTGCCAAACATACTCAATGCCACCGACTGAGCAGTAGCCGGCATCCGCGAGAATGAGTTCGTGCGGACCCACAGGCAGACGGTTCAATGACTCGCCACTGCCTTCGCCAATCGTGGCCGTGACCTCGAAAAAGTCACAGACCAAACTCGGCAGTCTGATGCTGTACAGAATCCTCCATTGGCTCCCCGTCTTGCCTGGCTCTCTGACGATCGTGCCATCCACAATCCGGATCGCCCGACTGGTACCTTCTTCGAGCCGGTATGCGACGTTCTCCCGAAGCAATTCGATACACAACCAACGTAGCCACTCCTCGCTGTTACGCAGGCGTTTGAGCAAGGCGACATCCGAAATGTCGGTCCAGTTCGCCAGCTTAGCGCGCACAACCGTCTCCCGCAACGAGTAACCCCGCGCCACGTTCAGCATTAGAAAACGCAACAGCACGTCAGGCGATCGAAACTTACGCAATCGCTCGACCGCACCTGACTGCCACGCCATTTGCTGCCATCCTGTGGGAAAGAACGACGTGAGCACCTTCCAGTTTTCTTCGAGGATACGCATCCACCAAGAATAGGTCCGCGAACACTAAAACCTGTTCCTTAAGTTAGCGCTTATGGGG
>PMUM01000081.1 GCA_003166855.1 Acidobacteriaceae bacterium | reverse complement strand
GGGACTCGCTCTCTCTTCCCACCCTACCCGGCACTTCCGTGCCGGGCTATCACATGCCGCCGCTTCGCGGCTGGATTTTGGTGGTGTTTGTTTGTTCCACCGTTCTCCCAGAAATCCGGTTCTCACGCGCTCTCTAAAGCCCCGCGGTCGCGATTGTTGATGACCAGGCCGTGGTCGTTTTCACAGCAGAGCGACCACAAGAATCCCTCGCCCTTATGGCGCCGAAAGCTTGCCGGGCGCCTGGGGCGATGAGATCAGTGGGCGGACCTGCCGCGGACGGTGAGTTCGGCCTCTGCTGACACATCTGCCAGTGTCATGTGCAGAGCGTGCTGCTTCGGGTCGTAGGTCGTCTTCAGCGGATACGTGCTGCTGGAGAACTTGGCCTCGGCGTGGGCCGACGGCCAGTCGTAAATCACCACCTCGAAAAACTTCCACCAGGGAACGAAGGAGCCTTCGCGCTTGTGGAAAGTCAGACGAATTGCCTTGTCGTTGGATTCGCAGGTGAAGCTTTGCCGCAGGTACTCGCCTTTCTGGTAGCCGAAGGTATGGCCATCATCGAGGTAGATGGAGCCGCTGCACTGCGGGCCGGGATAGACGTGAAGCTCGAGTGGACCCTTGGGCGTTTCGTCCGTGTTCTGGATCAAGGGTTGGGTCGGAATGATGCTGCCATCGCGCACGTAGACTGGCAGGGTTTCGAGCGGGGGATGGATGGCGCGCGGCCAGGAAATTTCCGCTCCCAGGTTGAGGGCGGTCACGATCGCGGCGATCGGAGGCGCTTGCGGGGAAGGCGCCGCTTTGAGTCCAGTCCAGAAGTCATACCACTCGTGAGTTTTCGGGAAGGAGACGGAGTAGTCGCCGAGCGTCTCTGCGAATGGAGGTGGAGCGATCAGCAAGCTGGGGCCGAGCAGGAATTCGGTGTCGAGATGATCGAAGCCGCCGGAGTTAGGCGCGAAGATCTCGGGGAAGTCGAGGAAGACGGGACGCATCATGGGAAGCCCGGTGCGCGAGGATTCGTCGGCGAGCGAGTAGATGTAGGGCAGGAGCTTGTAACGGGTTTCGATGTAGCGGCGGCGGATGGCTTCCTGCTCGGGTCCGTTGGCCCAAAGTTCGTGGGGCTGCGTGCCTTTGGAGGCGTGATCGCGGCAGAGCGGCGAGAAGGCTGCGAGTTCAACCCAGCGAGTGAGCAGAGCGGGCGGCGGCGAACTGCCGAAGCCGCCGACGTCGGCGCCGACCATGGAAATGCCGCTGACGCCGAGATTCAGCACCATCTGCGTGGCGAGGCGAAGGTGGTTCCAGGTGGCGGAGTTGTCTCCGGTCCAGGTGAAGCCGTAGCGCTGGCCTCCAGCATATGTGGCGCGGGTGAGAACGAAGGGACGCTCGTCGGGACGCAGCTTGAGCAGGCCTTCGTAAGTGGCGCGGGCGTTTTCGAGTCCGACGATGTTGTGAATCTCGGCGTGGGTCGCGGTACGCGTGGTGAATCCGGGCTCTTCGATGTGATGAACCGTGTCGAGCGGCATGGTCATGCCGGGTCCGTCAAAGACCGAGGGCTCGTTCATGTCGTTCCAAAAACCGGCGACGCCGTCTTTCACAAACTCGGTGTAGACGCTGCCCCACCATTCGCGAGTTTGGGCGCGGGTGAAGTCGGGAAAGACCGCGGGGCCGGGCCACACGATGCCGATGAAGTCGGTGCCGTCGGGATTCTTCACGAAGTGGTTGCCGGCTTCTCCGGTGTCGAAGGGTGAGTAGCCTTGATTGGCTACGTGCGCGATGTGCAAATCGGTGATGATGACTGTGCGGAAATGATCTTTGCGCAGATCCGAGATCAGGCCGGGAAAGTCAGGAAATGTTTTCGGATCGACGGTGAAAGGGCGGTTCTTATATTGGTAGTCGATGTCGAGATAGAGGACGTCGGAAGGAATCGCGTCGGCGCGCAGACGTTTGGCGACGTCACGCACTTGCGATTCTGGAGTGTAGCTGTAACGGGACTGCTGGAATCCGAGCGCCCACAGCGGAGGGAGCGGCGGCAGTCCGGTGAGATAGGCGTAGCCTTCCACGACTTGCTTCGGGGTGGGGCCGTAGAGGAAGTAGTAGTCGAGCGGTCCGCCTTCGGAACCGAAGGCGATCGCGTCGCGGGCCTGCTTGCCGAAGTCGAACCAGGTGCGCCAGGTGTTGTCGAGGAAGAGGCCGTAACTGCGTGTGCCGTTGATGCCGAGAAAGAAAGGGATGGCCTTGTAGAGCGGGTCGGTTGATTCCTGGGGGCCGATGTCGGTGTTCCAGAGCGTGAAAGCTTGATTGCGGCGGTTGAACGATCCGGCCTTGTCGCCGAGACCAAAGTAGTTCTCTCCGCCAGGCATCTGCTTGGAGATGGTGAAGCCGCCGAGCTGGAAGCGTACGGGACGTCCCACGGCGTCGGCGGAGATGACGTTGCCGGCGAGATCACGGATTACGAGGCGGAGAGGATTGCGCTCCACGCGGACATCGAGTGCGGCGGTGTGGAACCCGACGGAGGCTTCGTCCTGGATCGGTTGCACGTCGATGGATTTTGTGCGCGCGGCGGGGAGAACTGCCCAGGAAGCGTCTTCGGGGAGAGCGCCGGGAGCGATGCGCACGCGGATGATGTCGTCGCGGAGGGCAGTAATGCGCAGAGTCGCCGAGCCGGCCTGGATTTCAATGCCATCGCGCAGGGGCTGGGAGCTGGTTACGGCGTCGAGGGTGGTTCCGGACGGCGAAGGGACGGTCTGCGCCGACGCTGAGGAGACGGCGGCGATCATGAGACACACGATCAGGAGTCGATGATACGAAGATGGCATCCGTAGACTCTTTCCCGAAGCGATTTTCTATTAAGTAGAAAGATCATACCAACGCTAAAGGCAATTCTGGCTGAACCATTCCGCCAGGGTGGGCTGTCGCCTACTTTGGAACGAATCGAAAACCTGCTGACAAGCGGCTGGCTTGGGGTGTATTTAACCTACTAGTTATTTAACTTGATGGTTTATTAAGCCAATGAATGATCGGCTGAGCGAGACCTTCGGAGCACTGGCGGATCCCACGCGGCGGGCGATCCTGGCGCGGCTGGCATCGGGGGAGGCGTCGGTGACGGAACTGGCGTCGCCCTTTGCGATGAGCATGCCGGCGATTTCCAAGCATCTGAAAGTGCTGGAGCGGGCGGGGCTGATTGCGCGTGGGCGCGAGGCACAGTGGAGGCCCTGCCGGCTGCGGGCCGCTCCGCTGCAGGATGTGGCGGGATGGGTGGATCACTACCGCCGATTCTGGGAGGAGAGTTTCGACCGGCTGGATGACTATCTGCAGGAACTCAAAGGGCAGGATTCGAAAAGCAGAGCGAAGGAGAAGAAACATGTCCGCACAAAACGAAAAGGCTAGCGCCGCGCTGGAATCTTCGGAATGGGATCTGGTGATGACGCGCGTGTTCGACGCGCCTAGAGAGCTGGTCTTCAAGGCATGGACCGAGACAAAACACGTGGCGCAATGGTGGGGACCGAAGAGGTTTACGAATCCGGTGTGCGAGGTGGATGTGCGGCCGGGGGGAGCGATCCGTATTCATATGCGGGCGCCGGATGGAGTGGTGTATCCGATGACGGGCGTGTTTCAGGAAATCGTTGTGCCCGAGCGGCTGGTCTTTGTGAGCAGCGCGTTGGACGATAAAGGCAACTCGATGTTCGACGTGCTGAGCACCGTGACTTTTGTAGACGAGCGGGGGAAAACCGCGCTGACTTTGCAGCTTCGCGTGATCAAGGCAACGGCGGTGGCTCCGCAGTATCTCAAAGGGATGGAGATGGGATGGACGCAGAGTTTGGATCGTCTGGGCGAACTGCTGGGCTCGCTTGCAAGATAGAGAAGGAGCTTGCCTTTGGCGAAGAGCCTTGAATGAGGATTGCGGGCCCTCCACTGTTGACGAGCACGATCCGCAGGATGAAACTTGCGGAATCTGTGAGGCAACAAAAACAAATACGTTTGGAGAAAGATATGGAATCAGGGACGCTAACGGGTTCGGTTTCAAAGGCGACGTTGTGGACGGGACGAATCATGAGTGTGGTGCCGGCTCTGCTGACTTTGCTGGGCGCAGTGATGAAGATCATGAAGGTACCCTCGGTGATCGAAGGGTTTGCCAGCCACGGAATCGGGGAGCATCTCGTTGTGCCGATCGGGGTTCTGGAGGTCGTATGTGTAGTGGTTTATCTGATCCCGCGGACGGCTGTGTTGGGAGCGATCCTGATGACGGGACTGCTGGGCGCAGCAACGGTCACGAATCTGCGGGTGGGCGATCCAACGTATCCGATGCCCGTCGTGGTGGGAATGATGGGTTGGGGCGACTTGTATCTGCGGGATGTGAGACTGCGCGCGCTGATCCCGCTGCGGAGGGTGTAGGTGGCACGATGGCTACCGGGGAAACTCAGCTCACCCTCGCAACAGCGGGCGGGTTAGGCAAGTGGGGCCGCCGCTGCCGTTGATGCAGAGTTCGCTGCCGGGGAAGGTGCGGACGTCGAATCCGGCTTGGCGAAGGCGGTCGTTCGTCTTGTGATTCTCTTCGATGGCGAGCAGGCGCTTCCCGCCTAGGGCGAGCACATTGCAGGCCAGCGTCTCGCGTTCGGAATCGTCCATCTGGATGAATTGGAATCCGCGCGACTTGAGGAGTTCCACCGTTTCGACCGCCAGCCAGGGAAGATCCACCAGCGCGGTCTGTTCGTCGAGCAGGCTGATCAACGACATCAGGTGCAGGCAGGCGGATGGGCCGGGGCCGTAGGGGAGCGGCGCGGAGAGAACCTCGATTCCCTTGGGCGAGAGAAGATCGCGAAGCTGCCTTATGCCGGCGGCGTTGGTGCGATAGCCGTGGCCGACGAGCAGAGTCTTCGAGTCGAGCCAGAGAATGTCTCCGGCTTCGGTGGTGCCGGGCGCGATGATTTCGGCCAGCGTGGGAATCGCGAACCGCAGGCAGTATGCGCCCTGGTGTTGTCCTTCGAAGACTCTATTCGGTTTGCCCGGACGCATGACGATCAGGCCGAAATCGGTGGCGAGAGAGGCATCGTGGGTATAGGCGGCGTCGAGAGAGAGTTCCGGCGCGGGTGCGAGTTCGAGGACTTCGGCGCCGGCCGCGGTGAGTTCGCGGCAAAGTGTTTCATGCTGCTCCTGAGCGATTGCGAACTCGGGCGGATGATGAAAGACTAGGTCGCGCCAACGCGCGACGCGTTCCGGCTGGTCCCATCCCGCGGTGCGGGGAGAGCACACCAGCACGCGTTGGAGCGGTCCGACCATGGAGTGGCCGTTGAAGGCAACAGCGGTTTGGGAAGATGTGGGCAGTGGGTGCCTCCTCCAACTCGTGCGAATGAGAGATTCTAGGACACAACGGGCGAAAACGAGAAGCAGAAACGGTGGGATATTCAGGCAGAGAAAAACTTGCCTGAGTATCTTCGAAGCTGAGAAGCGTGCGTGAGAAACCGTGCCGTCCCTGCGGGACTCGGTTCCAACCTTTGGTGGCTTACCCAGGACTTCCGTCCTGGGCTGTCACATGCCGTCGCTCCGCGACTAGAGTTGTTGCGAGCTATTCGGAGGCGGCGAATTCGACGTGTGCGTCTTCGGGCGGCATCAGGTCGCGCACGGTGTGGTCGTCTTTTTCTTTGCTGTGAGCGCTGCGCTTGTGCAGCCAGTGCTTGAGGTGTTTTCGGGATGTGGGGCTGAGTTTCGAGAAGAACAGTCCGGCGCGGCCTTGATCGCTGGCCCAGATCACATCGGCGTGTCCCTGCAGCGTCACCTTGGTGCCGGGCAGGACGCAGCGGAAGGCCAGGTTCGAGGCCATGGGGACGGTTTCGGTAGCCTGCACGGCGAGTCCGTGCTCGCCGATGTCGATACTGACGCCGGGAATCGTTCCGTTTTCCAGGTCCAAATAGACGAGCGTTTTCACATCGTAACGAGTGGCCTTGCGGCGGTTTGATTTCCGCGATTTTTTTTCGTCTTTGAGCGCTTCCTTGATCTGCTCGGGCTCGACGGGCCGATACAGGATGCGGCTGGCGCCAGACTGGAAGGCCTGTCCGGTGCCGGGCCATGCGCGGCAGGCAATCGCCAGTAGCGTGGGCTTCTGGACCGGCGGCAACAGCGACGCCATGCGGATGACTTCATCGGCGCCGGGCAAATCGAAATCCACAATGAGCGTGGAGCATTGGCCGGTCATGACCGTTTCGAGCGCCGCCTGCCCCGAGGGACAGTTAACCAGTTCGATATCAAGCTCTTCGAGCGTGGTTTTCAGCGTTTGAAGAGATCGTTTGTCGTGACACAAAATTGCTGCAGACTGGGGCATGAACTA
Source organism: Acidobacteriaceae bacterium (assembly GCA_003166855.1). Taxonomy (GTDB): domain Bacteria; phylum Acidobacteriota; class Terriglobia; order Terriglobales; family Acidobacteriaceae; genus Sulfotelmatobacter. Next base: position 5,220 of record PMUM01000081.1, on the reverse strand, counting down.
CAAAGTACGGGCTGGGGCGAGGCGGGTAAATGTCACAGCGGTAATCTGCGGAGTGGTTACCGAAGCACTCTATAAATAGCGGGAAATACTGGTGTTAGCGGGCGGCTGGGGCCTGGTGCGCAGGCGCTGTTATAATCAAGAATTGCGCTTATGACTACGAAGCGACTGATACGATCCACGACAGTTTTGTCGGTCCGGCGGGACGGGAAGGTCGTCCTGGCGGGCGACGGCCAGGTCACGCTGGGAGAGTCGGTGATCAAGCATACGGCGAAAAAGATCCGGCGGCTGTACAACGACAAGATCGTTGCCGGGTTTGCCGGGTCGACCGCGGACGCGTTCACCCTGTTCAGCCGGTTTGAGGCCAAGCTCGAGCAGTATCACGGAAATTTGGGACGCGGCGCGGTGGAACTGGCCAAGGACTGGCGCACCGACAAGTTCCTGCGCCACCTGGAAGCGCTCCTGCTGGTAAGCGATAAGGAGCAGACGTTTCTGCTCAGCGGGCAGGGCGACGTGATTGAGCCCGACGGCGCGGTGGCGGCGATCGGCAGCGGCGGGCCTTACGCGCAGGCTGCGGCGCAGGCGCTGGCGGAGCATACGACACTTTCCGCCCGGCAGATTGCCGAAGAAGCAATGAAGATTGCGGGCAAGATGTGCATCTATACCAATGACAAGGTAACGATTGAAGAGCTTTAGTTCCCAGTTCTCAGTTCTCAGCAAATACCGGCTGACTGAGAACCGAGAACTGAGAACTGATTATGGCCATTTATCTTCCCTCTTCCGCTGAAGAAGAACAGCTTGCGCTGGATGAACTGACTCCGCGCGAGATTGTGGTTGAACTCGACAAACACGTGATTGGCCAGAAGGACGCCAAGCGCGCCGTGGCCATTGCCTTGCGCAACCGCATGCGGCGGCAAAAGCTCACTCCGGAACTCGCCGAAGAAATTATCCCCAAGAACATCATCATGATCGGGCCCACAGGTGTGGGCAAGACCGAGATTGCGCGGCGGCTGGCGAAGCTGGCGAATTCTCCATTTCTGAAGGTCGAGGCCTCGAAGTTTACCGAGGTCGGCTACGTGGGGCGCGATGTCGAGTCGATGGTGCGCGATCTGGTGGAGATTGCCATCGACAACGTGCGCGAAGAAAAGCTGGAAGACGTTGCCGACAAGGCTGAACTGAATGCGGAAGAACGGCTGCTGGACATTCTGCTCCCGCCATCGCCTCCGCCACGTGCGGACGGGAGTTCAACCACTGCGGGCGGCGTGGTGATTGATGGGAGCACGGCGTTGGCGGAGTCTTCGAGTCGGACCCGCGAAAAACTGCGTCAGCAACTGCGCGAGGGAAAGCTGGACGATCGCACGGTGGAGATTGACGTGCGCGAACGCAATTTTCCGTCGTTTGAGATTCTGACCAACCAGGGCGTGGAGGAAATGGACGTCAACATTAAAGATATGTTGCCGAACATCTTCGGGCAGCGCACCAAGAAGCGGAAGATGAAGGTCAACGAGGCCTTCGAATATCTGATTCAGGAAGAAGAGCAACGGCTGATCGACATGGATCAGGTCACGCGGATGGCGATTGACCGCGTGGAAAATTCCGGCATTGTGTTTCTCGACGAGATCGACAAGATCGCGGGGCGCGAAGGCGGGCATGGGCCGGACGTTTCGCGAGAGGGCGTGCAGCGCGACATTCTTCCGATCGTCGAAGGCACGACTGTCAACACGCGCTATGGCATGGTTCGAACCGACCATATTCTTTTTATTGCGGCGGGCGCGTTTCACGTGTCCAAGCCGAGCGACCTGATCCCCGAGTTGCAGGGGCGGTTTCCGATTCGCGTCGAACTGCAGTCGCTGACGATGGAAGACTTCGTGCGGATTCTTACGGAGCCGAAATCGTCGCTGGTGAAACAGTACACAGCTTTGCTGGAGACTGAGGGCGTGAAGCTGGAGTTCACGAAAGAAGCGCTGGACGAGATTGCGCACTTTGCCTTTCGCGTGAACGAGAGCACGGAGAACATCGGGGCGCGGCGGCTGCATACGATCATGGAGCGGGTGCTGGACGAGTTAAGCTTTGATGCTCCGGAGAAGAAGGGCGAGCACGTCACGATCGACGCCGATTATGTTCGCAAGATGCTGACCGACATCGTGAAAGATCAGGATCTGTCGCGGTACATTCTGTAGAGGACAATCAACCACAGAGGACACGGAGGACAGAGGGTTTTTCTTCACCAACTCAAATTCCGCTGGCTCCCCGGCCCCTACGCAATCGTCCGTCTCGCCCCCGACGCACCCATTCCCGAATGGGCCACAAGAAGAGAGTTCACCTCAATCACCCGCACCCCCGACGAACTCTCGATCGTCTGCCCGGCAGACAATCTTCCCCAGGACGTTGACTCGCAGCACCACTGGATCTGCCTGAAGCTCGAAGGCCCGTTCCCCTTCTCGCAGACCGGAGTCCTGCTCTCCTTCATCGAGCCGCTGTCGAGAAACGACATCCCGATCTTCGCGATCTCGACCTACGACACCGACTATGTGTTAATTCCGGAGGAACACGCTCGGGCCCTCGACATTCTGCGTGAAGCCGGTCATGACCTCTGGCCGAGAGATGAATCCTGGCGCAAGTTCCTTCCGCCCAAGTGATTTCCCGCTCTCGCACGGCTGAAATCTTTCCCCATTCGCCCCGCAAATATCCCCAAACACTGTCGCCATGCATGCGCGGAAGCCCCTGCCTGTGCTGTAATAGAAGGTAATCCTCATGCCATCTGTACTTACAACCTTGCGCCGACGCGCCAAAGCCCTGCACCGCAACTTGCGCGGGGCAAACATGGCCGTCCGCGCGCTTGCTTCCACTGACCACCCGCTGCTGGCGCACATCATCCCAATGCGCCGGTGCAACCTGGCCTGCACCTACTGCAACGAGTACGACGATTTCTCTAAGCCTGTGCCGATCGACGAAATGTACCGCCGCATCGACAAGCTGGGCTCGCTCGGCACCGCGGTCGTTACGATCTCCGGCGGCGAGCCGCTCATGCATCCCGAACTCGACGACGTGATCCGCCGCATCCGCGCCAACGGCATGATCGCCGGCCTCATCACCAACGGATACCTGCTGGTCGCCGAGCGCATTCAGCGCCTGAACCGCGCGGGCCTCGAGTGGCTGCAGATTTCCATCGACAACGTGAATCCCGACGAAGTCTCGAAGAAGAGCCTGAAGGTTCTCGACAAGAAGCTGCAGTTGCTCGCCGAGCACGCCGACTTTCATGTCAACATTAACTCCGTGGTCGGCGGCGGTATCACCCATCCGCAGGACGCGCTCGTGATCGGCAAGCGCGCAATTGAACTCGGCTTCACGTCAACGATTGGAATCATTCACGATGGCAGCGGACAACTGCAACCGCTGGGCGACGAAGAGCGCCGCATCTACCACGAAATGCAGGCGCTGGAGAAAAGCAGTTTCACCCGCATCAACTCATTTCAGGACAACATTGCGAAAGGCCAGCCCAACGACTGGCGTTGCCGGGCCGGCGGCCGCTATCTCTACATCTGCGAAGACGGACTCGTGCACTACTGCTCGCAGCAGCGCGGATATCCCGGAGTCCCCCTCGCCACCTACACCCGCGACGACCTGCGCCGCGAATATCTCACCGAAAAATCCTGCGCCCCGCACTGCACCGTATCATGTGTGCATCAGGTTTCGATCTTCGATTCCTGGCGCGCCCCGCAGCACCCCGCCCCGCCGATGCCCGAGGCGTCCGCGTCCCACGAACTCGTGCAGATTAAATAGACCCGGTATCAGCCCTTCTGCCCGCAGCGAAATTCTGAGTACCGGGTACTGAGTACTGAGTACCGAGAGCTACTTCTTCGGCTGCGCCGTCGGCGGCAGCAATCCATTCAGGCGAAGATACATCGCGGCCGAGCTGTAGTGATCAGCCCAGTCGTTGGTGAGCATGATCAGGGCAAACGCCCGCGGCCCTTTGCGCCCGCCAAATAGCTCGATTTCATCGCCAAGTTTGGAGTCATCCACTTTGCCGAGCACGGTGCTGCAAAATTCGAAGCTCGCCTTCAGTGTTGTCACCAGCTTGTCTTTGCCATCGGATTCCTTCAGCGGCACCGGCGCCGTGACTTCGGGCACGTCACCGATTTTCGAACAGAGGTAGTTGTTCGACTCGACGATATGCAGCACGAGATGGCCAAATGTCATCTGCTGCTCAGTGGGTTTGTAGCCAAACTTACCGGCGGGCATTTCTTCGACCGCAGCCACCAGGTTTTTCTGCTGCCGGGGCAATATTTCCTTTACTACCGAAGTGACCGGATTTTTGTCTTGTGCGAGAACTGCGGTTGCTGAAAGAAGCAGAAGAATGCAAAGCGTGCGTCGCATGATGTCCCCCCGCATTCGTATTGGAAGATGAGGAATTTGTTCCGCCCCCATTCTACTCGCCGCGGAAAGACACGGCGAACCTGGCCCCCGGCCGTCCAGGAGCTGGTGACGAATTGCAATCTGCTTTGAAGCTACTTCTTCGATTGCGCCGATGGCGGCAAAATACCGTTCAGCCGCAAATACATCGCAGCCGCGCTATAGTGATCGGCCCAACCGCTCGCCAGGATCAATGCCGCCATGGCTCGCGGCGCCTGCCGGCCCCCAAACAGCTCAATGCTGTCGCCCAGCTTCGAGTCGTCCATTTTGCTCAATGCATCGCCGCAGAAGCTGTACGACGCTTTGACCGCCGCCACCAGCGTATCCTTCGAATCACTCTCTTTGGGTCCATCCACCTTGGGTGCGGCAACGTCCGCCGCCTTGGCACAAAAAGAGTTGTTGAACTCGACCACGTGCACGGCTAGGTGCGCAAATGGCATTTGATCGGGCGTGGGCTTGTAGGAGAATTTGTCCGCAGGCATCGCCTCAATGGCCCCTACGGTGTTGTTTTGTGAGCGTTGCAGCAGCAAGCGCAGCGAAGACGCGACCGGATCTTTGGTCGGCCCTTGAGCTGCCACAGGTGCAGCCGGGGCTTTGGCGGGCGGAGTCGCGGTTTGGGCAAACGCAAGCGCGGCGTAGACGACAAGACCAGCAACGGCAAAAGTTCGTTTCACGGAAAGCCTCCTGGGGCTCCCAGCATATACCGGCAATGCGTGCGAGGTCATCTCCACAAGAAAGTCTTCACCACAGGGGACGCCGAGATCGCAGAGGAATCCCAGATTCCCTCCGTGTCCTCTGTGTCCTCCGTGG